>NZ_JBLRPR010000001.1:0-394658 GCF_047915665.1 Neisseria sp. LACPHL-SPEC-2024-00856
CCGTTCCAGTGCGTTTGGTTGGCGGACAGATGGATGCCGTTTTGGAATTGTGCTGCGGCGGTAAAGGTTTTTTGGCCGTTGACGGTTTGGTCGCCGGTGAGGGAGACTTTGCCTTCCGATTCCGTCTGAAGGGCTTCGGTTTGGTTTTTGAGCCAAAGGGTGCGGTTGGCCAATTGTTTTGCCTGACGGTTGTCGATGCCGTCCGGCCCTCCCATCACGGGGTCGGAGGTTTCTAATTGGTAAATGCCTGTTTCCCATTGTGCTGTTTCGTTCAAATTTGCCATTATGCAGTTCCTCGGTTAAATGTTCCGTCTCTCGATGCCCGTCCGTTATGCCGGACGGCGGCGTGCCGGTAATCCAATGCCGCCAATACGCATCGGGCAGGCGCAAAGGCTTGCAGGGTATGCCGCAGCAAAGCCGCCTGATCGTTGGTTAGCACGCCGTTCATGGTGATACGGTAATGCGCCCAGTGGTCGGACCGTCCGTGCGCGTAGGTTCCGTCCCGCCTGATTTCGCCGTTGTGTTCCTTATTGCCCAAGCCTTCGGTGATTTCGACTTCTCCGAAACCGAGCCGCCGTACGATTTCGCGTATTGCCCACGGCGTGCCTTTCATACGGTGCAGCTGGTACGCGCCCTTAATCAGCTTGCGGCGCGTCTGGTCGCTTTCAGCTAACCAGTAGCTGTCCGCACCTAAAATGCTGCGACCCTCCGCCAGCAGCGCCAAGTGTTCCGGAGCAACCAAATCTACCAACCTCGGCAGTAGTCTGACCGCATCGACCTCATTTATTCTCAAGCCTAAATCCGCCAACATTTTGTAACGTCGGTCGTGTTCGATAACGGATGCGTAGGAGAGTTTTGCCATTGCTAACCCTCCGCCGTTTCAGGCGATATGCGGATATTGACGGAAGTGCATCTTGCCCATTGGTCGGGTTGGACGACGGTCAGCGCGGGCGACTTTAAAACGACGTTGTATACGCCGGCCGCCTTCAATGCCGTCTGAATGTCCAGCGGCACGATGTCCGCGCCCAGTTTTTCGCGGCGTGATGCTTCGTAATCTGCCCAAGCCTGTTTTGCCGCCGCCAAAACTTCGGCGGCATCCGCGCCTGTAAACAGCGTGAGTTCCGCATCCAGCGTGTAATCGATAACAGAAGGGGCGGCAACGCTTACCGTGTCGCAAAGCGGGCGGACACGTTCGTCAGACAAAGCCCTCTGCACTTCGCCGATGAGTTCGGGAGACGGCAGTCCGTTTTTAGTCAGCACCGTTACCCGTACCCGGCCGCCGACCGGCTCGCCGCCTGCCGTTTTCAGGTTGCCGACATGAACGTCGCAAATGACAGGATTGACACGTCGTGCAAAGTATTCGTATGCGCCGACAGGCCCCGCCACGCTGAAACTTTCCGGGGCGAGCAGGATGCGTTGCCGATAAGCATCGTCCGACTCTTCGTCCGCACCGCCTGCCGATACTTCGATATTGGCGGCAGATACGCCGTCAATAGGACTGACCAAGGTATTGATTTGTCCTGCGGCAAAACCATTGCCGGACACACCTGTCTGCGTGCAGACAGCCTCTAAATCCAAAGTTCGGCCGGCTGGTGAGAGCGTGCCTTCCGATGCCGTCTGAAACACGGTCGCACCTGCGGCAATCTGCGTACTTTGCGAGATGACGACGGGTTCGCTGTGGGAAGCTGCAAGGGTAAAGCGGACGGTGCAGCGGGCGGCCGATGCCTCAAGGCGCGGCGTGTTCACATCATCGCCGCACAAATCCAACATCAACCCCGTTGCAAAACGCGGGTGCTGCTGGCGGTAGGCTTCGTTCAAGGCTTTACGGACCAGCATTTCGCGGTAGGCATAGGTGTTGATAATCAGACGCTCGATGTGGGCGGGTTGCAGGGTTTTGCCGCTTTTTGCCTCATAGTCGGCAATGGTCTGTGCCAAAATCTCGGTAAGATCGTCTGAAACTGCCTTAAGCTCTTCACGCTTAATTTTGCTCAAATCCATGCCGCCTGCTCCAATCTGATGTCTGTCGTATAAACCTCGCCTGCCACTTCATCCGCTATGCGCCAATAAACCGTCATAGTCAGATGCGGTGCGGCACCGTCGAAAATAATGTCCTCAACCACTGCCCGCTTCTCCCACGTCTGTATGGCCAGCACGGTTTCGCGCACGATATTGGGGACAAACACGTCTTCCGGCGTGTCCAGCCATTTGTAATGGTCGGAGCCGAAATCAGGACGGGTAACGTCCGCACCTTTGCGGGTTGATAAAATATTGCGGATACACTGATCTATATCGTCCTCGCCCTGAACCACGCCCGAGCCTTCGGGCGCGAGCTGCCAGTGCTTGGAAATCGGTGCGGCGTAAAACATAAAAATCCCTGTATCGCTGATAGATACAGGGATTGTAGGAAATGCCGTCTGAAACGGCTTTTAATGCGGCTTAATGATTTTTCGGCTCTCCGGTTTGCCCTCCGGAATCGCCGTCATGGATGTGCCTGCCGACATTGATACCGTTGACGATAAGTTCGCCGTCAATGATGACGTTACCCGTAATCTTCGCCGCCTCGCCGCCGCCGGCATTGCCTGCCGCCAAACCTGCGGTATAGGTCAACAGCCCGTTTACCGTCGCATTGCCCGTAATTTCTGTCTGAGGCGATTGGATGTCCACTTTCTGCGCCGCTTTGATTTCGACCTTGCCCGGCGTTTCCACAACGACTTCGCCGCTGCGCCGGTCGTGCGAGATGACCGTGCCGTTGGCAAACCGTTTGACCCATTTGTTTTGGTCGGATACCGGCGGCTTGTCGGAGGCATTGTAAATCGCGCCGATGACGCAGCCGTTTTCGCCGCGCGCGTCCAGCAGGCAGACCACCAGTTCGCCCACATCGGGGAGGCTGTAAAAACGGTTGCCGCCCGCCGCCGGTGTCGCCATCGGCAGCCAATCGGTTTCCATGTCGTCGAGTACGGGGATTTTTACCCGCAAACTGTGTGCCGCCGCATCGACTGCCGATACCGTACCAAATTGCATCGTTGCCGTAAAATCATGGGTTTGCACTGCCTTGCTCCTCTTCAGAAACATATTCCGTCATCTTGATTTCGATTTCCGTCGTATAGCCGCCGCTGCGCGAAAAGTCATGCCGCGACTGCTTGACCAGATATTTGCCCGAAAACTTGCCGAATCCTTTCAGCCGTACCATTTGACCTGCCGCCAACAGCGCATTGCCGACCAGTGTAACCGTGCCCGCGCATTGGTCGTCCTGCGCATCCGCCAATTTGGCATCTGCCCTGGCATTTAATTGGGCGGTACTCTCACCCTTATTCGGCACGATACGCAATGTATCGCCCGTGCTGCCGTGTTTGGCTTTGCCTCGCTTGGGCTTGCTTTTTCGGCTTGCCGAGATCGTTTTCTTGTTTTTCGGGTCGTAGCCTTTGACATCTACTTTGGACGGCACGCCCTTAATCAAATCGCGCAGGCGGACACGAATGATGTCCTCGGGTTTCAGGACGGCAACGGCAGGACGCTGTTTGAGCGCGTCGTTGTCGGTAAACACCAGTTTCTTGCCGACGATTTTAAAGCTGTGTCCGTATTCCTTCGCCAGCCGCGCCAAAAACTCGACATCGCGCTCCTGATACTGGGTAACGCGTTTGATGGGGATATCTTTAACCGTCACTGTGATTTCCAATTTCAGACGGCCTGCAATCTGACGGACAATGGCGGCCAGAGTCGTGTTTTCATACGCCTTGCCGCGCAGGGTGCGGTTCTACTTGGTAATGCCCGTCGATAAAGCCTTCAGGCTGACCGTCGACGGCGGGCGGTTGTATTCGATTTCGGCAATCTCAAATTTGCCGAGAGAAACCAGCCCGGTAAATTGGTTACCCAGGCTCAAAGACAAAGCATCGCCCTGTTCGGGATACCAGTTACTCAGCCAGCGGCCGTCCGTATCCTCAAAATCGACCTGCAATTCGTCCGACTGCCCCTCAAGATAATCGGTATAGCTGAACGAAATCAGATAAGGCGCAACATCTGCCGTTATATCTTTGTCTTCGTAAGACAGGACGAAATCGGGCATGGTAACCGGATGGGTATTGCCGCCGTCCAAGCCCTTCAGCTTCAAAAACGCACTTAACGCATCCACGGCGGCAGCTCCTCTTGGTTATTTTTCGGTTTGGTTTCCAAAACGGGGACAAATACCGTCAGCCCGCTCACGAACTCCTCCGCCAAAGGCAAGTGCGGATTGGCCGCAATCAGACCGTCAATCAACAGTGCGTTGCCGTAATGCTTGTGCGCAATCAAATCCCATCGGTCGCCGTCTTGGGTGGTGTAGCGTATGACCGCACTCATCATTTATCCTTTCTTGCCGCAAGATAGCCGGTCAAAGCCTGGGCGGCGGCAGAGCCGTTTGCCAGCGCATCCGATGCTTCGGCTACGCCGTTTTCCACCGCATCCAACCAACTTCCTACCGAACCGCCCTCATAACCTGCCCGCAATGCGCCGACGGCTCCGCCCAGCCGGTTGGCCGCTTGTCCGGCCTGTGCCGCAAATTCTGCCGCGCCTTTCAGGTCGCCGAAAACCGCCGTTACTTCCGGCAAGGTATTGAGCCTTCCTAAAGTGCTGCCACCGACATTGAGTGCGTCCCCCAACAGATTTAATGTCCCTGACGGGTCGTTTTTCAAATCTTTGGCCGCGCGTATCAGGTTCTGCATATCGGCTATGCCCGATTCCGCAGCGCGGTAGACCTTGATACCTTTTTCAACCGCCCTCACTACATCCGATGCCTGAGCCCGAACGCTCTCCGGTAATAAGGACAGGAGTGGATTTTGCCTGCCCGACTTGACTGCGGGCGTAGGCAGGGGATTATTCGGGTCGCCGACAAACTGGGTCAGCTCCACATCCAATTCCCGCGCCGCCGTCCGACCTTGCGCGTCCTGAATCAACGTGCGCTCCGTCAGCCGCTCAAGCACAAACCATCCGGCAAAACGGCCGCTGCCGTAAACCAAAGACACTGCCTGCTGCGCCTCCAAAGCCGACAGCAGACCCTTATAAGCCGTGTCGGGATTACCCAGCCGCCAATGCAACTTGAGAGAGAAACGCAACGTCGTCAGTTCGTTTTGCAAGGCCTGCAGGCGCGGACGGCCTTTTAAGACCTCATGCTTGGCAAAGTTCGCCGAATGTTCCGCCTCAAGCGATGTGAAGCTGTTTAAAAGCTCAAATCGCACATCACCCAACATCGCATACATCAATAAGCCCTCCGTGCTTTGTCGTCCATCATGCGGCGGAACATTGCTTCGAATTCACGCAAGCTCATCTGCAGCGCAGCCTCAATCTGCTGAGGATTACCGCCCGGCGCGTTGATGGTCGGGTTGTAATTGATGGTCATCCCGCCCGCCGCCTGAGTATTGCGTGCAGACGCAAATGCCTCGCCGCCCGCAGACAACCGTGCCGCCAGCGCGCCCATATGGTCGGTAAAACCGCTTTTCAGACGGCCTGCCGTATCGGCTATAGAGGCAATCGGACGCGCCGCGCCCCCGTCCAAACCGATTTGCAGCCCCTCCATCATCCATCCGCCGAAACGGCGGAACACGCGGCTGGGCGAATGGATGCCCATCACGCCGGCAAAAGCCTGTTTGAGCGATGCCGCCTTTTCGGCAAGCCATGCCTTGACCGACTCGAATTTGGACTGCAACCCGTTCCACAGCCCTTGGATGATGTTTGCGCCAAACTGCGTGAAGCTGGACGGCAAGTCAATGCCGAACCAAGACAGTACGGCGGCAAAGGCCGAATAGAACGCGCCAATGGGCGACCAGTTGAGAATCAGGCCGAGGATGCCGAGCAGTCCGCCGTCAAAGGCGGTTTTCATTTCGGCGATTTTGCCGCCGACCCAACCGGCGACCGCTGTGATTTTTTCACCTATCCACAAGCCTAGCGATTCGCCGAAGCTGCGCGCTCCGCCTTCGGCAATTTGCGTGGTGCTGAAAAAATCTCCAAAGAAATCCAATAGCGGCTGAATAAAAGGCTTGACCGTATCCCACAATCCGCCCAAGACAGACGAAATGGCATCTACAACCGGGGAAATGGCGTTATAAATGCCGTCCCAAGCATCTGACAGTGCAGAAACCAGAGCATCAAAAGCAGGCTTTAACGGTTCCAAACCTTTCAACAGCCCGTCCCACAGTCCGGCAAAAAAAGCCTTAATCGGATTCCAAGCCTTGTAAATTATCCATCCGACCAAGGCAAGTGCGCCGACAGCCAAAACCAGCGGCCACATCGCCGTCAGCGAAGACAGGCTGAAACCGAGCATGGCGGTTCTTGCTGCTGCCAAAGCACGTATGAGTTTTCCTAACCGGCCCGGCACATCATGCAGTCCCATTCCGCCTTGCATCACAGTATGGGTCAGTACAATGGCAGACCGTAGCGATAAAACCGCTCCCTTCATTCCCAAATAAGCAGCACGCGACCGGTTGGCAACGACCATCGCGCCAAACATCCCGACTTTAAAAGCCAGCAGCGAAGCGGCCGTACCGACAATCCCTTTCGTCAATACGGGATGTTTTTCCGACCAGTCAGAAATCATGTTTGTCAGCTTGATGCATTTGCTTAAAAAATCATTTACGGCAGGCAATACAATCGAGCCCAACCGTATGCCGAGTTCCGAAATCCCGTTTTTGAAAAGCCGGATTTGATTGGCGGTCGTTGCCGAACGGTTGGCAAACTCGCGCTGCATAGAACCGAGATACTTCAAGTTTCCCGATGCATCCCGTTCCTCCAACAACGCCAGTTGGCGGTTGTACTCACCGACATTGTTTGCCAACATCATGGCATCGTCGGCATAGTTCCTGCCGAACATCTTCAGCAGCATGGGGAACTGTTCCGCCTTCGGCAACTGCTTGACCCGAGCCAACAGGTTGAGCATCGCACCGTTGGCATCTTTGTCCATAGCGGCGGCAAATTCCTTGGTCGTCAATCCTAGCTCTGCCAGCTCTTTTTTTGCACCGCCCGCCTTCATGACTGACATCGAAGTAATCATGCCCTTCATTGCCTGCGCCGCCAGTTCGGGGGCTTTGCCCATACTCAAAAAGGTGCTGCCCCATGCCGCACCTTGGTTTTCCGTCATGCCCAACTGCCTGATGTCGCTGCCGACGCGGGTCAGGACGTTGACAATATCCGCCGCCTTCGAGTTCGCATTGTCCGAAAGATGGTTGACGGCATCTCCCAATATGCCGATTTTGGGAATGGGTATCTGCAAGACGTTGGACAGCGTCGCCATAGATTCGCCCGCTTGTCCCGCCGCCATATCGAATGCCCCCCCCATTTTGGCGGCATCTTCGGCGAAGCCCGTCAGGTTTTCGCGGGCAACACCGGACTGTCCGCCAGCAGCAACAATGGCGGCAATGTCCTTGCCCGCCATAGGAATCTTACGGGTCATTTTCAAAATGTCCCGTTCCATCTCCTTGAATTGCTGCGGCGTATCGAAATCGACCACCTTTTTCACATCCGCCATTGCCGATTCAAATTCAATCGACATTTTGACGGGCAGAATCAGGGTGCCTGCTGCTGCAAGCGCACCCTGCCATTGCCCTTTGATGTCTGTCCATTGGCGGCTGACGACTGCCCTTTGGGCACGGACGGCATTGAGCTTTTCATATTGGCGGGTCAGTTTGGCGACGGAATTGCCGATTTTGTCGTATTCCTGCCATAGCTGTTTGGCAGACGATACGCCCAAACGGTCTTTGTTCCGCTCCAATACCCTGCCCAGTTCCTTCTGACGTTCGGACAGGGTATTGGTCGTCGTTTTCAGCGTATCCATCGCCTTGCCGATATGGGTCAACCCGGACAAAGCTCCGCCGACAACGGCGGAAACTCTGATTGATATACCTAAATCGCTTGCCATATGCTAATATGCATCCATTAAAGTGAGGGTTTTATATGTTCATCGTCGGTACAATCGTGGTTTTGGCGGGCATTTTTTATTGCGTCATTATTGCTGCTTCCGCTGTTTGGCTGGCGGCAGTCGGGTTATGGCAGGCGTTTTTTGAAAAAGATGAGCCTGACAACGGTTGGTGTCGCGATTTGCAGCGCGAAATCGAAGCAGAACGCCGCCGCCAAGTCTGAATCACATCCCCCTCCGATAACCCGCCTTCATTTGGCGGGTTGCTTCTTTCTGCCAGTCTTCAAATTCGTCCAGCGGCAGCGCGTAAACGTCATCCGAGCTCCAGCCGAACCACCAAGCCAAATCGGCGGCGGCAGACAGCAGCTGCCGCTGCGTTTCAGCCTTTGAAAGAGGAGGACTATTTGTCTTGGTCAGATTCCGTGATGCGGCGAAACGTTTCCTGCAACTGTTTCCAATCCGCCAAATCCAAACAATCCAAGTCTTCGGGAATCATGCCTGTCATGCGGGCAAACAGGGCCAGTTCTTGCTCCGCCTCATTCGTCAGGTGCGACACGGCGCGCAAATCGCCCACGCGCAAACGACGGAGCGTTACCTGTTCCAACATCTGACCCGTCGCCAGCCGTACCGGATATTTCAGTTTCACAACGGTATTTACACCCAAATCTTCTTGCAATTTCTTGGCTTCATTCATTTTCCATCTCCAAAAATAAAAAAATCACCGTATCGGTAAAGATACGGTGATTGTGTCAAAGGTCGTCTGAAACGGCTTTTAATCCGATTTAAAGATTAAGCACCAATGTTTTTACGCATTTGGTTCAAAACGTCCTGACCGTCCACGCGGTAGATATTTTTGAACGCGTTGTAGTACAGCACTTCGCGCCCGCCGACGACTTGGCGGATTTCTGTTGCCTGGTAGGTTGAGCTAAATTCCGCCTTTTCCTTCGGCTTGTAGCCGCCCAGGGCGTTTTTGGAAAACACTGCCGTTACCGTGGTTACGATGGGGACTTCTTCCGCCAAACCTGACGCATTGAAGGTCTGCAGGTTGCCGCGCACCATCAGTTGCACAGCTTTAAAGGGGTTGGATGCCTTCTTCGCCACCTCGGGATAAAAGCTGTTCCAAGTGACTTCGCCTTTCAGGGCTTCTACGCCGTTGGGCAGTTTGATGGTACCGACCATACCCAAACCGGTATGGTCGTCCTGCCCAAACTCAAACTCGGGTAGTTTGAACTCGGATGCGTTACCCAACAGGCTGTTGCCGTCGATATAGACATTGGCATTGTAGATTGCATTGATTGCGCTCATCTTGTTTCCTTTCTTTTTTCAGACGGCATTAGGACGCAGAAACCAGATTGGCCAGGTATTTGCGGGTCATCACGCTGGTATTGGTCATACGCTCGGCAGGCAGCTTGGGCGTGTAGTCGTACACAATCGGCACTTGGCCTTTACTGAACGCATCCGGCAGGTCGTAGTCATAGTCCAAACCGACCGAGAAACCTACGATGGAAGGCAGCGTACCCAAATAGGTGCGTACCGTCTCAATCAAACTGTCGATTAAGGCATCGTCAATCGGACGGTCGACATATTGCAGCTCTGCGCGACGGATGGATTCGTCGATGATGTCGCCGGTGCGTTGTGCCACTTCAAAGTTTTTAATATGCGAAACCGTTGGGAAGCAGGCGAGGCGGTTGCCCCACATACGATAGCCCGTACCATAGCTGTTGAATACAGTCGTAATGCCTTTTTCATTCAGACGGTTGGTTTCGGACTGCGGGTCGTCCGCACGGGCGGTCAGTCCGATTTCCACGCCGGTCACACCCAAGAGTTCGCGGTTGGAGATGCTGTACCAGTAGCCCTGTTCCACATCGGTTTTCATACGCAGGCCGGCGGCGTGGACAGCGAGGCTTTCCAAGCCCGACAAACCGACGACGTAGGGGTAAAAGAGCTGACAGCGGTCGGACGAAGTTTGGAAATTGATGCTGCCCAACGGACCGCGTCCTTCCAAAGCCTTGCCCAAGCCTGTGCCTTTCGGCGCGGAGGCATAGGCGATGGCTTTCAATTTGCCCGCAATGATTTCCATTGCTGCGCGGACTCCGGCATTGCCGTCATACTCGGGGGCGATGATAATTTTCGCGTCCGCGCCTTGTCGGTTGAAACCTTCGGTCAAGAGTTCCAAACCGGTGCGTTTTCCCGTTGCCGCCACATATGCGCCGATAATGTCGGCTTCGGTCACTTTCGTCGGGTCGGTATAGGTGTAGCTGATTTCCGGTGCGGACGGTTTGGTTTTGAACACAATTTCGCCCGTCAGCGTGTTGATGGTGTAGTGCGTGTTTTCGGTCAGGGGGCTGTTGCCGTCTGAAACCGCGTAGCCGCTTTGCAGGGCAGGCTTGGCGGTTTTGGCTGTCAAGGTGTCAGGATCAACCGCCAATACTTCGTTGCTGACGGTTGTCTTATGTTTGGCAGGGTCGCAAACATTGACAACATAAGCGACACCGCTGCCGTAGCGCGTCCAGATGTGTGCGGCATCGGGCAGGGTGAAGCCTTGAGCGGTCAGCCCGCCGCCGAATCGGGCAAAATCTTTTTTAATTTGACATACCGTCAGCTCATTGACCGCGCCGACTGGCGCAGTGCCGACGATGGCGGTAATTGCGCCGTCAACGGTATAGACGGGATTGGAGCCGCCGTTGATGCGGATGGTCTCCGTGCCGTGATGGTAGGCTGCTGCCATAATGGATACTCCTATGTTTTAGGTTTTAAATCGGAATTGAGGTCTTGGTCGGTTCGGCGATAGCGGGCAGCGACGAAGAGGAGGCGTTTTTCTTCATGGCAAACTTCAACCTGCTGAGTCTCAGTTTGCAAGACAAGCTGATACTGCCATGCGCCAGCATCCTCGGCCAAAAACTCCTCGCTAATCAGGTGGCAGGGGCGGCAGTTCGGCGGCGCGAAACCAACCATAGCAAGACGTGCCTCGTCCAAAATCGCCAGCGTGCCGTCATCCGCATTAAGGCTGCTGCCGAAAACGGTCAACACCAACCTGACATCGCGCTGCTGTGCAATACGACCGAGCTGCTCGATTTCGCCAAATTTGCTGCCGCCGTATCCGACCAAGATTGCTCCGACCGGATGGATAAATTGGTATTCGGACGGACGCTCGGGGAAAGCCTCAACGCTGACCCACGGGATAGCGGCCTGCAAATGTTCTACTACCGCATCAATAATCGGACGTGTCGCGCTCATCAGTAGCCTCCTAAATCCATTTTGTCGCGCGCTCGGACGTGATACGTGCCCGGCTCGGGTTGCGACGGCTTGTCCAATGCGGCGATGCCGATGTGAATCTTGCCGTCGCGGATGGCTTCCAGCGTCTTAATGGTTGCGTTGTAGGCAGTTTCCAGCGGTTTCGGAAAGTCGGCGCGGTTGATGCGGCGGCTGTGCAAAAAATGGCGGGCGATGTTGATGCACAAAGGCTGCAACACCGTCGGCGTGTCCTTCAGCGGCAGCACATATCTGCCGCGCAGGTATCCGTCCACCAAATCGCAGGCATAACGCACTGCCGCATCAATGACCTGAGCGTCGGGTTCTGTCCCGCGCGCATTGTCGTTGGTCAGTTGCACCAACTCCATTTGGCCCATCGCAGCCGTCAAATCATCCGCGCCGATATACATGGCTTACTCCGCCCCTTCGGCTGCTGCCGATTTTTTACCGCGTTTCGGCTTTTCAACTTCGCCCGTAGGGGCATTGCCTGTATCATCTGACGGCGTATCTTCGGACGGCGGGGTGTCATTTTGTTGCGCATCCGGCTCTTCGCCGGTTGTCAGTGTCGGGGTAACGTGTGCCGCGACCGATTCGTACTGCTCCGCCGTCAATTCGACCGCTTCGCCGACCTCGACACGAAATTGGCCGCCTTGTTCGTTTTCCAAAATCAACGGAGTGTTTGCGATATAAACTTTAGCCATGATCAGCCTTTCAAAAATACTTGGATAACTTCGCCCGCCGCTGTCGCCGCAGAGCGCGCCGTACCGGCAACCTTGGCATTACCTGCCGCCTTGACTGCCGCGCCTTGCGCATCGGCTGCTACTTCATCGCCGACGGCAATCGTGCCGCCTGCCTCAACTAAGGCGATACCCAATACATCAACGGCCAACATTTCGCCCGCATCCGCATCCAAAGTAGCAGTACCCAGAACTTTCACACCGGCTGCTGCCTGTTTGCCTGTGAAATCCACAAAGCGGTTTTTGACCACCTTGCCTGATGTTTTGACCGTGGTTACCAAGACCACTTGTTTCGTTTGTGCCATATTTCCCTCCTTGATGCCGTCTGAAGCCTTTCAGACGGCGTTTTACCGATTACGCAACCGCGTTTTCAAACAAGAAACCGCATGCACCGCCGACCACTGCCGCTTTGCGGATGTCGGTATAGCGCGCGTATTCCACCTTGCCGCCAACCTCTTCGTAGCGGTCAACTACCGGCATACCGCGACGGCGGAAGGTATAACCGAAGCTCGGCTCACCCTCGTCATTGCCACCGGAAGCCGTATGCGGACGCACAATCAGGCTGGCGAATTTGCCCCAAATATCTTGGGTGTCCTTATTGGCGGCAGGTGTAGATACCGCCTCGCCGACGATGATGTCGTCCAGCTCCAGCAGATTTTTCAGCTGCTCGACCGTGAGCAGGGACTTGCGTTCATTTTCACCCAGTGCGCCGATGAGCTTGTTGTGGCGTTTCAGTGCCGACAGCACGCTCGCGCCTACCACCAGCACCGACGGGCGTACACCGCAGCCTGCGCGAACCGTTTCGCGGGCGATCTCGATGTCTGCCAACGGATCAGAGTTTCTATCGCTCCATTTTTTGGTGGAGGCCAAATCTTTGCTGAAACCTGACTGATAAGCCGATTTGTTTTGCAGGAGGGCGGCAGTTTCGATTTCTTGACGCAGCTGCACGCCCTTGACCGCGCGGCGTGTTGCCTTGGCGCGCTCGTCGTACATGGATTCGGCTTGTTCGCGGTAATCCACACCGGCGGCCAAATCATGTTCTTCCAACACAACCGGCATAAAGCTTGGGGAGTCCAGCGTAATCACATTCGATGCCGCACCGACCGCACGTTCGGTCTGATACTCGACAAACGAACCCTTGCCGAACACCGGCACACGCACGCCTTCTTTTTCAGTAAACACCACCGGGAAGATTTTCTCGGCAATAAAATCTGCCTGCTTGTAGCCCAGTGCGAGATTGGTCAAAACCGGATCAAGCTGGCCGCGCAGACCGCGCAAATGAGATGCACTCATGTTTTATCCTTTTTCAGGTCAAATGCGACGACGTCGTCGCATTTGACGGGTTGATGATTAAGCAATAGTACGGCGGGCAGCCTCTTCGTAAGGGATACCTTCCTTCGCCGCCAATGCCAATGCACGTTGGTGATGGCTCAAGGCTTCCGGGTCCGACGCTTCGGCAAAGTCTGCCGCCAATCCCGACGGCGTTTCACCTTTAGCCATCTCGCCGCCCTGAATCTGCTTAGGCAGGACAGCGGTAAAAAATGCATGCAGTGCGGCAGACAAAGGCTGCTTCTTACTGCCTTCGCCGAAGTCGGCGGTTACGTCGTCAGGGTATTCGGCAAAATCCAAAACCTTGACGACCAAATCCTTGTCGGCAGGTTTCAGACGGCCTGCCTTGACCAAGCCTTCGGCAAATTCAGCATTCTGCTCATGCGCACCATCGCGCAGGGCGGCATTCTGCTCGTCTTGCAGCTTTTTCAATTCCGCCTGTGATTCGGCGGCCTTCTTCTCGGCAGCTTCGCGGGCGGCCTTTTCGGCTGCAAGTTCTTGTTCCAGCGACATAGGGGTCTCCTTGTTTTCATGGGGTTCTTCGGATGGGTTGTGGGGTGATTCGGTAAATTCGGCAGGTTTCAAACCCGCCATGCTCAGTAATCGGCGCAATAAGCCGATTTCTTGCGGTTCTTCGGCAAACTCGACATAAACTTCGCCTTCGGCAAAACTGACGGGGGACAAACCCTTGACTGCGGGCGGTTGCGCGCCCAAAAAGCCCACATGGCGCAGCGTCCAAATGCCCGGTTTGGGATTGTTCGGGCTGGTAGGAGGGTAAAAACTCGCCGACACTTTTTTATATCGTCCGGCTTTAACCAAATCCGCAAAGCCTTCATCGACTTGGTCAAAATCCGCCGTCAGTACGCCGTTCTCAGCTTTCAGTCCACTGACCCAGCCGTAAGCCGGCGCGTCCGCCTTCGGGTGGCCGACCACAATAGGAGCCTCATGCACCTTCGGATCGTAGGCTTGCGCGGCGGCGGCAAGGTCGGCCTCGGTAATCGTTACCGTATTGCCGTTTGCATCGGTGCGCGTGCCTGCGCGGAAAATTTCGTAAGACATAAAAAAGCCTCATCGTATGGATGAGGCTATTGTGGCAAAGGCCGTCTGAAACGGCTTTTAATCGGGTTTAAAACTTATTTCGGCAGATGTTTGCCGGAGGCAGTAAAAAACCGCCCTAAGGCGGGCGGTTTGTCGTTTACAAGAATGAAACAGCAATTTTAGCGATACAGATATACGGTAAAAACCTCAACCAACGGTCTGTCCGACAGAAAAACCATATAAATGCCAATACGAAGCATACGGCACATACGCCCCAAGATGTTTCCGACAGCAGCATACGGATAGTTTTACCGTCGGTAATCAGCAGCAGGAGCGTAAACGGCAACGACATCAATAAAGTCCCCCATCGGTTTTTGACAAAGGGGAGGCGTTCGTCAAGAAGCATCAGAAAGTCGATAATTTTTTCCAGCATAACCCGTCAAATTCCCATAAGCTCCATTTCCAAAGCCGACCGCCAATTCAATGCAGCGGTCGCCATGCATATACGATAGCGTCTGTCTGTTGCTACTGTTTCAATCCATTTCTTGACTGAAGATTGTGCAAGCTTTTTCAATGCTTTCAATACTGCTCTTAAAGACAAGAATGGTCGTCCGTAAAATTCACGAAACATAGCCTCAGGCCAAACCATTTTTTGTGAACATTGGGCAATGGCGGTTGCAAGCTTGTCGCAAATATCAGCAACTTCAGGCGTAATATCGTCCGCATCGGCATGGACGGCACCATTGTACACATTATGGATAAAACCGGCATACAGTTGTTTTTCTTCTGTTGATAAAGACATATAGATTCCTTTCGAGGTCATACTGCCATATCGGCAGCAGGATCATCATGAACCGTTGTCCTCCCCCAATCTTTTAATCGGGGCTAATAAAAACAAATACGCCAAATTTGCGTTTTTAGCGCGTTTCGGTTTCAGGG
The DNA here is from genome assembly GCF_047915665.1 of Neisseria sp. LACPHL-SPEC-2024-00856. Taxonomy (NCBI): domain Bacteria; kingdom Pseudomonadati; phylum Pseudomonadota; class Betaproteobacteria; order Neisseriales; family Neisseriaceae; genus Neisseria; species Neisseria sp. LACPHL-SPEC-2024-00856. Next base: position 15,175 of record NZ_JBLRPR010000001.1, read on the forward strand.
TGGGCAAACCCCCGACCGCAAAGAGAAACGCAATATAAAATCGGTCAGGGCTAAACCTGACCGATGTTTTAATTATACGGTGTACTTACGAAAACAAATCTGCCTGTTTTTTCGCCCGCTCTGCCATTCCAACCTACTTGACGATGCGGTAAACGTGCTGTACGGTCAGACCGTATTTTCGGGCAAGGCCTGCATGATTCTTACCGTCAAACTCCTTGTAAATTTGCATATCCCGTTCCGATACCCTGCCCAAAAGGTTTTTTGGGAAATAAATCAACTGCCCGCCCCAGTTGCTGGTCAGATGATGGGACAGCTTTTTAGATACCTCGACCGCCTGCTGCCGCTCCATCGGCAATACCGACATCAAGCAAGCAACCGCTTGGTCTTCCAAATCCGCCACCAGCTCAGGCACTCTGTTGTCCGCCATTTTCCATCCTCACTTTCCACTTCTTCAGATGTTCGATGACCCGTATTGCGTCATCAGTCCCCAACCATCCATGATAATCTATGCCCGTCATGCGTTTGACAAATCGAGCCAGGCTCAATTCAGACGGGCTTCGCACCTCGCCCAAACGGTGCAGCTCCAACCAAAGCGCGCGTATCTTTTTGACCTGCGCCTCTATCATGCGGTTGGGCATATGCACCGGCAAATCAGGTTTGCCTGATGCCGCCTGCGCCTTAGTGGCAACCACAAAGCCCCGCATCTTCATAGCCCGCACGGCAAGCTCCAGCTCCTCGACCGATAACTTGGTACTGCTCGTCTTGCCGCATGACAGATTGGCGAGCAGCGCGCGGTATTCGCCGTCGTCCATCATCAACTGGGTTTTAGCCACATGGATGAGCCGTATCAACCGCTGTTTTTTCTGAGCACGGGTTTCCATTTTTTCTTCCCACAAACCTCAAAAAGTGAAACGCCGTTTCACTTTTTCCATTAAAATCAATGAATAATATCATTTTAGCCTGAATTGAACCACTTGGCAAACATACGGAGCGGATAGAAAAAGGCCGCCTGAAACATTTCAGACGGCCTGTTTTAAAGAATGGTTTGCTTATCTGTTTACCGCTTCTTTCAAAGGTTTTCCGGCACGGAATTTAGGCGTTTTGGTGGCGGCAATAGTCAACGGCTCGCCGGTCTTCGGGTTACGGCCTTTGCGCTCGGCGGATTGGGCAACGTAAAACGTACCGAATCCGACCAGTGCGACCTCGCCGCCTTTGGCCAGCTCCTGCTTGATTGCACCGATGACGGCATCCACCACTTTTGCCGTTTGAGCCTGGCTCAGGTTGGTTTCGGCAACAACAGCTTGTACTAATTCAGATTTATTCACTTTTTGACTCCTGTTTAGGTTTAAATGCGGCAGACCGTGCCGCGCGGTTGGTTCATTGAATATGGACTACATCCATCTCCCTGCCGGTTATCTGCCGAATTTCACTCTTGAGGACAGCTAGGCAGATAAGACCTGCATTTTGGGCGATGCTACCACCGTCTTCGTCATCTTTCGGCATCGGTTCGTCCGAAGTCAGCTTGACAAACAAGCCGCCTGGCTGATCGCTGATGAGGATGTTTACCGTCGCCATGTTCACACCTTCGCCACATCCAAATTCATCAACTGATACTCCCCATCCTCGCCGCGCTGATACACCCGCACAAACGGCTTGCTGATATGCACCTGCAAACTGTCGGAGAGCGCATCCATCGACTGCCGCCATTTTTCGTCGGTGATTTGCAGGCGGCGCAGTCCGAGGACGCGGGCGGTGCTGATATTGCCTTCCTTGTCCACCTGAAATGCCGCGTTAATCAGCGTTTTCAATTCCGTGCGGCTGCCTTCCGTCCATTCGTTGATGCATTCGTCAATCAGGGCTTTGGCGGCAATCAAACCTTCGTCGAATACCAACGTATCCTGCATGGCAAGGTTGACGCGGTATGCGCCGTCAAAGCTGTGCAGGCTGATATTGCCTTTCTTACCGCCGACATTCACGTCATAGCGATCGGCACTCAACTGTACAAACGCCGCAATATCGTCCATAGCCTCGCGTTTGAAAGCAATTAAGTTATCTTGTACCGCGCGGGCTTTGGCAGCGATTTCCTGCACCAGCTCGTCGCGCAGCAGGTCAATTTCTTTAATATTGGCCAGCGGCACGAGATTACCTTTGGCATCCTGTTTGTATTGTTTCATGTCTAAGTTACTCATAATGTTTCCTACGTCCGTCCAATTCCATTGATATTTGCTTCAATAAATCGTCATCAAATCCGTTATTGCCAGCGAATTTTTCAAACTCTTCCCAGTATTCCGTCAGAAATTCGTGTATTAAGTCGGATTCCTGATTGTCAAAAAACGTACTCATTTGATTATTTGTTTCCTTTCTGCCTTTCGGCATAAATCCTTTTACATTCGTCCACCGACCGATGCCTCGGTCCGTGTATCCAGTCCCTGTCCATACAGGGCGCGTTTTTCAATCTGCCGACAATCTTTTTCAGCTCGGCGGACTGCGCTTTGCCGTATTCCGTCGGGCGGTGCTTCTTTTCCAGCCTCGGCACCATCCTGATTTCGGGCGGAGGCAGGTGTTTGATAAGGTCGGCAGGATTTGGCCACTCTGACGAGGATGCCGCGATATCCCTAAAGGCTGCCTGTATCCTGATTTCATCCTGTTCCAGTTGCCACGATCGTCCGCTTAGTATGCCCAACCAAAGTTCGGCAACGGCGGTCAAATCCGCCGAAGCGGGGCGGCCTTTGAGATTTAGGGCGGCGAGCATCATGAAACCCTGCGCGATTGCTTTTTTCAGCCAGCTATTGTTTTCCTCCATTTGACCACTCCATCAAGCCGCCCAACCCGCTCCTCAATTTGGTGCTTGCCACCTCTCTCGTGTGAGATGGTTGGGGAGAGGGCAAAACCGCCGTTCCCGCCGTCTTTTCAGGCGACCAAAACGTAATGTTTTCCAACAAATAACCGTGGCTGGTCAGTGGCGGTGTCAGTTTTCCCGCGTCCCGTGCCTCAAGGCATCGCGTTGCCGCCCAAATCCAAGCCTCGCGCGGGGCCGGGTACGTTTTTCGGTTACGCACGATTTCGCCCTCCCGTATCATCGGCGCAATCTCGCCGACAAGCTTTGAAACTCGGTTAAAACTTAAATCCTTTTCAGCGGGGCGAAACAGCGTCAGATACCGCAATACCGCCTTAAAAAGGTCGTCTGAAATGCCGGTCAGGGCAATCAGTGCTTCACGGGCATCGTCATGGGCGATTAATACATCCAAGCTCATCACCGCGCCGCAGGTAGGGCAGCGTACTTTCATTGACTTCGCTCCGTCCAAAACTGTTGCGCCCATGCCGCATCTGTTTGACGCGTATCCGTCGCCGTCCAGTATTTGTTATCTAAAATTTCAAGTGCTTTGGGATACTCGCTGCGACGTTTGGTTTGCGATTCGTATCCGGCAAACGGTTCGTCCATCTTTTTAAATTGGGGCAAGGTGTGCCTGCCGCCCTGACTTTGCCAACATTTGGCGCACACCTCAGAACGCACGCGTACGCGTTTTGCCGCGTCAAAACGCCAGGCAAACGCCGCCTCCGGTTTGTCCTGTCCGCAAATCTTGCATTTTTTCAGCTTGGTCAATGCTTTTTGGTTCACTTTCCGTCTCCTTTCGTGATGGCTTTTGCGCCGTATTTGGCGCGGATTTCGGCGATGGCGCGTTTCAGTGCTAGTTTGCGTATCCGTTTCGGGGGGCGTTTACGGTTCATACACCACCCCCCGCATCCGTTCTTCATCGCTCATTCGTTCATATATACCTTTAACCCGTGCCGACTCCTCGTCCGCCGCGCGCCGCATTGCCTCCATCTTGGACGGCTCCGCCGCTTTGAGCGCAGGCTCGGGCGCGCAGGTATGCAGTGCCAACACCGCGACTACCCACCAGATGCCCGTCAGCAGCCCCACCGGCACCCACCGCCAAAACGCCGCGCCGCACCACGCTGGCAGCGCGTGTCTTTTTAAAACTTGCATTTCGTATTTCCTTATAAATCAAATAGTTATTAAAATCAGAGGGTAAAAAATATATAGCCGTAGCAAGGGCTTGTATTTTTCAAACCCAAATCGGACAAACGGTTTTCATCGGTACTGTCCCTTGTCGTATTCGTTTATCTGCACGGGTGGATGCTGCCGGCAGGATTCCGCCATCACCGCCTGTACCATAATGACGATGGAGAGCAATACGATGATGACAGCCGGTGCGATTTCGTTTCTTTTCATCTCACACTCCCCGTACTACATCGCCGTCAACCATCTCAAAACCAAGCTCCGCCGCCTGATTCATCGCTGCCGCCACCAAGTTGTTGACTGCCAGTGGATAGAGCAGGCTGTTGGTTTCCAATCCCTTGCTCGTGCGGCTTTTGACTGTCAGACGCTCGGCAACCGCATCAATCGCGCTCTGATCTAAAATCTTCGCCATATCCGCATTGACGCGGGCAAATTTGTGCTTGAGATAGCCTTCGAGCTTGCCGTCGGTTAGCGGCAAGAGCGTAACCACCTCGCAGCGTTGCACCACCTCGCGCACCGCAGGATTGTTTTCGCTGAGTTTTTGTGCCAACTCCGTCTGACCGATTAAGACAATCCCGAGCAGGCGTTCAAATCCGTTTTTCAGCTCGAAAAAGCGTTTCAGGTGTTTCAGGGTCGGCAACGGCAGGCCGTGTGCCTCTTCAATCAAGAGCAGGTGTTTGTTGCCGGCTTTTGCACTTTCCGACAAAGCGCGGTGGATTTGGCGGAAACGTGCTTCCGGGCTGCGTTTCGGGCCGGTCCCGGGCGACACCGCCTCCAAAATGGCCTCGGCAATATGTACCGCCTTAAGCGTTTTGCCTTTTTGGTCGTTGTCCTCCATTGCCAGCACATAAGGCTCGATCAGGATGATTTGTCGGCCTTCGCGGTTGATGCGGTCTTGCAGGTCTTCACGCAGTGTAGATTTACCCGCGCCGCTTTCGCCGACCACCGCCACAAAACCGCCGTGGCAGGCCGTCTGAAACATCGCCTCGCGCACATAGCGCACATCCGGCGTCATATACACATCGTCCGCAGACTGGATTTCGTCGTTAAACGGGTCGCGGAATAAGCTAAAATGTTGTTTTGCCGATTGGTTTAAAGTTGCTTTTCGTAGTAACATCTCATTGTCCTTGTCTTCGTAAGTTGCTTGGGCAGGTGCGGCTTCCGGCTCGTTTCTCAGGCTCGCTGGGATTTCCGCACCATTCGTTTCAAAAAATTGTTTCAATTTCCTTTGCAGCTCGGCTGCGTTTTTTTTCGGCCATTGCCCGTGATTGACCACCGCCACCAGCATCGGCTTACTGCATCCGATTTCGGCTGCCGCCGCCGCATAGGATTTGCCGATTTTCTGAAAACTCTGTTTCATCGTGTTTTCCTTTTCGGTTGAAACCTAACCGGTTTTCAAAAGTTTCAGACGGCATCTTGTCCGGATACGTTCAAACGCCTCTTCCAGCCTGCCCTCGGTCACACCTTCCGGGTAGTGTTTGAGGATGACCGACACTGCCTGTTTCCAGTCGCCGCCGTCTGCCTCGACGCGGGGTTTTAAGCGTTTGGCGATTTCGACCTTGCTCAATACCTGCTCCGAGACCTCCATCCGGTTGTACGCCATCTGCTGTCCTTGTTTGGGCATAAAGAGCGTATTTCGCGCGGCAAGTGTATCTTCCTGATGTTTGTACGGGTCGATTTCGCCGCCGAATGGGACTACCTTGCCTTTGCGTTTGGCGGCTGCCGCCTCCAGCGTTTCCGCACCCATCGCCAGCTTGTCCAGCTCTTTGCGGTGCTGCTGCGCGTCTGTATCGGCTGGGGCTTTGTATTCCGCCCCGATGACTGCCGCATCGGCCCTGAAGCCCATCTCGTCAAAAACGACTTCGGGTACGGATACCCAAACCTCGTTGCCCTCCGCGTCATATGTGGCGACCCGCGCCCCGTTTGCCTCCCAAGGGTTCTTGCCGACCAAAACCTTCTGACCTACCAAAATCCCCTTGATGCCTTTCACGCTATATACCCGTCCGCCGAAGCGGATTTCCAAATCCGCCGAGACTTTCGCCTCTTTCGGTGCGCTGACGGCAAGCTCTCGGCAATATTCAGCAGGCGGCGGCAGGATGAGCTGCTCGGGTTTGATTTTGTTCCACGCCTGATAGCGGGTCATGCCGTGGCGGCTGTGTTTTTGCGTACCGTTGTAGTAACGCATCCAGCGTTCCGATAAAGCATTGAGCTGGTCGATGTCGTGTACCTCGGTAAAGCGCAATCCGCTCTCAAATGCCGTTTCCACAATATCGTTGGCTTTTTCCACTTGCCCTTTGGCACGCGGATTGCCCGGCTTGTTGATTTGCACATGCACATCCAAGGACTTGCACAAATTTTTAAACGCCGCCGAAGTATTCGCACTGCCTGGGTCAAGCATGACCATGCGCGGTACGCCGCGAAACGGGTCTTTTCCAATATCTTTTTTCGCCTGCATCATGTAGATGAAAAAATCACAGAGGTTCGCGCTGGTTTCGCCGCCGAAGTAATAACGCACCGAAATCGTGCCGGAGGCATGGTCTGTCCCCGTGTACCGCCAGACGCGGTCGTTTTCGATTTTGACGACGTTTTTCGGCTTGTTTTTATAAAACTCCTCTTCCTTCATCACCCGCAGCCCCGTATCCTTGCCCTGACGCGGCAGGTAATACAAAACGCACAAACTCGGGTCGATTTGCCAACAATGGTTCGGGTGTTCCGATTTCATGCGGCTGACGGGTTCGGGCTGCAAAAGCTGGTCGGGATGCAGCTTGTATTCCCGTAAAGCCCGGGTAATGGTGTTTTCAGAAAGGGGGATGACTTCCCCGGTTTCCCCATCAATCCGCGCCGCCTCGATTTTTCCGTTGGCACGCAGCATTTCCACCGCCTGCCGCACCGACATCAACCGCTTGCCGTTGCGCCTCATCGCCTCCACCAAAACCGCCGAAATCAATTTGGCTTCTTCCGGTTTAAGCTCCGTCTTGCCCGCATCGCTGCGCCGTTTGCGCGTCGGCTTGACGCTAACCGCCTCCAGCTTGCGGTATAGCGTGGCAAGGCTGATGCCCAATTCCTGTGCCTGCTGCTTAAGATATGCAGAGCGTGCGCCACGTCCCATTGCTTCCGCCTGATTCTCGACTGCCTTAAGACGCTCAATCATTGCCGGATTCATCGCCTTCTCCCGTTTCACCGCCCAACCATTCCGGCACATTGTCTGTCGGTGCTTCAGTCGGCAGGGCATAGCTTTCGCGCAGTTGCTCGCAATCCAAAATAATTTGATTGAGCGTGCCGACCATCTTCGCGCGGTGGTCAAATCCATGCGCCTCGCCGTGCGCATTAAGTTGGTCGAACAAATCTTTCAGACGGCTCACTTGACTGCGGATACCGACCTCAAGGCTTGTTAACTGCATCGCCAACTCGCTGCCTACGTCTTCCGCCTTCGGCTCTCTTACAACGGTTTGCTTCTTAGCCAGCTTCTCGGCCAGCTCATCAATTTTGGCTGTTTTGATTTTCATCACTTCGTCTTTGGCGGCGAGGTTTTCACGGCTTTCGCGCAGGGCGACGCGCAGCTCGCGCACCGTCATTCGATCCACATCGTCAAAGGTCATGCCGTTGACTTCTTCTCCTTCGGACAAACCCACCAACGTAACGTCTTCTTCGACCAAGAGTTCCAGCAGCTTTGACTTGCCCAAATCCATCAGCTTCGGCGCGGCTTTCTGCATTTGCGGCGTGGCAAAGCGTTGGGTGGCTTGAACAAGTTGTTGTGCTGCTCTAACCGACATTCCTAAGACTTCGCAGACGTCTGCGAACTGTTTCCAAGTCATATGTTCTTTTAAAACAATTAAAGCCTGACCAAGCTCAAACATCCCTTCCATTGTTTTGCGTGTTGCGAGCTTGGCTCTCTCAACCCATACATCTTCATTGTAGGTTTCGCCATTGCCCCACTGCTTCATCACATTCGCGCTGTGCAAAGCCAGTTCTGTTGCCGATGCATCAACCATATGCCCTAAGATTTCTGTTGCCATTTTTAGCTCCTTCAAATGCGACGCTGGTGTCGCATTTGGTTAGTTGTTTTTCAAAATGGACGCCGGCGTCCATTTTGACTTACCAGACATTGCTGGTGCGGTCGTGTATCTCTTTCAGCTTCGCCGTCAGCCTTTCCTGCTGCTGCCGGAAGCGTTCCGCGATCTGCAGCGTCCGCACGCTGTAGGCATAGTTGCCGTTGTCCAGCCGTACCGCCAGCCCGGCCGCCACCAGGCCGTCTGAAAGCTCCTTATTGCTGATGCCGATAATCGGATGCGCGTCCATCGCCAAAAACACCCGCAACAGCCGCTGCGCCTTTTTACTTACCGCCATCCGCATCCTCCTTCAGCCCCAGCAAAACCGCCGCTTCGTGGCTTTTGCCGAAATTGCCTTTCAGCTTGCCGCGCAAGAGGTGCTCCACCGTGGTGCGCTCCAAATTGAAATATTTCGCCCAATGCGCCTTGCACACGCCGTTGCGCTTAAACCACACGGCCGCGCTCTCGCGCGTTTGCGGATAGGGAATAGGCTTGAAATTTAAAGGTTTTTCCATGTTATTTATGCCTTTCGTGTGATATAATGTGTTTGTTTTTAGGTTTCTTTGCACGATAAACATCCGGTCTGTTGTGCAGCAGCAGGGTCTTGGCTTGTTTTAAAGTAAACAAGCTTTTTCCCGTAGCTGGGTGTATGTGATCCATCATGAGCTGTCGCGCATGAGCCTTCAAAGTGTTCATTTTTTCGTCCTTTCTCGTGATGATTTAGGGTGTTTGTGTTTCGATGTGGAAATTATAGGAAGAATTCTTCCTATTTTGCAAGGAATATTTATGAATAATTCTTCCTTTTTTGGCAACCGATTGAAAGAAGAAAGAAAAAAATTAAAAATGACTCAAGCTGAAATCGCTGAAAAATGTGGGGTTTCAGGAAGAATGTGGGGGGATTATGAACGTGGCATCAGCCAGCCAAAAGCGGAACTTTTCTTCCAATTTGAAAAGGTGGGTATAGACGTTCAATACGTCATGCACGGCAGACGCGGCGAAACAGCGGCCATGCTGTCTGAATCCTTGAGTGCCGAAGAAAAAGAACTGCTTACCCTGTTCCGTGAAGCGGCAGCTGCCGACCGTGAAATGATTCTGATGGTTGCGCGCAGGGCAGAGAAAAAAGCCCAAGCTGCGCCTGGTAAAGTGAGCAACGGATAATGGGGAAACGCAGCGCGGTAGAAATGCTGCCCGATGATGTCCGCAGGCAGCTTGATGATGAAATTCGGAAAAGCCGTTTTAGCGGCTACACACAACACAGCGAATGGTTGAAACATCAGGGTTATGAAATCGGTAGGTCTGCCGTACACCGCTACGGCCAACAGCTTCAAAAACTGACCGCCATTCCTGAAGAGCAGGATTTGCTGGATATTTTCAGAAAATTGGAAACAGCCGATCGCCACGCTTTACAACGCTTCGCACAAATATTGTCAACTCTGGCCGATAAAGAAAAAAATGCCGTCTGAAATTTTCAGACGGCATTTAGGACACTCCGGCATTCTGGCTGCGCTGGTGTTCTGAAACGGATATTAAGCAATTGAAGCGGCCGTGCATTTTAAAACGCATTAAAAACTACCCCGACATACAGGTCATCGGGCAGGTGGTTCAGGTGTTGAAAGATTTGAATTGATGCCGTCTGAATTTATTTTTTCGACACAGATATTAAAAGAGAAAGGACTGTACAAATGGCAAAAAAAACTACTAAAACCATTCATTATTTACGTGCACAGGCAGATCATGATCTATTCGATTTGGAAGCGGCGTTAAGAACGGTCTTGTCAGCTGCTCCTACTGTTCAAGATACACAAATTGAACAATACAATCAGCTTACCCAAATCATGCATAGAACTCTGGATCCTAAAGATGCAAAAGGCAATTCAATTGGTGGATTACTGATACACATTGGCAGCGGTACAAAAGACGAACATATCCGCACTATGAGCAATAAACCTGTACAGCAAGATGATCATGGTGGAACACAAGCTCCTCCAAGTGGATATTCCTTTTTGCGTAAAGAGGCTTTTTTGTATATTGTTGGGCACCATGTAATTTTTTGCGGACATGGTTTTTTGTCAGCATCAACGGTTGCTTCTTATTTAAGTTTACTAAGCAATAAATTAAGAGAGAGCAATCCGAATATTGTTCTCTTTAATATTGAATTCAAAGCAGTAGGAAATTGCGATAAGTTGTCATTGATACAACAACATGGAGTGAAAAGCATTACTTTAGATGCTTCGGCATATCAATTATCCAGAGATAGACTGTATCAAAATAGCCGTTCAACCATTGCGAAAGCATTAGGGAAGGTCGGTAGTGTATTTACAAGCGAATTGAGTGATGAGGAATTGGAAGCACAATCCGAAATTCATATCAATTTAGAAGTCTTACTAAATGGTAATTCGAGAGCCAGCATCGAAGCACAATCTTTAATGCAGGAACAGGCAGAGGAAATTATTGATGATGAAACAGTTAATCAAGGATTTTCTATTACCACGCAACAAGGTGAAGTGATTAAGCCTTCTGATGTAAAACTGTCTAAATCTGTTAGAATTGGTCGATACGATGAAGCCAACTCGTTACTTCCTGGCTCAGCATTTACAGCAATCAGTGAATATTTCCTAGAACTCCAAAGCAGAAACTTAACTGAACAATGAAAAAATACCTGCCCTTACTACGTTTTATGTTGATGGCTTGTATATCAGCATTTTTAGCATGGAAAGGGCAACCTTTTGTTCATGGGAACGAGAAGGCCGTTGATTTAATTATTAACGTATTTGCAATCTTAGCCGGTTTTTTAATTGCCATTATGACATTGTTTAGTAATATGAGGTTTGATGAAGATGCAAATTGGCGACAAATTCAAATTCGTGAAGGCGTACAAGAACAACGGTATATAAAACATTCCTTACTTTTTTACACATATCTTGCCGTATTGGTTTGTGTTTTTATTGCCATCTTGTTGGCTCATAAAGAAGAATACAAAAATGAACCAGCCATTTTTTGGCTTGAACGGAGCTATTTATTTTTAGCCTGTATTTCCATTTTTTATTCTGTATTCTTACCTGGGAATTTAATTAAAAGCCGAAAAGAAGAGTTTAAAAAACTCATGGGAAAGAAGAAACCCAAAATCTAGAACGAGTTTTAACCTCCATTAAAAGCCCATTCAGACGGCCTTTTCTAAAATCCCTGTATTGATTTCAACCTCAATACAGGGATTTTTTATGTCCATCAAATTCAACCAATTCATCAACCGCGTCCTCTCCCACGAGGGCGGTTACGTCAATCACCCTCAAGACCCCGGCGGCGAAACCAATTGGGGCATCACTAAGCGTACCGCAATGGCAAACGGCTTTACCGGCTCCATGCGTGCCATGACGCGTGAACAGGCAATCGGCATTTACCGTAAAGCGTTTTGGGAGCGTTACCACGCCGACAAAATGCCTGAAGCGGTCGCTTTCCAATTCTTCGATGCCTGCGTCAACCACGGTTACGGCAATGCCACCCGTATGCTCCAACGCGCCGCAGGCGTGCCGGACGATGGAATCATCGGCGAAATCAGCCTCAAAGCCATCAATTCCCTTCCCGAAAACGACCTTTTATTGCGGTTCAACGCCGAGCGTCTGGTCTTTTATACCAAGCTCGGTACGTTCACTTCTTTCGGCAAGGGATGGGTACGCCGTGTGGCGCAAAACCTGATTCACGCGTCTGCAGATAACACTGATTAAAGGGAGACAAACCATGTCAAAAAAGTCACTCATCGCCCTAATGACCGCAGCCATGCAGCCCGATTTCAGCCACAGCGACCTAGGCATTCGCTACGCCATGCCGACTCAGGGATGTTGGACGCAAGCCCACCGCAAGAGCGGGGTAGCCGCCGCGAAACGCGCAGCCAAAAAAAAGCGTCGCAAATAACCGCCTTTTTCCGATGGCTGGGCGGCTTGGTATCTAATCCGGCCACAGGGAAAATCAGCCATACCAAACTATGGGCAAACGTGGCAGCCGCCTCTATGACTTATAAGTTCTCGCAAACCGCTGATGCTCCCGAATGGCTTTGGTGGGCATACGGCGCGATGGTCGGCGGGTATGCATTAATCAAACGCGGTATCGCCGCCGTACCGCAGTTGGCAGAAATCAAAAAATCCGCGAATGCGGAAGAATGGAGCGGCAATGATTGACTTTTTGTACAAAAACAAATCGGCATTGGCATGGCGTGCATTGATTGTTTTGGGCATTTGGCTAAACGGCTATCACTATGCCGCCGACAAAGCCGATGCCAAGCAAACCGCCCTGATTACCGCCTACCAAAACTCGTCAAAGGCGGCAGCCAAACAATACGCCGACGAGCTTAAAAAAGCGCAGGCGGAAACGAAGCGTTGGCATGACTTCGCGCAGCGTCAAAGCATTGAGCTGGCATCCGCCCTGAGCGAACTGGATAAAACCAAAAACACTTTACAGGAGCAAACGCATGACACGATTAAAAAAGACGGCAATGGTTTTAACGGTATCGGCTCTAACAGCCTGCACCTCTACAACCGTGCCTTCGGATACCCCGATTAAAACCGTACCGACAGTGGATTTGCCGCCTGTATCTACCGGGCTGCTGGTCAAATACGAACGCCCCGAGCGTCCGACCGGCGGCTCACCCGAACAACTCTTGAACCATGCCGTGCGCTACGGTGAATACTGTCAAAAGCTCGAAATCCAAATTGAGGGCTGGCAGAACTGGTACACGAAAGGCCGTCTGAAAAATGACTGATTTTGCCGACCGCGCATCCGAACGCGAAGCCATCTTTCTCGCAGAATCCCTGGCAAAGCATCAACCGCCGTACCACGGGCAGGCTTCGCACTCTGAAACCACCGCCAGCCTAAGCCACTGTGAAGATTGCGGTAGCCCGATACCCGAAGCCAGGCAAAAAGCCGTCCAAGGCTGTACGCGCTGTGTTGTCTGCCAAGAATATTTTGAACACGGATTTCAGAGGTGAACAATGGAAAAAACCTTTATCCACATCGAATTTTGGCAGCTTGTCGGCTTTTTACTCTCCTTCCTCGGCATTTGTTTTACCTTCGGCAAAATGCTGCTGGCGCAATTCCGCGAGCAGCAGGACGAACGCCAAAAACAGCAGGAACGCCTACAAGGCAAAGTCGAAATCATGGAAAACAAACTGGCGGAATTCAATGCCGGTCTGCCGCTGACCTATGTTTTGCGGGAAGACTACATCCGCAATCAAGTCGTCCTCGAAGCCAAACTCGACAACGTCGCAGAAAAACTCACTGAAATCTACAAAATGGAAAGCGTAAAGAAATGATTAGCCAAGAATTGATTGCCAAACAACGCAGAGAGGGGATGCGTTGGAACATCATCAACACCCTTAATAAAGCCCGCCCGCATACCACCAGCGAGACCTTTCTGCTGGACATCATGAATGCGATTTACCCGCAGACCACCGCCACCGAACTGCGCCAGCAGCTCGACTACCTTGCCGACCGCAAAATGGTCGAACTGAATAAAGCACCGCACGGCTTGTGGTTTGCCGACCTGACCAGTTTGGGTGTCGATATTGCCGAATACACGGTTGAATGCCGCGCCGGTATCGCCCGCCCCGAAAAAGTGTGGAGCTGATATGGCAAAACGCAGCGTCATCGACCAGCTCCCCGAAGCCGTCCGACACGAGTTCGAACGCAAGCTCGTCGAAAACGGCTTCGCCGACTATCAGGCATTGTCCGAATGGTTGCAGCAGCAGGGCTACGAAATCAGCCGCTCTGCCGCCCACCGCTACGGCCAGAAAGTCCAGCGTCGATTTGCCGCCATCAAAAACAGCACTGAAGCGGCACGCCTGATTGCCGAAGGCGCAGCCGATGAAGGCGATACCCGTAGCGAAGCATTGGTTGCAATGGTGCAGTCCGAATTATTTGAAGCCATGTTGGAAATTGGTGAAATGGAAGACTTATCGGCTGTAGACAGGTTTAGCATGGTTGCGAAATCGGCCAAAAATATCGCGACTCTAACATCAGCCAGCACACGCCTCAAAGAATATCAGGCAAAAGTTAAAGCCAAAGTCGCAGCCGCCGCCGAAAACGTGGCCAAGCAGGCAAAAAAAGGCGGGCTGTCCGACGCGGCTGCCGAAGCCATCCGCAAACAGATTTTAGGTATCGCATCATGACATTGCCCGAAACCGAAGACCGCACGCCATCGGTATTGCTGCCTTACCAGCAGCGTTGGTGCGCCGATAACTCTCCCGTCAAACTCTGTGAAAAATCCCGACGCATCGGTCTGAGCTGGGGCGAGGCTGCCGATACCGCGCTGCTTGCCGCGTCCGCGAAAGGGATGGACGCGTGGTATATCGGCTACAACAAAGACATGGCTTTGGAGTTTATCCGCGACTGCGCCAACTGGGCGAAATTCTATGGCTTGGCGGCAGGCGAAATCGAAGAAACCGAAAAAGTGTTTGTCGAAGGCGACGACAAAAAATCCGTCCTCGCCTTCGTCATCCGTTTCGCGTCCGGCTGGCGCGTTACCGCCTTGTCCAGCCGACCGTCCAACCTTCGCGGCAAACAGGGGCGCGTCATCATCGACGAAGCGGCGTTCCACGAGCAGCTCGGAGAGCTGCTCAAAGCGGCAATGGCCTTGCTGATGTGGGGCGGGCAGGTACACATCATCTCTACCCATGACGGGGTGGATAATCCGTTCAACGAGCTGATTACCGACATCCGTGCGGGCAAAAAACCTTATTCCATCCACCGCATTACTTTCGACGAAGCCGTTTCAGACGGCCTCTACCGCCGCATCTGCCTGCGTTTGGGGAAAGAATGGACAGAAGAAGGCGAGGCGGCGTGGTGCAAGGAAATCCGCGATTTCTACGGAGACGACGCATCCGAAGAGTTGGACTGCATACCCAAAAACGGCGGCGGCAAATGGCTCAACCGCGCCTTAATCGAAAGCCGTATGAGCCCTTATACACCGGTTATCCGCTACGACCAGACCGACGATTTCGGCCTCTTGCCCGAACCGCGCCGCGCCGCTGAAGTCGCTGACTGGATAGCCGACACCCTGCAACCGCTGCTCGACGGTTTGGATAAAACCCGCACCAGCTTCGTTGGCGAAGACTTTGCCCGCAGCGGCGACCGTACCGTCATCGTCCCTTTATTGCAGCAGCCTAATTTAAGCCTTAAGCCGCCGTTCGTGTTGGAGTTGGGCAATATACCGTTTGCCCAACAAGAGCAAATCATGAAACACCTGTTGCACGGCTTACCCAATCTGCGCGGCGCGGCATTGGATGCGCGCGGCAACGGCCAGTCCATCGCCGAAGCCATGCGCGACGAATTTGGCGCGGAGGTATGCGAGTCGGTCATGCTCTCGGAAAACTGGTACCGCACCCATACCGCGCCGTTCAAAGCCGCCCTCGAAGACGGCACGTTGGACGCAATCCCCAAAGACGAAGACATCCTGACCGACCTGCGCGCCTTCGAGCTGGTCAGAGGCGTGCCGCGCATCCCCGATGTACGCACCAAAGGTCAAGACGGCAAAAAACGCCACGGCGATGCGGCGATTGCCTTTGTCCTTGCCCATTACGCCAGCCGCGAGCTGAATACCGGACCGATACGCGTAGCCAGCCGCCGAATCCGCCGAAAAAGCGCGTTAACCGAAGGTTATTAAGGTATTTAAAGAGTACATATCATGCCCAAACCCCACCTCAAACTCAAAACCAGCCAAGGCATCATAACCTTCAAGCCGCAGGATTTATCTGCACATCTTGCCGTTTCCCGCCCGTTTTTCAGCGGTTTCAACGGCTGGCTACCTAATCCCGACCCTGTTTTGCGCAAAATGGGCAGGCAAATCTCCATTTACCGTGAGCTGATGCGCGACCCCTTGGTCGGCTCGCTGGTGCGCCGCCGAAAAGCAGCTGTCGCCCGCCTCGAATGGCGGCTTGAGGGCGACGACACCCCTAAAAATGTCCGGGATTTTGTCGATAGCTGGCTGGCTGAAACCGATGTTTACCGCCTGATTAAAGACGTTTTAAACGCCGTTTTTTACGGCTACCAGCCCATCGAACTGATTTGGCGTACCGATTCTGCATGGCTGCCTGACAAAATCATCGCCAAGCCGCAAGAGTGGTTTGCCTTCAACGACGAAGGCGAACTGCGTTACATCCAAAACGGGCTGACCGATACCGTTCCTCCGCCTTATAAGTTTCTTTGCCCGACACATGAGGCAGATTATCTAAACCCCTACGGTTTGGGCGATTTGGGCTTGGTTTTTTGGCTGGTCACCTTCAAGCGCGGCGGACTGAAGTTCTGGATGCAGTTCACCGAAAAATACGGTGCACCTTGGCTGATTGGTAAAGAACCGCGTTCCAATACCCCGCAGGATACCGACAAACTGCTGGACGCACTCAAAGCCCTGATCGGTAACAGCGTCGGCACCATTCCCAATGATTCCAGCGTTGAAATCCACGAGGCAAGCGGCAAGTCCTCATCTATTGATGCCTACGACAAGCTCATCCGTTATTGCCGCTCCGAAATCAGCATTGCGCTGCTCGGACAAGACCAAACCACCGAAAAAGACAGCACGCACGCCAGCGCGACCGCAGGCTTGGAAGTAACGGACGACATCCGCGACAGCGACAAACGAATCGTGGAGACAACGTTCAATCAGTTGATAGAGTGGATGGTAGAGATAAATTTCGGAGACGTTGCCCGTCCGAAGTTCGTATTGTTCGAGAACGAGGAGAGCGGCACCAAAGAGCGTGCCGAACGGGATAAGATGATGACGGACGCGGGGGCAAGGTTCAGCAGGCAATACTGGCAGCGCACATACGGTTTAGAAGATGGGGATTTGCTTGAGGGTGTTCAAGCAAGCCCGGAGGCAAAAGCTGCCGACTTTACCGAGGGCGATTTGACGGATGCAGGTTTGGTCATCGACGGACTCGTCCCTAACTCAGACCATCTGAATACACAAGGCGACCTGCTGACTGCCGTCCTAGTGGCCGAATTAAGTCGTGGAGAAACCGCCGAAAACCTGCTCGATCGTCTGTCCGCCGCCTATCCGAATATGGACGATACCGCCTTGCAAAACGAGTTGGCGCGCCTGATTTTCCTTTCCGACTTGGTCGGCAGGATTGAAGTAGCACAGGAGCTTAAATCATGAACCCCGAAGATATTAAAGCCGTCTTCGGCATGAAACCCGAAGCCGCCGTCGCCTATCTCAAGCAAAAAGGCATTGCCGTATCTTGGGACTGGCAGGATATGTTGGACGACGCGCACGCCACTGCCTTTACGGTGGCCAAAACCGCCAAAATGGATGTGCTCTCCGATATCTATTCCGCCGTCGTCGATGCCGCCGAACAAGGCCGGACGCTGGAAGAGTTCAGCCGAGAACTCGCCCCCGTTCTACAGCGCAAAGGCTGGTGGGGCAGGCAGGAAGTTCAAAATCCCGAAGGAGAAACCCAAAGCGTACAGCTCGGTAGCCCCCACCGCCTGAAAACCATCTATCTGACCAATATGCAGTCGGCCTATATGGCGGGCCGCTACGCCGAAATGATGGACTCCATCGACACGCCCCCTTATTGGCAGTACGTCGCCATCAACGACAGCCGCACTCGTGATACCCACCGTATGTTACACGGTCGCGTCTATGCCGCAGACGACCCCGTGTGGAATACTTTGTACCCTCCTTTGGACTACCGCTGTCGTTGCCGTGTCAAACCGCTGTCCCGCAGTATGGGAGAAAACCGTGTCCTGCCCCGACCGACTCTTGAGTCCATCACTGTCGATATAGGCGCAAATCCCTATACCGGAGAGGAGCGTTACGCACAGCGCACCGGCATTCGCATCAACAACAAATTTATCGCCCCCAATGCGGGCTTCAACGCCAACCAAGGCAAGTCTATGCTGTCCCGTATGGCGAAAATCGCAGTGGATAAGGCGCAGGTAACCCATCCGGACATCGCCCGCATTGCCCTGAAAACGATGATGGGCAACGACAGATTCAAAAACGCTCTGTCCACCGCTTCGCTGACTTGGGTGCTTAAACTGTTAAAAGGCTGATTATGCTGGAAATCAAACTCGATGCTGCCAAACTCGAACACGGTCTGAGTACGCTCCTTAAAAACGCCGCAAACACCCGACCCATGATGCGCGGTATTGCAACTGAGTTGCTATCTATAACCGAAGAAAATTTTGAATCTGAAAGCTGGGGCGGCAAGAAATGGGAACAAAGCCGCCGAGCCGCAGACGAGGAAGGCAAGACCCTGCAAAAAAGCGGGCAACTTGCCGCCCGCCTGACTACACAGGTTGGCAGCAACTATGCCCGAATCGGCAGCAATAAAAAATACGCCGCCATCCACCACCTCGGCGGACGAGCAGGGCGAGGTCACAAAACCAACCTTCCAGCACGCCCCTATCTCCCCATCAACGGCAACAACCAACTCCAACCCGGTGCCGAACGCCGAATCCTCGACATCGCCATCGCCGCCCTCAAAAAAGGACTTTGACAACAAAAAACGGACGATAAAAATACCGTCCGTTTTTATTGCAATATTTGCAACTCCCTTGCATTTTTTTCATCCCACAAAATCCCCCGTCATCCTCTCTCATCCCATTTTTCTCATCAACCCCTATATATTTATCTCATTAGGTTTCATTCTTTCAAGAACAGTGGGAAAGATTTGCAATCGATTCCGTTGTATTTTCGCAAGACGCATTTTGACTGATTCCAAAAATTCTCAATGCCGTTAATGTGGTTCTGACGGTCGGCAAACTCCTTGGAATGGTTGATGCGGTAATGGATAAAACCGCTCACGTCCAACTTGTCGTAGCTGCTCAGACTATCGGTATAAACAATACTGTCCGGCATGATTTTCTTTTTGATGACAGGGAGTAACGTTTCAGACTTGGCATTATCTACGATAACGGTATAGACCCGTCCGTTGCGTTTCAGAATACCGAAAACAACCACTTTTCCTGCCGCACCGCGACCACGTCTGCCTTTACGCCGTCCGCCGAAATAGCTTTCGTCCAGCTCGACAGAGCCCTCAAAAACCTCATCGGCAGCCAAGGCCAAATGATAGTTGATAACCGTGCGGATTTTACGGTAGAACAGTGCTGCCGAATTGGGATGGATACCCAAAATATCGGCGGCAGAACGGGCGGTAACTTCCAGCACAAAAAAACGGAGCAGTTCTTTCTGTACTTTTTTCTTTAATTTGCAGTGCGTTATCTTCATATTTCTAGGGTAACATATCTGCTAATCTAGTACAGCCCCTTAAATTTATAGTGGATTAACAAAAACCAGTACGGCGTTGCCTCGCCTTGCCGTACTGGTTTTTGTTAATCCACTATATTTTCAAACCGGAAAAATGCCGTCTGAACCTTCAGACGGCATTCCATTCACATTTATTCGTCTTTTTTGTGTTCGATAGCGTTTCGGGAACAATTGCCGCCGTAAGGCTCTTCAACCGTATATTCTCCCTCGATAATATCGTCATCGCGGGAAAAGCCCTCTTTTCTGCCCGATTGGTTCATGTTGAAAAAATTTTCCGAACCTCCTGCCTGCAACACTGCCCCTCCCTTAAACGGCAGCAACAGCAATACCGCCAACACCGAGGATACGAATCCCGGACTCATCAGACACACCGCCGCCACCGTATAACGGATAGGCCACAACATCTGATAAACAGACACCTTCCCACCACTTTTTATCGCCGCGCCAGCCAATAAAAGACCGGACAGCCCCGTATGCCTGAGCATCAGCACGCCGGCGGCAAAACCTGCCGCCATCAGAAACAACGTCCAGCCGCCGCCTAACCAATCGGCAACCCACACAATCGACATAATCTCCAAAAACAGCAGCACCAAAAAACCGATACCGAAAAATCTCATTGACCGTCATCCTTATATTTAGGAGCTGTCCTAGATAACTAGGATAAACTCGATTTTACTAATTGTTTTAAAATGGAACAAGAACTTTTATCTCACTGTTGTTAAAACGCCATTCGCACTCCTTTAAATACAGCTCAAAATGCTCTTTGGGAATGCCGTTAAACTTGCGTAAATGACGTTTTGCCTGGTTCCAAAAGTTCTCAATTCCATTAATATGGTTTTGTCGTTCAGCAAAATGTGTGCTGTGATTGATACGAAAACGAAGTTTCAGCGAAGCTAAAATGGCTAAATTCGCTCACATCTAATACATCATAGCTACGATAACGATCCGTATAAACAATGCTGTCAGGTTTCACTTGTTCACGGATAATAGGAAATAAAGTAGCGGTTTGAGTATTCGGTACAGTAACCGTATAAACCTTACCATTTCGCTTCAAAAGACCGAATACGGCGACTTTACCGGCAGCACCGCAACCGCGTTTGCCTTTGCGTTGCCCGCCAAAATAACTTTCATCTGCTTCTACTTCGCCATCAAACATTTCTAAATGCGGACTGTTTTGATAAATAAGTAATCGTAAACGATGAAAATAATAGGCTGCGGTATTTTTATTAACGCCTACTAACTCTGCTGCTGTTCTTGCAGTTACACCTGCGACAAATAGCTCAATGAGTTTATTTTGTTTATACCGGCTTAGACGACTTTTTCTCATAGGGATAATTCTAACTTAATTTGAATTTCCCTAGTTATCTAGGACAGCCCCTAACTTAAACTCAACAAGTAGCATGTGTGCGGAACGCACGTATGCGGTTCTCAAGGTTTGAGCTAAGAGGCCGTCTGAAAACAGAAAACCCGTTTCAGACGGTCTTAGTTTGATGTCATCGAGCCAGCGAGTTACAAAGCGTAGTCAATGCCGCTGCGCCTTATGCCTCAGAAGCAATAGGCAGGACATTCGGCCACGGTGAAAACAGAAACGAAACCGCCCAGGCAATCGGACATTTCCTTTTAGGTGCAACTATCGCTCGCGTCAACGGTGGTAATTTTGCTGCCGGCGGCTTGGCAGCAGTTGCAGCTGAAAAGGTAGGGAACATCTTGGCAATAGTATAACGATGGTAAAACCGCAATCGATCCACAAACAGGCGAGTTCAATGCCAACCTGCTGCCGGAACATATTAAAGAAGAAATCAAGTCAAAGAGCGGGGTGATTGCATCACTGACGGGAGCGGCCGTGGGCGGCACGCCGATAGACGTGCAAATCTGAGGGGCGGTCGGACAGAATGGAGTAGAGAATAATTTAGTGGGTATATCATATGTTGTATTGATAGCTTTTTCGCATGCTAACTGATTTTCCACAATATTTTTAAATAGTTATAGAAATTTCGGTGTGAGAAGGTAATAAAAGTTTTAGCTTGTGTATGTGTCGCAGCATTGGGACCTTATCTAAGATATGAATATTAGCCTAGAGTTTCAAAGAGAATGCGGCAAAGGGTTAGGGAGTCAGGTTCTGCCTTCTGACGATGGCGCGGATGACGGTGCGGTTGGGGTGGAGGGCGTGGCGCAGGCGTTTTGAGAGGGGGTGGGGTAAGCCTAGGATTTCGGCTGCAACGGCGGCGGCGCATATGGGGGCGGTGGCGAGTCCGCGCGTGCCGTGCGCGGTGTTGGCGTAGGCATTGGGCAGGTACGGGCAGGGTGAATCTATGCGGTAGTTTTTGTCTAGCGCGAGTTTGGCGTAAGTCTGCCGCATAGCGGCAATGTCGCCGAGTGCGCCGACGATGGGCAGGTGGTCGGGGCTGTCGCAGCGTATGGCGGCGTGTCCCCGGTATTTTTGAGGGTTTGGGTTGGCGGCAAACAATGATTCGGCAAGGGCGGGGTTAAGGTGTGCTAGTGCTTGGCGGTTTGAGGTTTCTTCGGCTTCATTCCATCCGGTATGGCTGCTGTTGGGAATAAAACTTGCACCGTAGCAGTGCAGTCCGTGCCACGACGGGCTGATGTAACTTTCACCTGAAACGGCGCAACGCAGTTGTTCGGAAAACGGGGTGGACGGTGTGAGGCCGGTTTGTCCGCGTATTTGCCTGAGGGGCAGGGCGGCGAGGTTGGTTTCGGGCAGGCAGGGGCTGTGCGCGCCGGTGCAGTAGACGATGTGTGTGGCAGAAAAGATGCCGTTTGGCGTGCTTGCAATCCACTTTTCCCCGTCGTGGGAAATGCCGGTTAACGGTGTGTCTTCGTGTAGTCTAATCAGCGGATGGCGGAGGAGGGCGCGGACGAATGCGGGCGGGTTGAGCCATACGCCGTGTTGCCAGAAGAGACCACATGATGGTTTGGTGTGGGGAGCAGTGAGCGGGATACCGGCGATTTTTTCGGCTTCTGCAGACGTGATGCTGCGGTAGAGGTGGTTATGGTGTTTTTGCAAACCCAATTCGTGATTGCGTTGTTGTTCGGTGCGGCTGTAATTGAGGTGGATGATGCCGTTGCCGCCCCAGGTTTCGGATTCGGGCAGGATGTGTCCGAGCAGGCGTTTGGTGTAGCCGTAGCCGGCAAGCAGCAGTTCGGTTTGTTCGGTGTCGTGCGGCGAGATTTTGGCGTAGAGCAGCCCTTGGCGGTTGCCGCTGGCGGCTTGGGCGGCTTTTCGGGCTTCCAATACGGTAACGGAAATGCCGTGTGATGCTAAGGCGTGGGCGGTTGCCGCGCCGGATATGCCCGCGCCGATAACGAGGATGTGTTCCAGTTTTTGCCGTTCGGCTGTTTGTGGAAGTGCAAACCAGGGTTTGTCGGGCTTACTTTCGGTTTGCGGGATGGCTTCGGTCTGCCAGGAAATGTGGTAGAAGTGTTCGTGCAGGCGGCGGGTGCGTGAAGGGGGAACCAGCCAGAAACGGACATCGGGCAGGATGTGTTCGATGAGGTTGATGCTGTCGAACTGGAGGCACTGGGTTGCCTGATCCAAACGGTGCTTCAGACGGCATTCTGCGTCCGAAGCATCTTGTGCGGTTTGAAAATCGGGAATCTGATTATCGGGAAGGCAGATAATCAGGTTGAGCGGTTGCGCGCGTTTGTCGATAATATTGTAAAGTGTGCGGATGTCGGGAATGCCGTTCCATGCGAGATTGTCCATATCAATGCCGTCTGAAATGTGGGTTTGAATATCGGTATCGGGATAAAGCTGTTAAAATACGCGCCGTTTGAAGGCACGCCTGCGCCTGCCGGATATTGTATGCCGAACCGAGGTGTTTTTTGAATAATATTCCTGTTGAAATCCGTTTGTTGAAAAACCGTACCGTGTTGGTTTTGACTTATGGGGACGAACCTAAAAATCTGCCTGCCGAATTTTTACGCGTCTATTCGCCGAGTGCGGAAGTGCGCGGACACGGCGTGGGACAGGATGTTTTGCAGACCGGCAAGGCGGATGTCCAAATCACGGATTTGCAGCCTGTCGGTCAGTATGCGCTGAAAATCAGTTTTTCGGACGGGCACGACAGCGGTCTTTACGATTGGGCGTATCTGCACAGACTGGCATACGGATACGATGCGATGTGGCAGGAATATTTGGACAAATTGGCGGCAGCGGGCGCGTCGCGTTTTGAAGAGAAATAAGACCGGTCGGATGGTAATCTGACGGGCAACGGTATCAGAGAGGTGGTCAGAAAATGGGCGAACAGAAAACGCATTTCGGATTCAGTACGGTAAATGAAGATGAGAAAGCCGGCAAAGTGGCGGAAGTCTTCCATTCGGTTGCAAAAAACTACGATATTATGAACGATGTTATGTCGGCAGGGCTGCACCGTGTGTGGAAACACTTTACCATCAATACGGCATACTTGAAAAAAGGAGACAAGGTACTGGATATCGCGGGCGGTACGGGTGATTTGTCCCGAGGGTGGGCAAAACGCGTCGGCAAAGAGGGCGAAGTTTGGCTGACCGATATTAATTCTTCCATGCTGACCG
The DNA here is from genome assembly GCF_047915665.1 of Neisseria sp. LACPHL-SPEC-2024-00856. Lineage (NCBI taxonomy): Bacteria > Pseudomonadati > Pseudomonadota > Betaproteobacteria > Neisseriales > Neisseriaceae > Neisseria > Neisseria sp. LACPHL-SPEC-2024-00856. The sequence continues at coordinate 39,056 of NZ_JBLRPR010000001.1, forward strand.
TCGGGCGCGACCGGCTTTTGAACGAAGGCATGATTCTCCCCGTATCGCTTGCCGATGCGGAAAAACTGCCTTTCCCTGACAATTATTTTAATTTGGTTTCCGTGGCGTTCGGTTTGCGGAATATGACGCACAAGGATACCGCGCTGAAAGAGATGTACCGTGTTTTGAAACCCGGCGGAATATTGCTGGTATTGGAGTTTTCCAAAATCTACAAGCCGCTCGAAGGCGCATACGATTTTTATTCTTTCAAGCTGTTGCCGGTGATGGGCAGGCTGATTGCGAAAGATGCGGACAGCTACCAGTATCTCGCCGAATCCATCCGTATGCACCCCGATCAGGAAACTTTAAAGCAAATGATGCTGGATGCCGGATTTGACAGTGTGGACTATCATAATATGAGTGCGGGGATCGTGGCCCTGCATAAAGGCGTGAAATTTTAAACAGACTGCCTGTGCAGCCAATGCCGTCTGAACACGTTTCAGACGGCATTTTTGTGTTTTTTGAGACAAAGGTTTTAAATTTTAAAAATTAATTCATATATCCATCAATAATTTATAAACTTTTTAAAAAATAGGAACAATTATCATTTGCAAGATTGGGAGATGTCTGTATAATGCAGTCAATCCAGTAAACAACGCAGCAGACGAAAGGAGGGAAAAATGCCGGAAAGTATTTTTAAACAGATTTCCCTTGATATTTTGAAACTGCATCGAGATTCTGTTTATTCGCTGCTTGCCACTTCCGGCTGCAACTGTCAGGTGCATGAAGCGGCGTATGTCAACATTGACGGCAAATATTATATTTCGCTTTCATGCGAGCCCGAGGTGGGGGAAGTTAAAACAGGCATTTTGCTGATTGAGGATGAAAGCCGCAACCTTCGTTTGAGCTGGGTCGGCAGTGCGCGGGAGCTTGACTGCAAGGATAATGCCTACAAACGCGCCCTGTCCGCGTTGTCCAGAAAGCTGGGGCGGTGTAAGGACAGGCTGCATACGGCGGTTCAACCGTTTTTGTTGGAGCTGGTGCCGGAGAAAGGCAGATTTTCTGTCGGCGATGAAGAAGTTTGGATTTCTCGAAACGATTTAGTGAGGGCTTTATATCCTGTCGGATACAGTATGCGGCAGGCAGTGTTTCAGATTTAAAGTTTTGGTAGTGGTTTGTGTTCCTTTTGCGCCCCTTTTCCAAGGGGCGATTTTTTTGCACGCGTGTTGGCGGCAAAGGAAAAATGCCGTCTGAAACCGGCATTCAGACGGCATCCGCGTGCGGAATTACTTGTCCGGTAAAAGACGGATGCCTTGATTGCCCAGCCGTTTTGACAATTCGGCAACCTTTCCGTGTTTTCCCAAAATAAAATCAGGGAGGATTTCTGCCAAAGGGCGTATGACGAAACTGCGTTCGTGCGCGCGCGGATGCGGCAGGGTAAGGCGGGGGTCGTCGCTGGAGATGCCGTCAAAGTCGATAATGTCCAAATCCAATGTGCGCGGCGCGTTGCGGAAGCTGCGTTCGCGTCCGAAATCAGCCTCGATACGGTTGAGTTCGGCAAGCAGGGCAATGCCGTCCAGAGTGGTGGAAACGGTGCAGACGGCATTGACGAAATCGGGCTGATTGTCGTAACCGACGGGCGCGGTCATATACAGTGAGGAAGCCTGTTTAAGACGGATGTCAGGATGGGACGACAGCGTGTCCAATGCGGCGCGTACCTGTTGGGCAGGGTTTTCAAGATTACTGCCCAGGGCGATGACGGCAAAATGTCTGTTGTTCATAACGGTGTTTCAGAAAGGCAGGACTTTGGTTTTGGCAAGGTAAACGATGCAGGCGACACAACACATGGCGAGCAGGTAAACAGTGTAGAACTTGGTCGAACGAGGACGGGCGCGCATCATCATCATACCCAATGCGATATAGGCGAGCAGAAGCAGGATTTTTGTACCGAGCCATGGTGCGTTGAACGGGGAGAAATGGGTAATTTTCATCAGCCACAATCCCGTAAACAGCAGCATGGTGTCGTTGAGGTGGGGCAGTGCCTTCCAAAAGCCCGCCAAGGGTTTTTCGGGATTTTTCCAAAGCAGGAAAAAGCGGATGTTGAATACCAAAATGGTAACGGTAACGAAGATTTGGTGGCTGTATTTGACAATCAGATACTGCATGGTCGGCTCTTATCAAAATAAGGGTTGGAACCGGCCTATTTTACCGCAAACATTTATTTTTGACGTAACTTTTCAAATGCCAACAGATAGGGCGGGTTGTTTCGACGGTTGGTAAAGCCGTAACGCAAAACGGCAAACTGTTCTTGAGGCAGGTTTTTTGCCCATTGTTCGATTGCTTCTGCTTCCTGTTTGCCGTTTTCGTGTCCCGGATAGAGGACGGCAATAAGCATACCGTTTTCTTTCAGTAGGGATAAGGTGGCAGAAAGGGCGGCAATGCTGCTTTCCTTGTCGGTGGTCAGATTCTTGTCGCCTCCGGGCAGCCAGCCGAAATTGAAAACGGCTGCATCCAGCAGCTCTGGAATATATTGCTTCAGGTTTTCATGTCCGTCCAAGATGAGCCGTACATTGCTGTAACCTGCTTCCTGCAGACGGCATCGGGTGTTGTTCAGGGCTTGGGGCTGGACATCGAATGCCCACACTTTCCCCCTGTTGCCTGCGGTTTGTGCGAGGAAAAGGGTGTCGTGTCCGTTGCCGGCGGTGCCGTCCAAAGCATTGCCGCCTTCGGGAAGTGCCTGCCGCAAAAGGCAATGGGCGAATGGAAGGATGTTTTTCAATAACATTTTTAAATGCCGTCTGAAAATAAAAATACCTTACCGATGTCGGTAAGGTATTGAAAGATATGACACATCATGCTTCGTGCGGATTATTCGGCAGGCTGCTGGACGGTTTCCACTTGGACAAGGGTCGAAGCCGGTGCGGCTTGGGGTCTGTTTTCGTGTTGGAGGTTGACGGAGCGAGCCGGTACGATGGTGGAAATGGCGTGTTTGTAAACCATTTGGGTTACGGAAGTGTTTCTCAGAAGAACGACGTATTGGTCGAAAGATTCAACCTGACCTTGCAGTTTGATGCCGTTGACCAGGTAAATCGAAACCGGAACGTGCTCTTTACGCAGGGCGTTCAGGAAGGGATCTTGCAACATTTGTCCTTTAGCTGTCATATTTTTAACTCCGTTATTATGATTGTGAAATCGGGCAGACGCCCTGTGCGTGTCGAATTGTAGCCTTGAATAGGAAAAATTACCAATTTTTTTGTGTTTGGGCGGTTTTCCGCCGGGCATTTGTATGTCAGGAGCGTTGTTGCAGCATCCACGATTCGATTTTGCGGGCGTCGTTGACGCGTGTGGCGGATGTGGGCGAGTTCAGCAATACGATGGTAACGGGTTGGTTTTGAATGTTGGCTTTGACAACCATAGACCTGCCTGCCTCGCGTATGTAGCCGGTTTTCTGCAATTCGATGTTCCACATGCCTTCCCTGACCAGCGCATTGGAGTTTTTGTAGTTCTGCTGCCCGTTTTTGGTCTGTACCGAGGCGTAGTTGGAAGTCGAGTTGGTGCGGATTTGCGGATATTGGGCGGCAGCGTTGACCATGAGGCTCAGGTCTTTGGCGGTAGAAACGTTTTGGAAGTTGAGTCCGGTCGGTTCGTAAAAGCGGCTGCTGTACATGCCCAGGCTTTGGGCTTTACGGTTCATGGCGGCGACAAATGCGCCCATGCCGCCGGGGTAGGTTCTGCCCAATGCATGGGTGGCGCGGTTTTCGCTGCTCATCAGGCTCAGGTGCAGCAGTTCTTTGCGTGTAAGTGCCGTACCTATGGCAAGACGGCTGCCGGTCCCTTTGAGGCGGTCGATTTCGTCGGGCGTGATGGTAACGGTTTCGTTCATGTCCAAGTTTGCATCCAAAACGACCATCGCGCTCATCAGTTTGGAAATGGAGGCGATGGGCATAATCCTGTCGGCGTTTTTCTGATACAGTATCTGTCCGGTTTTGTTGTTGACGACCAGGGCAGACTGTGAGGAGAGAATCAGACTGCTTGTGATGGCTTGGGTGTTGGTGGGGTGTATCGTGCTTTCGGCGAATATTTCTATCGGATCGGAGGAGGTAAGCATGTTCTGTTCTAAAAATTGCCCTAAAATGTCGTTGTCGGCAAAAAGGTGGGCTGACGGCAGGGAAAGGCAGAGACCGAGCAGCAGGGCGAGGCGCAGGTGTTTCAGTGGGCGGATGGACATTTTTGATTCCATATTTTTGAGTATTGGCGTTATTTTGTTGAAAAAACAGCCATCTGTAAAGTATGTTGTCTGACAGGAGACTGCCCGTAGGCGGGCGGTCTTGTTGTGTTTTGGGGGTTGGGTTTTATAACATTCTGTTTTTAAATCGGAACATATTTTGTGGTTTGACATGGATATTTTTCATGCCGTCGTGTGTCGGTTTGGATGTTTCCGGCGGTTGAATCCCTGTCCTTTGGGGCGGTAGAATCGGGATTGGTTTGGAAATTGCGGCGGTGCGTCTGCGTGCCGTTTTGAATAATGGGAATATCGGGAGTAGGACTATGGATGTGAAATATGAATTTACCCTGCCTTCGAGCAGCGGTGCGGATTTTCATTCGGCAGAACATCTGCCTTTGGTCGTGTATTTTTATCCGAAAGACAGTACGCCGGGCTGTACAACGGAAGGCTTGGATTTTAATGCGCGTTTGGAACAGTTTGAGGCATTGGGTTATACCGTGGTCGGTATTTCCCGCGACGGCGTAAAGGCGCATCAGAATTTTTGCGCCAAGCAGGGTTTCCGGTTTGAACTGTTGAGTGACAAGGATGAAACAGTGTGCCGCCTGTTTGATGTCATCAAATTGAAGAAACTGTATGGGAAAGAGTCGTTCGGTATCGAGCGCAGTACGTTTGTTCTGAATAAGGACGGTGAAATCGTCCATGAATGGAGGAAGGTCAAGGTGGCGGGTCATGCGCAGGAAGTGCTGGAAACGCTTTCCTGATCATGCGGGTTTCGCTTCCTAACCTGTTTCAGACGGCATTTGTTTGGAATAATATGGAAGAAGATTTGATTGACAGGCTGCTTGAAACCTTGTGGCTGGATCGGCGGCTTAGTCGGAATACCTTGGACAGCTATCGGCGGGATTTGGAAAAAATTGCCCGCCGGTTGTCTTTGTGCGGTCAAACCCTGAGGGATGCGGACGAATCGGATTTGGCAGCGGCGGTTTATGTTGCCGGTGAGGAACGAAGCTCTCAGGCCCGTGCATTATCAGCATGCAAACGCCTGTATATATGGATGGAGCGTGAAGGCATGAGGACGGACAATCCCACCCGTTTGCTGAAACCACCCAAAATCGACAAGAATATTCCGACACTGATTACAGAACAGCAGATTTCCCGGCTGCTTGCCACTCCGGATACTGATACGCCACACGGTTTGCGGGACAAGGCACTGCTCGAATTGATGTATGCGACCGGCTTGCGCGTCAGCGAGGCGGTCGGGCTGAACTTCGGCAGTGTGGATTTGGATAGGGGCTGTATTACCGCGCTGGGCAAGGGCGACAAGCAGAGGATGATCCCGATGGGGCAGGAATCGGCGTATTGGGTGGGACGCTATTACACGGAGGCGCGTCCGGCCTTGTTGAAGGGCAGGAGTTGCGACGCATTGTTTGTCAGTCAGAAAAAAACAGGTATTTCCCGTCAGTTGGCATGGATGATTGTCAAAGAATATGCAGGTAGGGCAGGCATCGGGCACATCAGCCCGCACAGCCTGCGCCATGCCTTCGCCACCCATCTGGTGCAGCATGGATTGGATTTGCGCGTAGTTCAGGATATGTTGGGGCATGCCGATTTGAATACGACGCAGATTTACACCCATGTTGCCAATGTATGGTTGCAGGGTGTAGTGAAGGAACACCATTCCCGAAACTGAGGCTTCTGCTTCGGTTTAATAAGAAATCAATCGGAAATGAAAACTTGATAAAAAATTACCAAGAAAACCGTGTATGCCGACCTTGCAATGCGAACCGTTTTTATTTATAGTTGCATACGATAATAAAAGCCGCTATCGGTACGATAGTTTGAGAACACACGGAGCACAAAATGTTTGTCTGCATCTGCAATGCTGTTACCGACCATCAAATCAAGGAAACCATCGCCGCCGGCGCGACCACAATGGGCGATTTGCAGTCGCAATTGGGCGTAGCGAGCTGCTGCGGCTGCTGCGGGGAGCTTGCCGCTTCGTTTCTGACGGCGCACAATGCGCAACCGACGGTTACGGCGGGTATCAACGTTCAAGCGTAAAACGGTTTTTGAAATGCCGTCTGAACTGTTCAGACGGCATTTTTGCTGTTTTTGGCAGGACTTGAGTATCATCTTCCTTGAAAACATTGTTTTTTCCCAAATAGACCATGATTCTGCTGCGTCTAAGGCTTTGGCGTGTGCAAATTGACAGATAAGGAAACGCGGATGAAATTGACCTTGATGTTTCGTGAATATTGCAGCTTGTGCCACAAAATGCGCGACGAACTCAAACCTTTTCAGGATGAATACGGGTTCGAGCTGGAGGTGGTCGATGTGGATGAAAATCCTGTTTTGGAAGAAAAATACAATGAACTGGTTCCCGTTTTGTTGGCGGGAGATGAGGAAATCTGCCACTGGTTTTTGGATGAGGACAGGTTGAAACAGTTTCTCGAACGGTAAAAAAATGCCGTCTGAAGCAGGACTTCAGACGGCATTTTTTTCAAATCAACGTTCTTTACGTTTTTGCAGGGCTGATGACCTGCCGGTAAAGGAAGCACGTTTGGATGCTTGGTAAATTGCTAGTCTTCTTCGATGTTGCATATTAACCCTTTCTTTATTTTATTTGTCGGTTGGGAGAATTCTTATTTATTGATTTTTTCAATAAAAATTAGAAAATTTATTGTGAGATGTTATTGTTGGCAATCATATCATGTTTTGCTGTTGATGGAAGCATGATTGTGTAAAGATGATATGCGTTTGTGTAATCGGTAGATTTTATAAGAAAACCGCCAAGGCAGTGCTTGGCGGCGGAAACGGAGAGGCGGGCGGCATCAGAGTAGCTTGGAAACGACCTGTGCAAGGGCTTTTTGCCAGTCTGACGGTTTGATGCCGAAGTCGTTTTCGATTTTGCGGCAGTCCAAAATGCTGTATGCGGGCCTGGGGGCGGCGGTCGGATATTCCTTGTCTGAAACGGCAGTCAATTCGGGAATGGGGAAGGATGTCTGCTGTTGCGATGCCGCTTGGAAAATATGTTGGGCAAATTCGTACCAGGATACGGATTTGCCGCCGGCGTAGTGGTAAATGCCGCGAACGGGATTGGACTGCTGCAACAGGCGGATGATAGCGGCGGACAAGTCGCCGGCATAGGTCGGGCAGCCGGTTTGATTGTGGATGGCGGACAGCGGGGAACGTTCCCGAGCAAGGTTCAGCATCGTGCGGACAAAGTTGTCCCCGTATTCGCTAAACAGCCAAGAAGTCCGCAGGATAAGGCTGTCGGGATTGGCAGACAGTGCGAGCAGTTCGCCGGCGGTTTTGGATTGTCCGTATACATTGGAAGGGTTGGTAAAGTCGCTTTCCTGGTAGGGTCTTTTCCCTTTTCCGTCAAAGACATAGTCGGTTGAGATGTGGATGAATCGGGCATGGGCGCGATGTGCTGCCAAGGCAAGGTTGTAAACGGCGGAAGCATTGACGGCAAATGCCGCTGCCGCATCGCCTTCTGCTTTGTCGACGGCAGTATAGGCAGCCGTGTTGACAATAGCGTCGGGTTGGAAACTTTTGACCATGTTGCAGACGGCATCGGCATCGGTAATATCTAGGGATGCGGAATCCGTCGCAATGGTTTCCCAGTCTTCAGGAAGACGGTCGCGCAGACAGTGTGCCAGTTGGCTTTTCGAGCCTGTCAATAGGATTCTCATGAGGTATTTCCTTTGGTGAAAGTGTATTGTAGTACTTGCTGTCGGTATTATAGTGCCAAAACTTTGCCGACGGTTGACGGGTTGGCTTTTTGTGCCATGGGTATTGTTTTGCGCCGACTTCGGCTAGAATATCGGTTTGCGATTCAAACCTGTCGGGTGTCGGGTCGGTATTTTCAAGATATTTTCAGGGGGGTGCGAAATGAGTGAGATTGGTTTGGTAAAGATCTATTCTGGAAAAGTGCGCGATTTATATGAAATCGACGATAAACGTATGCTGATGGTCGCTTCCGACCGCCTGTCTGCATTCGATGTGATTTTGGACGACCCGATTCCGAGTAAAGGGGAGATTCTGACGCAGATTTCCAATTTTTGGTTTAAAAAACTGGTGCATATTATGCCCAACCATTTTACCGGCGATACCGTGTACGATGTTTTGCCTGAGAACGAAGCCAAAGTTTTAGAAAAACGCGCCGTTGTGGCTAAAAAGCTCACTCCGGTGAAAGTTGAGGCGATTGTGCGCGGTTATCTGGCAGGCAGCGGTTGGAAAGATTATCAAAAAACCGGCTCGGTTTGCGGTATTCGGCTGTCCGAAGGTATGAGGGAAGCGCAACAACTGCCCGAAGTGATTTTTACGCCCTCAACCAAAGCCGCAGTCGGCGATCACGATGAAAACATCAGCTTTGAAGAATGCGAACGCATTATCGGAAAAGAATTGGCGACGGAAGTGCGCGCCAAAGCGATTCAGCTTTATACAGAAGCGGCCGAATATGCCAAATCGCGCGGCATCATCATTTGCGATACCAAATTTGAATTCGGTTTGGATGAAAACGGTACGCTGACGCTGATGGATGAGGTATTGACTCCCGATTCGAGCCGCTTCTGGCCTGCCGACCAATACAAAGTCGGCACCAATCCGCCGTCTTTTGACAAACAATTCGTCCGCGACTGGCTGGAACAAAGCGGTTGGAACAAAAAAGCCCCTGCGCCGAAAGTGCCTGCCGATGTGATTCAGAAAACTGTCGAGAAGTATCGGGAAGCATTGACTTTGCTGACTCAGGATTGATTTTTAAGTTTGAAGGCCGTCTGAAAGAAATATGGTTCAGACGGCCTTTTTATTGTATCAATACTGGATTTTAAGGATGGTTGCCTTTATAATCCGGAATTGCTTTCAGCGTCCGAAATGCCGTCTGAAAGCTTGTTTACAACCTGCCGCACGGTCTGAAACCCTAACTATGCACATTCGGATTTTAGTGTGCATTATTAGTGTTTTAGCAGTGCGGTATTTTGAAAGGAACAATGATGTTCAACAAACACGTTAAGACCTTCCAATACGGTAATCATGCCGTTACTTTGGAAACTGGCGAAATTGCCCGCCAAGCTGCCGCTGCCGTTAAAGTCTCTATGGGCGACACCGTGGTTTTGGTTGCCGTTACCACCAACAAAGAAGTGAAAGAAGGCCAAGACTTCTTCCCTCTGACTGTCGATTACCTCGAGCGTACTTACGCCGCAGGTAAAATCCCCGGCGGTTTCTTCAAACGCGAAGGCAAACAAAGCGAAAAAGAAATCCTGACCAGTCGTCTGATCGACCGCCCGATTCGTCCTCTGTTCCCTGAAGGTTTCTACCACGACATCCAAATCGTAGCGATGGTCGTGTCCGTCGATCCTGAAATCGATTCTGATATTCCTGCAATGTTGGGTGCATCTGCCGCGCTGGTGTTGAGCGGCGTACCGTTTGCCGGACCGATTGGCGCGGCACGCGTGGGTTATGTAAACGGTGTGTACGTTTTGAACCCGACTAAAGCCGAATTGGCTAAATCACAATTAGACTTGGTGGTCGCCGGTACGTCTAAAGCCGTGTTGATGGTGGAATCCGAAGCCGACATCTTGTCTGAAGAAGTGATGTTGGGCGCAGTTGTTTACGGTCATGATCAAATGCAAGTGGCCATTAACGCCATCAATGAGTTTGCCGACGAAGTCAACCCGGAAGTTTGGGATTGGAAAGCACCTGAAACCAATGAGGAACTGGTTGCCAAAGTACGCGGGATTGCCGGCGAAACCATTAAAGAAGCGTTCAAAATCCGTCAAAAACAAGCGCGTTCCGCAAAATTGGACGAGGCTTGGAATGCGGTAAAAGAAGCCTTGATTACCGAAGAAACCGACACGCTGGCAGCCAACGAAATCAAAGGCATTTTCAAACACTTGGAAGCCGATGTCGTCCGCAGCCAAATTTTGGACGGCCAACCGCGCATCGACGGCCGCGACACCCGCACCGTCCGTCCGCTGAACATCCAAACCGGCGTGTTGCCGCGCACTCACGGTTCTGCACTGTTTACCCGTGGCGAAACCCAAGCTTTGGCGGTTGCCACTTTGGGTACTTCGCGCGACGAGCAAATCATTGACGCGCTGTCCGGCGAATACACCGACCGCTTTATGCTGCACTACAACTTCCCGCCATACTCTACCGGCGAAGTCGGTCGCGTAGGTGCGCCGAAACGCCGTGAAATCGGTCACGGCCGTTTGGCTAAACGTGCGTTATTGGCCGTATTGCCGAAACCTGAAGATTTCAGCTACACCATGCGCGTGGTTTCCGAAATTACCGAATCCAACGGCTCTTCCTCTATGGCTTCCGTCTGCGGCGGCTGCCTGAGTCTGCTGTCTGCCGGCGTGCCTTTGAAAGCACACGTTGCCGGTATCGCGATGGGGCTGATTTTGGAGGGCAATAAGTTTGCCGTTCTGACCGACATCTTGGGCGACGAAGACCACTTGGGCGATATGGACTTTAAAGTGGCCGGTACGACCGAAGGCGTAACCGCGCTGCAAATGGACATCAAAATCCAAGGCATTACCAAAGAAATCATGCAAATCGCTTTGGCGCAGGCCAAAGAAGCGCGTCTGCACATCTTGGATCAGATGAAAGCCGCCGTTGCAGGCCCACAAGAGCTGTCTGCACACGCGCCACGCTTGTTCACGATGAAAATCAACCAAGACAAAATCCGCGAAGTTATCGGTAAGGGCGGCGAAACCATCCGTTCGATTACCGCTGAAACCGGTACGGAAATCAATATTGCCGAAGACGGTACGATTACCATTGCCGCAACGACCCAAGAAGCCGGCGATGCGGCGAAAAAACGCATCGAACAGATTACCGCCGAAGTGGAAGTGGGCAAAGTGTACGAAGGTACTGTGGTTAAAATCCTCGACAACAACGTCGGCGCGATTGTCAGCGTGATGCCGGGCAAAGACGGTTTGGTACACATCAGCCAAATCGCCCACGAGCGCGTACGCAATGTCGGCGACTACCTGCAAGTCGGTCAGGTTGTGAACGTGAAAGCATTGGAAGTAGACGATCGCGGCCGCGTACGCCTGTCTATCAAAGCTTTGCTTGAAGCTCCTGCACGCGAAGAAAATGCCGCCGAGTAATGCTTAGGGATGAAAATGCCGTCTGAACAGGTTTCAGACGGCATTTTTTATGGGTATCGGGAATGAATGAGTGTTACAGCCACAGGACGGCAAGTTTCCATAATGCCCATAATGATACGGATAATCCCGTACACAGGCGGATATATCGGTTTTGCATGATTTTTTTCAGTTGCAGGGAAAAAATGCCGATTGCCAAAAGATTGGGCAGCGTACCCAGTGCAAAGGCAAGCATATATAATCCGCCCGTTGCCGCACTACCGCTTCCCAGCGCGTAAAGCGACGCGCTGTAAACCAGTCCGCACGGCAGCCAGCCCCATAATATTCCGACCGCAAGGCAGGCGGGTATGGATTTTATGGGTAACAGCCGGTTGAGTATCGGGTTCAGGTTGCGCCATATCGGTTTGCCGATTTTTTCGATTTTTGCCGCCAAAGAAGAAATACCGCTCAAGTATAAGCCTAAAAAGAGCAGCAGGAGGTTGGCGGCCGTGTATAAAATATTTTGCAGGACGCGGGTTTGGTCGAGTGAAACGCCGACCTGTCCGATTAATCCGAGCATCAGACCGATTGCCGTATAGCTGCTTATCCGTCCTGTGTTAAGCAGCAGGATCAGCCAAAAGCGGTTGATATGCGGGGGGAGTTGGAGCGCAAACGCGCTGCTTAATCCGCCACACATGCCGATGCAGTGCGCTCCTCCGAAGAAACCGAGCAGGAACAGGGTTAGGAAAGTGATGTCGTGGTTCATGGACGGCTCATGGTCAGATGTTTGTCGGGGAAAACGGATAATTTCCGGCAGTCCGACCAATAGGGTTTGGCGAAGGTATGCCCCGTGCTGTTAAAGTCTTGAATAAGGATGCGGTTGGTGTCATGAATTTCGACAGTCCTGTAAAATCCGCCCTTTACTGCGCTGTCGGCAGGTTTGCCGTGTGCGTCAAAATACAGGATGGTGCGGTTTTGAAAATGCGCGCAATTTGAAACGGCCGGGTTTGCCGGTATGTTTCGGGTGCAGGCAGCGAGGATTGCACAAGGGAAAAGCAACAGTAATATGCGGAACATGGTGTTTATTGTAATGGGTAACAAACAGTATAATGCTTATTTTAATCTCCCGACGGCGGGAGATGGAAGCATTTCCCTTCGGCACGGGGATTTCGGAATTCGGAAGCAACAGACAATACGGAATTTCAGAATAATATGAACACTTTGAAATTTACTAAAATGCACGGTTTGGGCAACGATTTTATGGTGATTGACGCGGTCAGTCAGGATTTTATTCCTGAGTATGCACCGATTGCGGCATGGGCTGACCGTTTCCGCGGCATCGGGTTCGACCAGCTTTTGGTGGTCGGGCGTTCGGAAACCGAAGGTGTGGATTTCCGTTACCGTATTTTCAATGCCGACGGTAGCGAGGTCGAGCAATGCGGCAACGGAGCGCGTTGTTTTGCCCGTTTTGTTGCAGACAAAGGTTTGACCGATAAGAAAGAAATTTGTGTTGAAACGGCCAAGGGCATTATTTTTCCGAAATTGTCCGATAACGGCATGGTTACGGTCAATATGGGCAAACCAAAGTTCATGCCGTCTGAAATACCGTTTGTTCCCGTATCGGACGAGGGGGATGATGCCTGTATTTATGGGGTGCATCTTGAATCCGGCATTCAGCCTGTCAGCTGCGTCAATATGGGCAATCCTCATGCTGTGATTGTAGTCGATGACGTGGAATGCGCGCCGGTGCGCGAAACCGGTTCGCTTATCGAACCGCACAGGCAGTTTCCCGAACGCGTCAACGTCGGCTTTATGCAGATTGTCAGCCGAACTGCGATTCGTTTGCGCGTGTTCGAGCGCGGCGTGGGCGAAACCCAAGCTTGCGGTACGGGCGCGTGTGCGGCTGTGGTGGCGGGTATCCGTCTGGGGCTGTTGGATGAAGGGAAAACGGTAGAGGTGATTTTGCCGGGAGGAACTTTATATATCGAATGGGCCTGCGGCGGCGATGTGATGATGACCGGCCCTGCGGAAACGGTGTTTGAAGGCGAGTTGGCGTATTCATGATTTTGCTGCATTTGGATTTTTTGTCTGCCTTACTGTATGCGGCGGTTTTTCTGTTTCTGATATTCCGCGCAGGAATGTTGCAATGGTTTTGGGCGAGTATTGCTTTGTGGCTCGGCATATCGGTTTTAGGGGCAAAGCTGATGCCCGGCATATGGGGAATGACCCATGCCGTGCCTTTGTTTATCCCCCATTTTTACCTGACTTTGGGCAGCATATTTTTCTTTATCGGGCATTGGCGGAGGAAGGCAGACGGAAACGGATGGCAGGCAGACCCCGAACATCCGCTGCTCGGGCTTTTTGCCGTCAGTAATGTATCGATGACGCTTGCTTTTGTCGGAATATGTGCGTTGGTGCATTATTGGTTTTCGGGAACGGCACAAGTGTTCGTATTTTCGGCATTGCTTAAACTTTATGCGCTGAAGCCGGTTTATTGGTTCGTGTTGCAGTTTGTACTGATGGCGGTTGCTTATGTGCATGGCAGGGGTATAGACGGGCGGCCTTCCTTTCTGTTCAGTGGTTCGCAGTTGTGCCTCGGCGTGTTGACGGCGGCGTTGATGCAGGTTTCGGTACTGGTGCTGCTGCTTTCAGAAATTGGAAGATAATACGGTGCAGCCGTATTGGAACAAAAAGTTATAAAGAAAGAAAATTTAGGTATTGGTTTTTCAGACGGCATAGGTTTAGGATACGGCCATATCTGAAATTTGTTTATGGTTCGGCGTGAATACTCTGTAATCGGACAGGATGTTGACAGGGGATTGCGTGCCGTACTATCGAAATCTTATTATTCAGGAGCAAAAGATGAAAATTGCAAACAACATCACCGAATTGATCGGCAACACGCCTTTGGTCAAACTGAATCGTCTGACCGAAGGTTTGAAGGCAGAGGTTGCCGTGAAACTGGAATTTTTCAATCCGGGCAGCAGCGTCAAAGACCGCATTGCCGAAGCAATGATCGAGTCCGCCGAAAAAGCGGGCAAAATCAACAAAAACACCGTGATTGTTGAGGCAACCAGCGGCAATACGGGTATCGGTTTGGCAATGGTATGTGCAGCACGCGGCTACAAACTGGCGATTACCATGCCGGAAAGCATGAGCAAAGAGCGCAAAATGCTGTTGCGTGCGTTTGGTGCGGAGCTGATTCTGACCCCTGCCGCCGAAGGTATGGCGGGCGCGATTGCCAAAGCGCAATCCTTGGTGGACGCGCATCCCGACACTTATTTTATGCCGCGCCAGTTCGACAATGAGGCAAACCCCGAAGTCCACCGCAAAACAACCGCCGAGGAAATTTGGCGGGATACGGACGGCAAAGTCGATGTCTTCGTTGCCGGTGTCGGCACGGGCGGTACGATTACCGGCGTGGGCGAAGTATTGAAAAAATACAAACCCGAAGTCAAAGTGGTTGCCGTCGAGCCTGAGGCTTCCCCCGTATTGAGCGGCGGCGAAAAAGGCCCGCACCCGATTCAAGGTATCGGCGCAGGCTTTATTCCGACCGTTTTGAATACCAAAATCTATGACAGCATCGCCAAAGTTCCGAACGAAGCAGCTTTTGAAACCGCCCGCGCAATGGCGGAAAAAGAAGGCATTTTGGTGGGCATTTCTTCCGGCGCGGCGGTTTGGAGCGCGTTGCAGCTTGCCAAACAGCCTGAAAACGAAGGCAAATTGATAGTCGTGTTGCTGCCTTCTTATGGCGAACGCTATCTTTCCACGCCCCTGTTTGCCGATTTGGCATAATGCTTTAATCGGATTGTCAAAACATTCAGACGCATTTTTCGGTATCGGTGTAACGCCGTGCCGGAAAATGCGTTTTTGCGTATATGCCGAAAACGCCGGTTGTGTTTTAATCAGGTGTTGGTGCCGCCGCATTGCTTGAGGGAAATATTTTTTATTCGGGTTTTATCCGGCAGGACGGTTTTTTTGCCCCAACGGAAAATAGTCGGTCTGCCCGTAAAATCAGCCGTTTGTCCGGGTGCAGCCGGGGCTTTGGGCTTCAGACGGCATATTTTCGGAATGGCGGCATTCTTGCCGTCGGCGCGGCAGCCGTATGGGGAAGGGAGGGGATATTGTGGTCGGTAACGGCAAAAAATATGCCGCACCATTGCTGGTGCTGGGTTGCGTGGTGTTCGGTCTGGGCAGTCTGATTGTCAGATCCGTCCCCGTCGGTTCGTATGCAATCGCATTTTGGCGGTTGCTGATTTCGGTGTTCGTATTTTGGTTTTTAGCACGGTTTTTCGGGCAAAAATTCCCAAAAAACAGGAAAACCGTCCGATATGCCCTGACGGCGGGCGTGTTTCTCGCTTTCGATTTGGCGTTGTGGCACGAAAGCATACACGCGGTCGGGCCGGGTATTTCCACCCTGCTCAACAGCCTGCAAATCTTTTTCTTGTCGGCAATCGGTGTTTTCTTTTTCGGCGAGCGTTTGAGCGGGCTGAAAAAGGCAGGCTTAATATCGGCAGTTGCCGGTGTGGCGATGATTGCCGGTGCGGAATTCGGCTACAACGGTAATGCGGTTTGGGGATTCGTCAGCGGTTTGGTGTCCGGGCTGATGCTTGCCCTGTCGATGGTGTTCGTCCGCAAGACTCATGAAGTCGAGCCGGTGGCGCTTTTCCCTTCAATGATGATTTTGAGTTTAGGCGGCGCGGTATCGTTGGTTGTTCCGGCATTGCTGATGGACGGCGGCGCGCTTTATCCGACGACTTGGAAAGATGCGGGTTTGGTGCTTGTGTACGGCGTGGTGATGCAGTGCTTCGCGTGGGCGATGGTTGCCTATGCGATTCCGCTGCTTTCGCTGTCGCTGACGGGGCTGCTGCTTTTGTCCGAACCGGTTGCCGCCCTGTTCATCGATTATTTCGGATTGGGCAAACCGATTGAAGGCGTGCAGTGGGCAGGGGTGGCGCTGACGCTTTCGGCAATTTATCTCGGTTCGCTGAAACAGCAGTCCGAGCCTTGACTCCGTCCGGCATCAGATTTTCTGCCGTGGCAAACCTGCGTACGATTGAACTGGCAGGCAGTCAAAACCGGCAAGATCAAACACGCCGGCAACGGCGCGGAGCGGAAAATGCCGTCTGAAGCCCTTTCAGACGGCATCGGGGCGGGCAGAATCAAAAAAGCCGCCTCCGCTGGAATGGCAATGCAACTAAAATAATGTCCGTATTTCCATATGCCGCCCACACCGTCAGTCGGACGAAATGCCCTTTATTCAATGGGATGGGTTTCCACACAAACGGAAATATAGTGGATTAAATTTAATCCACTATATTATCCCCGAGGCTGCCGGCAGGGAAACAAGGCGTTTGATGATAAAAATGCCGTCTGAAACAGGGTTCGGATGGCATTTTTGATGTTCCGGCGTAATTTTCCGGCCTAACGGATTGCCGTACCGGCCCTGCCGAAATCGCCGAAGTTCATCAAAATGAACATTGCCTTGCCGACAACCAGCTTGTCATCCACAAATCCCCAGTAGCGCGAATCGGCACTGTTGTCGCGGTTGTCGCCCATAGCGAAATAGCGTCCTTCGGGAACTTTGCACACGAAACCGCTGCCGTCGTCGGCATATTGGCAGTGTTCCAAACCGCTTTGCTCTATGGAATATCCGTTTTCAGACATAATATCGGAGGTATATTTGCCCAATACGGGCAGGGAAACGGCAGGCTGTCCTTCTTTTTTCAGAATATTGAAGGATTTGCCGTCCAGACCGCTGCGGAACATATCCGTGTTGTGGATTTCGGAAGGGTCGGTGTCGTCGGGATAACGGTATGTGCCGTTAGGAATATCGGAAGTGGGTTTGCCATTTACCGTCAAAATCTTATCCCGATATTCGACCACATCGCCCGGAATGCCGACAATACGCTTGATGTAGGTCATCTCCGGCTGCAGAGGATAATTAAAAACAACGACATCGCCCCGTTCGATTTTGCCTGTAGGAATAAATATATTGTTTAAAACGGGTACGCGCAGGCCGTAGGAAAATTTGCCGACCAAAATGAAATCGCCCTTGATCAGGCCCGGGCGCATCGAGCTGGACGGGATTTGGAACGGTTCGGCAATAAACGACCGGATGAGGAACAATACCAAAACGGTAGGGAAGAAACCGCCGAAATAATCGCCGAAGTGGCTGCTTTCCGAGATTTCGGGATGAGTCTTCAGGCGGTATTTGTATACCCCCCAAGCCGTACCGCACAATACAACGAAAATCAGGAAAACGGCGGTAAAGCTCATAAATAGGGACAAAGCGGCAAACACGCCGACCGCTGTCAGGATATAGGCGTATTCGAGGCCGGAACTCCATTCACCGTTTTCCTGCCGCTTTTTGTCGCTTTTGAAATAAAGGATGATGCCGGCAAGCAGCGCGGCAGCCGCGCCCGACATTAGCATAGTGTTCATTGTTGTTCCTTAATGCTTAAAAAACCGCCCGTCCGTGCAACCGTTTTAAGGCGGCAAATTGCAAAATTTGTTTGCGGGCGCGTGCCCCTGAAATCAGGGCGGTTTGAGGGGTGTTCCCGACGCGCCGCCCTGTGTGCCGGAGTTATTTGTCGCTCACCTGCAAAATCGCCAAGAACGCGCTTTGCGGAATTTCCACATTGCCCACTTGTTTCATACGGCGTTTACCTGCCTTTTGTTTTTCAAGTAGTTTTTTCTTACGCGTAATATCGCCGCCGTAACATTTCGCTAAGACGTTTTTACGCAGTGCTTTGACGTTTTCGCGGGCGATAATCTGGCTGCCGATGGCGGCTTGGACGGCAATGTCGAACATTTGGCGCGGAATCAGCTCGCGCATTTTCGATGCCAGCTCGCGGCCTCGGTGAACCGCGCTTTGACGGTGCACAATCAGGCTTAAGGCATCGACTTTTTCGCCGTTGACCATAATATCCAGCTTAATCAAATCAGACGGTTGGAACTCTTTGAAATGGTAGTCCAACGAAGCATAACCGCGCGAAGTGGATTTGAGTTTGTCGAAGAAGTCCATGACGACTTCGTTCATGGGCAAATCGTAAGTCAGCATGACTTGGCGGCCCATATATTGCATATTGACCTGAACGCCGCGCTTTTGGTTACACAAAGTCATGACGTTGCCGACGTATTCCTGCGGCACGAGGATGGTCGCGGTAATAATCGGCTCGAGTATGGTTTCGATGCTGCCGATGTCGGGCAGTTTGGACGGGTTTTCAACTTCGATTTTTTCGCCGCTTTTCAACACGACTTCATAAACCACCGTCGGCGCGGTGGTAATCAAATCCATATCGAACTCGCGCTCCAAGCGTTCCTGCACGATTTCCAAGTGCAACAGACCCAAGAAGCCGCAACGGAAGCCGAAGCCCAATGCTTGGGAAACTTCAGGCTCGAATTTTAGCGAAGCATCGTTCAGCTGCAATTTTTCCAAAGCATCGCGCAAGGCTTCGTAGTCGTGGCTTTCTACGGGATAAAGTCCGGCGAATACCTGGCTTTGCACTTCTTGGAAACCGGGCAGCGGTTCAGAGGCAGGATTGGCAACCAAAGTAACCGTATCGCCGACTTTCGCCTGTCCCAATTCTTTTACACCGGTAATCAAAAAGCCTACTTCGCCGGCTTTGAGTTCTTGTTTTTGAACCGATTTCGGTGTGAATACGCCCAGTTGCTCGACCTGCGTTTCCGCCTTGGTGCTCATAAAGCGCACTTTGTCTTTCAGCTTGATGATGCCGTTTTTCACACGGATCAGCATAACCACGCCGACATAGTTGTCAAACCACGAATCGACGATAACCGCTTGCAGCGGCGCGTTTTCGTCGCCGGTCGGTGCGGGGATTTTGGCAACGATTTCTTCCAAAACATCTTCCACGCCGATACCGCTTTTGGCGGAACATTGCACCGCGCCGACGGCATCGATGCCGATGATGTCTTCGATTTCCTGTTCCACGCGTTCGGGGTCGGCGGCGGGCAGGTCGATTTTGTTTAAAACGGGCACGACTTCCACGCCCAAATCAATCGCGGTGTAGCAGTTCGCCACGGTTTGCGCTTCCACGCCTTGCGACGCGTCAACCACCAAAAGCGCGCCTTCGCAGGCGGACAGCGAACGGGAGACTTCGTAAGAGAAGTCGACGTGTCCCGGCGTGTCAATCAAGTTAAGCTGATACATCTGTCCGTCGCGTGCTTTGTAGTTGAGTGCGGCGGTTTGCGCTTTGATGGTGATGCCGCGCTCTTTTTCGATGTCCATGGAATCGAGTACCTGTGTACTCATTTCGCGCAAATCCAAACCGCCGCAATATTGGATGAAGCGGTCGGCAAGCGTCGATTTGCCGTGGTCGATGTGGGCGATGATGGAGAAATTTCGGATATTTTTCATTAGGGTTGTGTGGGATGTCGGACAGTGGGTTTGGGAAATGCCGTCTGAACAAACGGCGTTGCGTCCGAATATCGGGTGCAACGTGGAAATAGCCCGTTATTCTAACGGAAAACCGCTGTTTTGGCATAAGTTTGATAAAGGTCTTATAAAGATTTGACGATTTCTGCCACCATTTTTGCGGAACTTGCCGCCGCCGTTTTCAAAAATTCGTCAAAGCTGATGTCTGCCTTTTCGTCCGCCGAATCGGAAACGGCGCGGATGATGACGAAGGGCGTTTCCAACTGATGACAGATTTGGGCAATCGCCGCCGCTTCCATTTCCACTGCTTTGACTTCGGGGAAGTGTTTGCGGATTTCCGCCACGCCTTCGCTGCTGTGGACAAAGCGGTCGCCGCTGACAATCAGCCCTTGTTCTACCGCCGCGCCTTCAAACGTCCGCGCCGCCCGTTTTGCCGTTTCAATCAAAATGCCGTCTGAAGCAAACCTTGCCGGCAGTTGCGGCACTTGTCCCCAGGCATAGCCGAATGCGGTTACATCGACGTCGTGGTGTGCGGTTTCCGTACCGATGACTACGTCGCCGACTTTCAAACCCTTGCCCAAACCGCCCGCGCTGCCGGTGTTGATGACGCATTCCGGTGCGAATTGATGGATAAGCCAAGCCGTTGCAACCGCCGCGTTGACCTTGCCGATGCCGCTCAATGCAAGCACCATGCGTTTTCCCGCCAATTCGCCTTCATAGGCGGAAAATCTGCCGAAAGAGACGGCTTTGACATTTTCCATCATCTCGCGCAAAAGCTCGATTTCTTGTTCCATTGCGCCGATAACGGCTACTGTTTTCAAAGACATATTGCTGACCTGCTGTGAATTTCGGATAGAATGCCGAATTATACACGCTAACACGGCAGGATTGAGTGGGGGCGGTTTGTCCATGCCGTCTGAAACGGTTTCAGACGGCATGGCGGGTTTTTGGTAAAATGGGAAGGTACAGATTGTTTGAAAATTGGGGGACGAGGATGTTTACCGATGAAAATATGACTGCAAAGGAAGAACTGTTCGCATGGCTGCGCCATATGAACAAAAACAAAGGTTCCGACCTGTTTGTGACGACCCATTTCCCGCCCGCGATGAAGCTGGACGGCAAAATCACCCGCATCACGGACGAGCCGCTGACGGCGGAAAAATGTATGGAAATCGCCTTTTCAATTATGAGTGCGAAGCAGGCGGAAGAATTTTCATCGACCAACGAGTGCAACTTCGCCATCAGCCTGCCGGACACCAGCCGCTTCCGCGTCAATGCGATGATACAGCGCGGCGCGACGGCGTTGGTATTCCGCGCGATTACCAGCAAGATTCCCAAGTTTGAAAGCCTGAACCTACCGCCTGTCTTGAAGGATGTCGCGCTGAAAAAACGCGGGCTGGTTATTTTTGTCGGCGGCACCGGCTCGGGCAAATCGACTTCGCTTGCCTCGCTTATCGACTACCGCAATGAAAATTCGTTCGGACACATCATCACCATCGAAGATCCGATCGAGTTTGTCCACGAACACAAAAACTGCATCATCACCCAGCGCGAGGTCGGCGTGGATACGGAAAACTGGATGGCGGCGTTGAAAAACACGCTGCGGCAGGCGCCCGATGTCATCCTTATCGGCGAAATCCGCGACCGCGAAACAATGGACTACGCCATCGCCTTTGCCGAAACGGGGCATTTGTGTATGGCGACGCTGCACGCCAACAGCACCAATCAGGCACTCGACCGCATCATCAACTTCTTCCCCGAGGAGCGGCGCGAACAATTGCTGACGGATTTGTCGCTCAACCTTCAGGCGTTTATTTCGCAACGCCTCGTTCCGCGAGACGGCGGCAAGGGCAGGGTGGCGGCAGTCGAGGTGCTGCTCAATTCGCCCCTGATTTCGGAGTTGATTCACAACGGCAACATCCATGAAATCAAAGAAGTGATGAAAAAATCCACTACCCTGGGTATGCAGACCTTCGACCAACACCTTTACCAATTGTATGAAAAAGGCGAGATTTCCTTGCAGGATGCCTTGAAAAATGCCGATTCCGCACACGATTTGCGTTTGGCGGTACAGTTGCGCAGCCGCCGGGCACAAAGTTCCGGCCCCGATTTGGAACTGCTCTGATGGCGGTATAGATTTCCGGACGGGCAGTTTGACATGATTTATCCGTGGCATAATGAACAATGGCGGCAGATTGCGGAGCATTGGACGAGCCGTCCCAATGCTTGGCTGTTTGCCGGCAAAAAGGGGACGGGGAAGACCGCGTTTGCCCGTTTTGCGGCGAAGGCGTTGTTGTGCGAAACCCCTGCACCGGGCTGCAAACCCTGTGGCGAATGTATGTCCTGCCATCTGTTTGGACAGGGAAGCCATCCCGATTTTTACGAAATCACGCCTCTGGCGGACGAACCCGAAAACGGGCGCAAACTGTTGCAGATCAAAATCGATGCCGTCAGGGAAATCATCGATAATGTGTACCTGACTTCGGTACGGGGCGGTTTGCGCGTGGTTCTGATTCATCCTGCGGAAAGTATGAATGTCCAAGCCGCCAACAGTTTGTTGAAAGTGTTGGAAGAGCCGCCGCCCCAAGTGGTCTTTTTGCTGGTCAGCCACGCGGCGGACAAGGTTTTACCGACCATTAAAAGCCGCTGCCGGAAGATGGTTTTGCCCGCTCCTTCGCATGGGGAAGCATTGGCATATCTGCGTGAAAGGGGTGTGGCGGAGCCGGAAGAATTTTTGGCGTTCCATTCGGGTGCGCCGCTGTTTGATGAGGCGGACGGTGTCCGTGCGTTGCGGATTAAACTGTTGGATATTTTGGCAGAGCCGAGGTTGTTGAAGATTTTGGATTACGCCGCGCTTTTCGATAAGGAGAAACTTCCGCTCGCCGTATTTGTCGGGTGGATGCAGAAGTGGCTGGTCGATTTGGGATTGTGCCTGCGACACATGAAACCCGTCTATTATCCTGCTTATGAAGACAGGCTGCTTCAGACGGCATCCGGCTTCCGCCCGCGCAATATATTTGCGGCGGAGGATATGCTCAAACAGCTTGCCCCTTACGGGTTTCATACTTTAAATGTCAAAATGCAGATCGAGCATCTGCTCATCAATTATTTGGAATTGAAGAAAGAGAACGGGTGAATTATGTCAGACGGACAAAATATTCCGGCAAAAATGATGTCGTTGCAGCTGAAAGACATGAATCTGCTGTACAGCTCCTATATGCCGTTTTTGGAACATGGCGGTCTGTTTGTGCAGACCGACGACGTATTTTCCATCGGGGACGATATTCTGCTTGCCGTAGAAATCCTCAACTTCCCCAAACTGTTCCTGCCGACCAAGGTCGCTTGGATTAATCCTGCGCGTACTTCCTCCAAACCCAAAGGGGTTGGGCTGGCATTCACAAAACACGAAAACTGCCTGAAAGTCAAAGACCAGATCGAAGTCGAACTGGGCAGCACAATCAGCGGCAGCAGACTTACGTTTACCATGTAACGCCATGCATATCATCGATTCGCACTGCCACCTCAATTTTGAAGGTTTGAAAGAACGCCTGCCCGAAGTTTTGTCCAACATGGAAGCAAACGGCGTGGGGCAGGCACTCGCCATCAGCGTCAGTAGGGAAAGCTTCTCCGAAGTCTTTGCCGTCGCCGAAGCGCACGAACACATCTATTGCACCATAGGCGTACATCCCGACAGCAAGGAAGCCGAAGAATTTTCCATTGCGGAAATGGTTGCCGCAGCCGCCTCGCCGAAAGTGATCGGCATTGGAGAGACGGGTTTGGATTATTACTGGTGCAAAGGTGATTTGTCCTGGCAGCACAAACGCTTTGCAGACCACATCGAAGCAGCCAATCAAACCGGGCTGCCCGTTATCGTCCATACGCGCGATGCGGCGGCGGATACCTTGTCTATCCTGAAAGAATGCCGGGTTAATTCGGGCGTTATCCACTGTTTTTCCGAAGACATCAGTTTTGCCCGTGCAGCAATGGATTTGGGGCTTTACATTTCTTTCTCGGGAATCGTTACCTTTAAAAACGCACCCTTGGTTCAGGAGGCGGCAAAATATGTGCCGGACGACCGCATTTTGGTGGAAACCGATGCGCCGTTCCTTGCCCCCGTTCCCAAGCGCGGCAGGCAGAACGAGCCGGCTTTTGTGCGTCATACCGCCGAACATATTGCCAAATTGCGGAATCAAACATTGGAACAGGTTGCGGCATATACGACGGAAAACTTTTACCGTCTGTTTAAAAAAGTGCCCGATATGCGGGCCATCTGACCCTGTGCCGACGATAAGGGAAACCATGAGGGCAATTCATCCGTATGCATGTCCGCGCTGCTGCCGGCTGCCTGCCAACACGTTTCGGACAGGCATGAGGCAGTCGGTATGGCAAATTCCGCTTCCAAATTCTGCATTGCCAAAGGCGGCAGACGGGAAGCAAAAAAGACGAAAGCGGCGGCGGATATACCCTGTGCCATTTGCCGGACAGCAGGATTGTCGAGGAGTGGGAATATTTCCGTTCACAACATTGATACTGCGCGATATACGGCAAATATTGTGGGAAGTTTCCGCTTTTGCGTATAATGCGCCCTACCTGACAAATTTTGTCAACTTTAATCAAAAGGAATAAGCGATGGCTTCCATCCACGACCAAATTAAAGAAGTAGTAACGACTCACCGCGTCGTATTGTTTATGAAAGGTACGAAGCAGTTTCCGCAATGCGGTTTTTCTTCACGTGCCGTACAAATCCTTAATGCGGCAGGCTGTACCGACTATGTAACCGTCAACGTATTAGAAAATCCCGAAGTACGTCAAGGTATTAAAGAATACAGCGACTGGCCAACCATTCCCCAACTTTATGTGAACGGCGAATTTGTCGGCGGCTCGGACATTCTGGCGGAGATGTATGAGGCAGGCGAGCTGCAGGATCTGCTCAAAGCCTGATCCGGCAGGCAATGCCGTCTGAACGTGTTTCAGACGGCATTTTCTTTTCCGGCAAATTAAAAAAAAGTATAATGGCGCGTCTCAAAATCACACTGGAACACTGCGATGAACGTTAACGTTATCAACCATCCGCTTGTCCGCCACAAATTAACCCTGATGAGGGAGGCGGATTGCAGCACCTACAAATTCCGAACGCTTGCCACCGAACTGGCGCGCCTGATGGCATACGAGGCAAGCCGTGATTTTGAAATCGAAAAATACCTTATCGACGGATGGTGCGGTCAGATTGAAGGCGACCGCATCAAAGGCAAAACCCTGACCGTCGTTCCCATCCTGCGCGCCGGTTTGGGTATGCTTGACGGCGTACTCGACTTGATTCCGACTGCCAAAATCAGTGTGGTCGGTCTGCAGCGCGACGAGGAAACATTGAAACCTGTTTCCTATTTTGAGAAATTTGTGGACAGTATGGACGAGCGTCCGGCTTTGATTATCGATCCTATGCTGGCGACGGGCGGTTCGATGGTTGCCACCATCGACCTTTTGAAAGCCAAGGGCTGCAAAAATATCAAGGCACTGGTGCTGGTTGCCGCGCCCGAGGGTGTGAAGGCGGTCAACGACGCGCACCCTGACGTTACGATTTACACCGCCGCGCTCGACAGCCACTTGAACGAGAACGGCTACATCATCCCCGGCTTGGGCGATGCGGGCGACAAGATTTTCGGCACGCGCTAACTGACTGATTTTCGGAGTTGATATGAATTTTCAAGACTATCTCGCCACATTTCCTTCAATCGACCATCTGGGCGGTTTGGACGTTCAGGATGCCGACGGCAAAACGGTTCACCATATTCCCGCCGTACAGGGCAAGCTCGGTTCGCTCAAGCTGTACAACGCTTTGGCGGAACGTTTTGACGGCAGGTTGGATAAAGAAGCGGCAGAACAGGGTTTGATATGGTTTGCCGAACATGTTGCCGACGCGCACGCCCATCCCGGCAAGCATCCGAACATCGACCTGCTGGAAAAAGTCATGCAAAGTGGCGAAACCTTCCTGCTCAAGCCGCTTGCCGCGCAATAATTTTTGACCATGCCGTCTGAAATCCGTTTCAGACGGCATTTTATCGGAAAGAAGACCGTAAAACGGGCATTTTCTTTTCTATTTCAGGATACGGGCAATGATGTTTCAACACACAGGACGATACATATAGTGGATTAACAAAAATCAGGACAAGGCGACGAAGCCGCAGACAGTACAAATAGTACGGAACCGATTCACTTGGTGCTTGAGCACCTTAGAGAATCGTTCTCTTTGAGCTAAGGCGAGGCAACGCCGTACCGGTTTTTGTTAATCCACTATAAAGCGCCGCCCTATGTGTTGCCCTAATTTGGAAGGGGTTAAACCCCTCTCAAATAAAATCTGATGCTGCTGCCACGAAGGACGGATGTCCAAGTGGCGGGGTTTCAACCATTAAGGAAATACGATGAAAAAAATGTTCCTTTCTGCCGTATTGCTTCTGTCGGCTGCGACCCAAACCGTGTGGGCGGATACGGTATTTTCCTGTAAAACGGACAACAACAAATATATAGAAGTTCAAAAAATCAACCGCAATCTTTACGAATATTCGTTCGGCAGTGCGGCAAAAAAAGAAATTGCCATACGCAACAGCAAAGCTGACCTGTTGGGGCGTTCCGACAGGTGGCAAGGCATGGGTAGCGGACGCCGGGCAACGATGAAATTCCAAAACGGCGAATTTATGTACACCGTATGGACAGGCTTCGATTCCGTGACTCATACGGAAAGCAGCGGTGTCGTTGTGGAGCGTAGGGGCAAGGAAGTCGCACGGGTCGGCTGTACGCCGAAAACCGCGCAGGCGAATTTCAACGATGACGATTTTTCCTGGTAATCGGGGCGGATAAGGCGATGGAAACAGTGAAACCCATCATGCTGATTGTCCGACCGTCGGGCAGGGCGAAGGACGATGTGGAAACCTGCCGTCGTACCGGATGGCAGGCGGAAGTGTTGAGCCCGATTGAAATCGAAACCGACGAAGCAAGCCTGAAACGGCTGCCGGAAATGTATGCCCGTGCGGATGCCGTGTTTTGGGTCAGTCCGACCGCCGTTGAAACCGCCGTCCCGTACCTTAACCTTTCAGACGGTATAAAGATGCACATTGCCGTAGGGCAGGGCAGCCGCCGCGCATTGGAACGCTGTTTTGGCAGAACGGTCATTGCGCCTCATGACGGAAACGACAGCGAGGCGGTTTTGCGCCTGCCGGTTTGGAACAGTCTGCCCGAAGGTGCGCGCGTATTGTTTGTGCGCGGACACGGCGGGCGGGATTTTCTGATGAATGCCTTGCAGGAGAAAGGTTTTCGGACGGAGGTGGCAGAAGTCTATTTCAGACGGCATAAACCTTTGAACTTTCAAAATTTCCAAACCGAAAATATTGCCGCCGCCTATATTACGTCGACCGAGCTGGTGCGCTTGTTGTTCGGGCAGCTTCCGCCGCGATTTTCCCGATTCTTCAAATCCTTGCTATACTTTACCCATCATCCGCGCATTGCGGAGGCATTGAAGCGCGAAGGCGTGTGTTCGGTCGAAACCGTCCCTACGCTGGAAGCTGCGCTTTCCCATTCTTCCATTTCCGTTTCAGACGGCATGGTCTTTCCCGGAACCTCAAACCAATAAGGAGCAAAACGGTGGGCGAACCTGAAAACAAATCATCCGAACCCGTACACGAGATACAGGCATCAAAAGAAATGCCGTCTGAAACCTCTTCCCCACGCAAAGAAAACGAAACAGAAGTACACATTCCTGCCGCTCCTTTTATCGTCAAACAGTCCGGCAGCAACGCTTTGGCGACCTGCGCCTTGGTATTGGCGGCATTGGGTTTGGGTGCAAGTGGTTTTTTGTTTGTCCAAGGACAGAATGTCTTGAAAAACCAAGAGCTGGCATTCAACCAAAAAATCGACAAAGCCGCCTTGGGCGAGTCGGAAAACGCCGCCCTGCTCAAAGACAACCTCAACCGCCAAAGTGCCATACAGTCCGAACTCGACCGTTTGGACAGCGGTGTCAAAGCCAACGGCGAACAGATTCTGATGACGCAAAAAGCCTATCGCGAACTGACTAAAGGGCGTGCCGATTGGCTGGTGGACGAAACCGAGACCATACTCAATCTGGCGGCGCAACAGCTGGTGTTGACCGGCAATATCCAAACGGCAGTCGGCGTGTTGGAGCATATCGACAGCCGCCTGTCCCGTTTCAATCAGGCAGAGCTTCTGCCGATCAAGCAGGCGGTCAGCAGCGACTTGGCGGAACTGAAAAACCGTCCCTATGTCGATATTTCCGGCACGGCATTGCGCCTCGACAGGCTGGAAACCGCCGTATCCGGACTGCCGCTGATTTTGGACGGCGTATTGAAACCGGGCGTACAGGTGAAGAACGAAGCCGCTTCCGCTTCATGGTGGCAGAACGTATGGGAAAAATCCCTCGGCACATTGAAGGGGCTGGTCGAAATCCGGCGTTTGGAAAACAACGATGCCATGCTGATTTCTCCCGAACAGGCATATTTTGTACGCGAAAACCTGCGTCTCCGCCTTTTGGATGCGCGGACTGCATTAATGCAGCGCAACAGCGAAGTCTATCAAAGCGATTTGAACAATGCCGAAACCGCCGTCAGACAGTATTTTGATGCCAAATCCCCCGCCACGCAGTCGTGGCTGAAAGAACTGGCGGAATTGAAGGCGTTGGATGTGCGCATGACGGCGGATGACGGTTTGAAAAACAGCCTAAATGCCGTCCGCGCCTATCGCGATGGTACGCGCATGACGGCGGCGGAAAATCAAGAAGCGGAACAGGCGGTTTCCGAACCGGCAAACGAAAAAACAGCTTCCGAACCGGCTGCCGCATCGGATGTGAAGGCCATAGAAGCACCGTCCCTGCCTTCGGAACGCAAACCGGAACAGCCTGCAAAAAAACAGCCCGTACCGGAAAAGGCAGGGCGTTCGCCGTCCGCTAAAGGAGAACGCGCATGAAAACGGTAGTCTGGATTGTCATCCTGTTTGCCGCCGCCGTCGGGCTGGCATTGGCTTCGGGCATTTACACCGGCGACGTGTATATCGTACTCGGACAGACCATGCTCAGAATCAACCTGCACGCCTTTGTGCTGGGGCTGCTGATTGCCGTTGCGGCTTGGTATTTCCTGTTCAAATTCATCATCGGCGTATTCAATATCCCCGAAAAACTGCGGCGTTCCGGTTCGGCGCGGAAAGGCCGCAAGGCCGCGCTTGCCTTGAACAAAGCGGGTTTGGCGTATTTTGAAGGGCGTTTTGAAAAGGCGGAACTTGAATCCTCGCGCGTATTGGGAAACAAAGAGGCCGGAGACAACCGGACTTTGGCATTGATGCTGGGCGCGCACGCCGCCGGACAGATGGAAAACATCGAGCTGCGCGACCGTTATCTTGCCGAAATCGCCAAACTGCCGGAAAAACAGCAGCTTTCCCGCTACCTGCTGCTGGCGGAATCGGCACTGAACCGGCGCGATTACGAAGCGGCGGAAGCCAATCTTCATGCGGCGGCGAAGATGAATGCCAACCTTACGCGCCTCGTGCGTCTGCAACTTCGTTACGCTTTCGACAGGGGCGACGCGTTGCAGGTTCTGGCAAAAACCGAAAAACTTTCCAAGGCAGGCGCATTGGGTGAATCCGAAACGGAACAGTATCAAAATTGGGCATACCGACGGCTGCTGGCGGATGCCGACGATGCCGCCGCTTTAAAAACCTGCCTGAAGCGGATTCCCGACAGCCTCAAAAACGGGGAATTGAGCGTATCGGTTGCGGAAAAGTACGAACGTTTGGGACTGTATGCCGATGCGGTCAAATGGGTTAAACAGCATTATCCGCACAACCGCCGCCCCGAGCTTTTGGAAGCCTTTGTCGAAAGCGTGCGCTTTTTGGGCGAACGCGATCAGCAGAAGGCCATCGATTTTGCCGATGCTTGGCTGAAAGAACAGCCCGATAACGCGCTTCTGCTGATGTATCTCGGCCGGCTCGCCTACGGCCGTCGGCTATGGGGCAAGGCGAAAGGTTATTTGGAAGCCAGTATCGCCCTGCAACCGAGCGTTTCGGCGCGTCTGGTGTTGGCGAAAGTCTTTGACGAAACCGAACAGCCGCAAAAAGCCGAAGCACAGCGCAAATTGGTTTTGGAAGCCGTCTCCGATGACGAACGTCACGCAGCGTTAGAGCAGCATAGCTGATTTTGGGAAATATCTTTATCTGGGAGAATTTGATGGGATCTTCAGATTCCTTTAAGGAAAAGAAAGAAATATTCGAAATTGGAACGCCTGCTTATCGCCAAAAGTTAATTGATGTTTGGAAAAAGAGCATTAATGGAAACGAAAAATCTTGGGTGCTCTTTGAAAATGGGACTTGCGTCATTTTACTTGAACCGGAAAAAGATTTGGCGAAACAAGCTAAAGAGATGTTAAGCAAATGGGGCAAGGTTCAAATAGGAACACCATCTGCAGATTTTGGCATTATCACTTTAGATAGTGGCGATGGATATGCCGTTTCATGCCATCATCCCGAAATTTTTACGCTAATCCTAAAAGAAGAAGGATTGGATGAAGATTTCAAAATCGGTATCGAAGGGCGCTCTCATCGCGATTGTGATGCTGAAGAACCCAAAGTTATCCATATCGAAGATAAACGCACCATTGAAACCCCCTGAAAACCTGCTGCCGTTTAATCATCTACTGATGATTACCTAGGCAAATGTGTCCGCCCCCCTTTCAGACGACCTTTCATTGCGGAAACCGCCGCAAAGGTTGTCTGAAAACTGTTTTCCTTCTCCGTTTTACAAACAAACCGAAAGCCCCACATGACCTCTTTAAAAAACGACACTTTCCTCCGCGCCCTGCTCAAACAGCCCGTCGAATACACCCCGATTTGGATGATGCGCCAGGCGGGACGTTATCTGCCCGAATACAAAGCCACACGTGTGAAAGCGGGCAGCTTCCTCGATTTGTGTAAAAACACCGAATTGGCGACCGAAGTTACCATCCAACCTTTGGAACGCTTCGATTTGGACGCGGCGATTTTGTTCTCCGACATCCTGACTGTTCCCGATGCAATGGGCTTGGGGCTGTATTTTGCCGAAGGCGAAGGCCCGAAATTCAAACGCGCCTTGCAACACGAAGCCGACATCGCCAAGCTGCACGTTCCCGATATGGAAAAAC
Organism: Neisseria sp. LACPHL-SPEC-2024-00856; assembly: GCF_047915665.1. NCBI lineage: Bacteria > Pseudomonadati > Pseudomonadota > Betaproteobacteria > Neisseriales > Neisseriaceae > Neisseria > Neisseria sp. LACPHL-SPEC-2024-00856. Next base: position 69,920 of record NZ_JBLRPR010000001.1, read on the forward strand.
TGCAATACGTCTTTGACGCGGTAACTTCCATCCGTAAAGCATTGGACGGCCGCGTGCCGCTCATCGGCTTCTCCGGCAGCCCGTTCACGCTCGCCTGCTACATGGTTGAAGGCGGCAGCAGCAAAGAATTCCGCACCATCAAAACCATGATGTACTCGCGCCCCGATTTGCTGCACAAAATCCTCGATACCAACGCCCAAGCCGTTACCGCCTACCTCAACGCTCAAATCGACGCGGGCGTGCAGGCTGTACAGATTTTCGATACTTGGGGCGGCGTCTTGAGCGATGCGGCGTTTAAAGAATTCAGCCTCAAATACATCCGCCAAATCGTTGCCGGATTGAAACGCGAAAGTGAAGGCCGCCGCGTGCCTGTTATCGTATTTGCCAAAGGTGGCGGGCTGTGGCTGGAAAGCATGGCAGAAATCGGCGCAGACGCATTGGGCTTGGACTGGACGTGCAACATAGGCGAAGCACGCCGCCGCGTCGGCAAGCAAGTCGCCCTGCAAGGCAACTTCGACCCGTTCGCCCTCTTCGGTACGCCGGAATCCATCCGCACCGAAGTCGCACGCATCCTAGCCGACTACGGACACGGCAGCGGCCATGTCTTCAACCTCGGACACGGCATTAACCAACACGCCGACCCCGAACACGCCAAAATCTTAGTCGACACCGTACACGAGCTGTCGCGGCATTATCACGGCGGGTAAGCCGGCAGGAAACCGCCCGATATGCCGTCTGAAGCCGAGAGATGGCCGGTTGGGGTAAAAATAAGGCAATGCGGCAATATCCGCCGTGTACGGATAGTGCATGACGGCGGCGTTGCCGCATTGGCGCAATCCCAACCGTCCCTATTTTCAGACGGCATTTTTGTTTTCAGATGCAGGGAAAACCGATGGCAAAAACGCTTAAAACCCTTTACCAATGCACCGAATGCGGCGGCACTTCCCCGAAATGGCAAGGCAAATGCCCGCATTGCGGCGAGTGGAACACACTTCAGGAAAGCTTAGCCGCGCCCGAGCCGAAAAACGCCCGCTTCCAATCTTGGGCGGCGGACACCTCGACCGTCCAATCCCTCTCCGCCGTTACCGCCACCGAAGTGCCGCGCAATCCGACCGGTATGGGCGAACTTGACCGCGTATTGGGCGGCGGTTTGGTCGATGGCGCGGTCATCCTGCTCGGCGGCGACCCCGGCATCGGCAAATCCACGCTGCTGCTGCAAACCATCGCCAAAATGGCGCAAAGCCGCAAAGTGCTGTACGTTTCCGGCGAGGAATCCGCCCAACAAGTCGCCTTGCGCGCGCAACGTTTGGAACTGCCGACCGAAGGCGTAAACCTGCTTGCCGAAATCCGCATGGAAGCGATTCAAGCAGCGTTGAAACAGCATCAGCCCGAAGTCGTCGTCATCGACTCCATCCAAACCATGTATTCCGACCAAATCACTTCCGCCCCAGGCTCCGTGTCGCAGGTACGCGAATGCGCCGCCCAACTGACGCGCATGGCGAAACAAATGGGCATCGCCATGATACTGGTCGGACACGTGACCAAAGACGGTGCGATTGCTGGCCCGCGCGTGCTGGAGCATATGGTCGATACCGTGCTGTATTTCGAGGGCGACCAACATTCCAACTACCGCATGATACGCGCCATCAAAAACCGCTTCGGCGCGGCAAACGAACTGGGCGTGTTCGCCATGACCGAAAACGGCTTGAAAGGCGTGTCCAACCCGTCCGCCATCTTCCTTGCCAGCTACCGCGACGACACGCCCGGTTCGTGCGTTTTGGTTACACAAGAAGGCAGCCGCCCGCTTTTGGTCGAAATTCAGGCATTGGTCGATGACGCGCACGGCTTCACCCCCAAACGACTCACCGTCGGTCTCGAACAAAACCGCCTCGCCATGTTGCTCGCCGTCCTCAACCGCCACGGCGGCATTGCCTGTTTCGACCAAGACGTATTCCTTAACGCCGTCGGCGGCGTCAAAATCGGCGAACCTGCCGCCGACCTTGCTGTCATCCTCGCCATGCTCTCCAGCTTCCGCAACCGCCCCATGCCCGAAAAAACCGTGGTTTTCGGCGAAATCGGACTAAGCGGCGAAGTCCGCCCCGTCGCGCGTGGACAAGAGCGGCTCAAAGAAGCGGAAAAGCTCGGCTTCAAACGCGCCATCGTCCCAAAAGCCAATATGCCGCGCAACGCCAAAGAGTTTCCGAACCTGAAAATTTACGGCGTTTCGAGTTTGCAGGAAGCCATCGATATTTGTCGGGAAGATAGGGATTAAAAGGAAATGCCGTCTGAAGGTTCAGACGGCATTTGGTTTGTGGCGGATTGAAACAAGAAGGCATACCGGCGACAGATAAGATTTGCGGCAAAGTTGCCTGTGATATGGCAAAACGCACACGCCCGTCATCCCCGCGAGGGCGGGAATCCGGAATTGTCCGTTTTGGCAATGATTGAAAATCACGGTAACCCAAACGATTGGATTCCCGACTTCGCGGGAATGAGGGGCGTGTGCATTTGATTTCCATCCGCCATATGTCGGCGACGGGCTTATTCGCCTACGGTTTTTCGTATCAGTTTTTCGGCGTTTGCCAAAGTGTTTGCCACTTCGTCAAAACCGATACGGCTGCCGGCGATGAGGGCGCGCGTATCGGTATAGGCGGCGCGTACTTTGCCGTCTGTTTCGGTAACGAGGACGCGCAGGGGCAGTTGCAGGGCGAAGGCGGGGTCTTTGACCATCAGCGGCGTGCCGGCTTTGGGCGTGCCGAAGACGATGACTTTTGCCGGCTGCATTGTTAAGCCGTTTCGGCGGGCGGCTTCCTGATGGTCGATGACGGCAAAAATGTCCATCCCTTTGCTTTTTATGGCGGTTTCAAGGCGGCTGACGGTTTCGTCAAAACTGTATTTTGAGGTAAGGGTATGCGTGGTCATAGCGGTTTCGTTTTGGGTGGACGGTTCGCCGGCAGGATGTGCCGAAGCGGTTGAAATGCAGAGTGCGGATGCGGCAATCAGGGGGAGTATGTGTTTCATCGTATTTCCTTTTTCCTTATCGGTTTGTTTGTCAGGCTTCGGACGGGGCGGCACGCGCCGCGCCTGATGTTGCGCCGCGTGCCGGAGTACCGTATGCCGTCTGAAAGCCTGTCCTTTCAGACGGCATTGCGTCATTTCATCCCTTTTTTGAGCAGGTCTTCATAACCGCCGTGATTGGCAACATTTGTATAACCTGCTTTTTTCAGCTCTTGAAGGGCGGCTTCGGCACGCCGTCCGCTGCGGCAGTAGAGGTTGACCGGCGTGTCTTTGTCGGGCGCGGCTTCGTGTATGCGGCGGACGATTTGGTCGAGGGGGATATTGACCGCGTTGTTCAAATGGCCTTCTTGAAATTCCTGTTCGCTGCGGACATCGATCCAAACGGTCGGATGTTGCGTGGTTTGGGCGGCGGATACGGGTTTTTGCGGGGCCGCCTGCGCGGCAAAGGCGGCTGAGGCAATGAGTGCGGTGGTAATTAAATGTTTGATATTCATAGGGCTCTCCTGCGGTTGTCGTCCCAAGGGACGGGAAGTTATCTTATCTGATCCAATGCGGCGGCATCTATGTCCCAACGCCAAACGCCGCCGCCTTTGCCATCCAATCCGCGCAAAAACAGGTAGCGGACGGAAACGGCGGCGGGCGGTTGTCCGCGCAGTTTGAAGTAGCGCGCGGCGGCAACGGCGTAAATCAGTGCCTGAAGGTAATAGTGGTGGTGCGCGACGGCTTCGTCCATCGCCTGCCGCGTGTAGGCGGATGCGTCCGTACCGAGGTGGTTTGATTTGTAGTCGATGACGCAGATATTGCCGTCGGGGTCTTGGCAGACCATATCGACAAAGCCGTTTAAAAAGCCGTTGACGGTGTGGAAGTCGAGCGTTTCGGCGGCGGCACGGCAGACTTCGGGCAGCCTGATGTCGTCGCGGGCAAACCAGTCGCGCAGCCGTTTGAGGCCGAAGTCTTCGGTGTGGAGGGTAAAGCCCATTTCGGGACAGCGGCACTCGGGCGGGATGTCGGACAGGCAGTATGCCCCCGTCAGCGGCGTTTTGCGGCAGGCTTCCGCCATTTCGGCAACGGCGGGCAGCCATATTTCTTCAAAACCGTATTTTTTCAGCTTGTCGGCAATGAGGGTTTCCTGTCCGGCGGCTGCTTGTCCGAATTTGAAATCTTCAAGAATTTCGTGCAGGCACAGCCCCGCCTGCGTGCCTTTCGGAAAGTCGTGTATCGATATGCCGTCTGAAGCCGTCGGCGTTTCAGACGGCATAGTTGATTCTGCCGTTTCTGCAGGGTCTAGGGAAGGCTGCACCTCTTCTTCCCCATCGTCGGGCGTTTGGGTTTGGCGGCTTAAGGCGGTGAAGCTGGTGTGGCGGATGAAGCGGAAACCGCGCTTGGGAATGTCGGAGGCGGCAAATTCGGCGGTTTGACCGGCGTTGCCGCGATAGGCGGCAGGGGGCGGCGCATCTTCTGTGAAGGCGAAATTTGTGCCGGAAGGGGCGTTGTCCGCCACGCGCCGCCAGTTGCGTTTGAGCATCGCGATGCCGTCTTTTTCACACGCATAGGCACGGCGGACGGTTTCACGGCTGTCTTGCGGCAAGCCTTCGATCAGGTAGGCGAGGGGGTTGTCGGCGGTATCGGAAGAATAGGCGGCGTAGATGTTGAGCTGTTCCTCGGCACGCGTCAGCGCGACATAAAGCAGGCGCAGGCGTTCCGCCATTTCTTCGTCGGCGTATTGCTTCTGTTCGTCTTCCGACAGTTGCGCCTTTGCCAACAGTTCGGTTCGGTTTGCGCTTTGGTGGAGGATTTGCCAGTCGGACGGTCCGGTATCTTGCGCGTCCCACGCAAACGGGCAGTACACCAGCGGATACTGCAAACCTTTCGAGGCGTGCATGGTAACGATTTTGACCAAATCTTCGTCGCTTTCCAGACGGATGGCGCGGTTGTCGCCGCCGTTGTTGCCGGCCAGGCTGATTTGGTCGCGCAGCCATTTGTGCAGCGCGGCGGGGTTGCGGTTTTGCGCGTCTTCGGCGGCAAGCAGTTCGAGCAGTTGGAAATAATTGGTCAGGCTGCGCCCGTTGTTCCGGCTTAAGAGGCGCGTTTCGATGCCGTGTGTTTGGGAAAATTGCTGCATAGCGGCGAAAATGCCGTATTTATTCCAGTTGTCGAGCGCGGTTCGGGCAGATTCCGCCCAATGCAAAATCTCGCTTTCGTTTTGGTTGAAGTCGTGCAATTGCTGCGCGTCATAGCCGAATATACCGCTTGTCAGGACAAAGCGCAGCGTTCCGGCGCGGCGCGGTTCGAGCCAAAAGCCGATGAGTGCGGACAGGGCGGCGGCTTCGGGCGAGGCGAATACGGATTCGCGCGAAAGCAGGACGCTTTGCACCTGCCGTTTTTTCAGGGCGGCGGAAACCATCACCGCCTCGTTGTGCGTGCGGACCAGCACGGCAATATCGCCCGACTGCAACGGGCAGCCTTTGAAATTCAGACGGCCTCCGGCGGCTTCGTTGAGCGCGTGGGCGATTTCGTCGGCGCAATAGTCGGCGGCACGGCGGCGCAAAACGTCTTTGTTGGCTTTTTCATTGTCGTTTTCGTGCAGCCAACGGACCTGTACGGCAGGACGTTCGGGGGACAACCTGCTTTCGGCACGCGCCGCACCGACTTCCGAATAGCCGATGTTTTCCAAAACGAACGGGCGTTCTTTGAGGCGGAACAACGCGCCTATGCTGCCGATAAGCGCGGCGTGGCTGCGGTAGTTGGTGGCGAGCGTGTAGCGGTGCCGCGCGTCTTCCGCCGCCTGAAGGTAGGCGTAAATGTCCGCTCCGCGAAAGCTGTAAATCGCCTGTTTGGGATCGCCGACGAGGAACAGCGGACGGTTTTGGGCGATGAAAATCTTTTGGAAGATTTCGTATTGCAGCGGGTCGGTGTCTTGGAACTCGTCGATCAGCGCGGTTTCCCAGTTTTCGGCAACGGCGCGGGCGAGGGTTTCGGCGTGCGGATTGTCGGTCAGCGCGGTGTGGACATCGAGCAGCAGGTCGTCGAAACCGCGTTCGCGGCGCGATTTTTTCATCTCGGCAAGGCTGCGGTTGAGATATCCGATTAAATCCAGTTGCAGTCGGATTATTGTTGCTTCTTCCGCTTCTTCGAGTGCGTCCAAATCGCGCCCGAAGTCTGCCAGTTTCTGCAATTCGGCAAATGCTGCCGCATCGGGCGTTTTGCCTTTTTTCAGTCCGGCTTCGAGTTTGTCGGATGAGAGTTTCAAGAGCCGTTCGTGCAGCTTTGCCTCCAAAAAGGGCAAATCCGGCGACAGGGCTTTTTGTTCCAACGCGTCAAACAATTCGGCAAAACTGTTTTTCCGATACGAATTGCCGTTTAAAAGGGGATGGATTCGCCAAAAAGTTTCTTTTAATTCAGCCAGATTTCCGCAAATGTTTTGCCAGCTTGCCAAAGCGGCATCCCGGGCTTGCGGCAAATCGGTTTGTGGACGGCGGAAACTCAGGTACGGGCGGGACAGGTAGGCGCGGATTTGGGCAAGGACGGTTTGCGGCACAGCTTTGCGTTTGAAAACCAATTCGGCAAGCACCGGGTCGCCGCTGACGCGTTCCCGCCAAAAATCTTGCGCCGGGACAAGCAGGCGGTCGCCGTCTTCTTCGGTCAGTTCGACATCGAACGGTGCTTGGCACAAAAAGGCGTAATCGCGCAGGATACGCTGGCAGAAGCCGTGTATGGTATAGATGGCAGCGTTGTCGAATTGCCCGATGGCGGCTTTGAGGCGGACAATCAGGCGCGTCCGGCCTTCTTTTTGCAAAGCCTGTTTTAAGAGTGCGGGCAGGAAGGCGTCGCCTTCGTGGTGTTCGGCGCAGTAGGCGGCGATGCCGTCTGAAAGCGTGTCGTCTCCAAGTTCGGCAATTTCTTTGCTTTCCAAAACTTGTAACACATCGTCCAAACGTGCGCGCAGGCGTGTTTTCAGCTCGGCGGTGGCGGCTTTGGTGAAGGTTACGACCAATACGCGTTCGACGTTTTTTTGTTCTAATACGATCAAACGTGTAAACAGGGCGGCGATGCCGTAGGTTTTGCCGGTGCCGGCAGAGGCCTCAATCAGGTTGGTGCCGGAAATGGGGACGGTCAGCGGGTCGAATGCTTGGATGCTTGCAGACATAGTGCGCGCTCGGAAAACGGTTGGACGGTAAAACGGGAAAATGCCGTCTGAAAAAAGGGTTTCAGACGGCATCGTCCGGTTTAGAGGTTTTGCAGGCGTTCGACAGACGGCGCGTAGTAGTATCCGCCCGAAACAGCGGCGGAGAGGTGCCGGAGCAGCAGGTCGGTTTTGCCGTCCGTATCGCCGAACATACTCAATAATTGCGCTTCGATATTGTGCAGCGTGCGGCAGTATGCGGTAAACATCAAACCGTGTTCGCCGCTGATTTTGCCGAAGGGCAGGCTGCGGCGGACGATTTTCAGGCCGACTCCGTTTTCTTTCAGGTTGACGCGGCCGAGGTGCGAATCGGGCAGGCGGATATCGCGGCTGAATTCGTCGTTGGTTTCCTTGCTGCGTCCGACCGAGGCTTCCTGTTCGGCGACGGGGACGGCATCCCATTTTTTCAAATCGTGCAGGTATTTTTGCAGCAGGACATAGCTGCCGCCCGCATCGGGCCCTTCGGGGATGATGGCGACTTCGCGGATTTTTTCATCGCCCTGCGGGTTTTCCGTGCCGTCGACGAAACCGTCCAGTCCGCGATCCTGATACAGGCGCAAACCGTGTTCTTCGGATGCGACGCATATGCTGTTGCCGAACGCGCCCAAAACGGATTGGGCAAGCGCGTAGGCGGCGTTTTGGCGGAAGGATTGGATGTGGATGTACATATCGTGCTGTGTGGACGGCGCAAGCCCGTTGCCCATTTCGGGGAAGGGTTTGATTTCCCGACCTTCTTCCGGGTGTCCGAATGTTGCCCAGGCTTCGCTGCCGAAGGCGATGGTCAGACCCAAAATATCGTCCGGAAAACGGGTTTTCAAGGCGGATAACGCGTCGAGCGAAGCGCGGCAGGCGGCTTTAATATCGTTGAGGCGGTTGGCGGCGAAGTCGGCTTCGATAAAGATGCCGGCTTGGGCGTGGTCGGGAATGATGGCGGATTGGGGCGTGTTCATGATGTTCCTTTTTGGTGTCATCTGTTTCGGGTGGATTATAGCACCGAATCGGCAGGCGGATTTTTGCCGGAACGGAGTGCGTGAATCCGCCTTTCCCGCCCCCTTTATTTCCGCTTCCGGCGGCTTCGGCATATCTTTCCCATTCCGGTTTGGAATAGCCATATAAAAAAGTATTCTTTGTGTTTGCCGCAATTTCACTTAGAATGCCGCACTTGCACACTTTTTACAGGAGAGGATGATGTTGGAAAAATTCGTACTCGGCGGCATTGCCGCATTGGTTTTGGCGGCCTGCGGCGGTTCGGAAGGCGGCAGCGGAGCATCTTCCGCGCCTGCACAATCGGCAGTTTCCGGTTCTTTAATCGAGCGCATCAACAATAAAGGCACGGTTACCGTCGGTACAGAAGGCACTTACGCACCGTTTACCTACCACGACAAGGACGGCAAACTGACCGGTTACGATGTGGAAGTAACCCGCGCCGTGGCGGAAAAACTGGGCGTGAAAGTCGAGTTTAAAGAAACGCAATGGGATTCGATGATGGCGGGTTTGAAGGCGGGGCGTTTCGACGTGGTGGCAAACCAAGTCGGTCTGACCAGCCCCGAACGCCAAGCGACATTCGACAAATCCGATCCTTACAGCTGGAGCGGTGCCGTATTGGTCGCCCGTAACGACAGCAACATCAAATCTATAGCCGACATCAAAGGCGTGAAAACCGCGCAATCCCTGACCAGCAACTACGGCGAAAAAGCCAAAGCTGCAGGTGCGGAACTCGTGCCGGTGGACGGTTTGGCGCAATCGCTGACCCTGATTGAACAAAAACGCGCCGATGCGACGTTGAACGACGAATTGGCGGTTTTGGACTATCTGAAGAAAAACCCGAATGCCGGCGTGAAAATCGTTTGGTCTGCGCCTGCCGATGAAAAAGTCGGTTCCGGCCTGATTGTCAACAAGGGCAATGATGAAGCCGTGGCGAAATTCAGCACGGCAATCAACGAGCTGAAAGCCGACGGTACGCTGAAAAAACTGGGCGAACAATTCTTCGGAAAAGACATCAGTGTTCAATAATTTCCTTGCTTCGCTGCCGTTTATGACGGAAACACGCGCCGATATGATTGTCAGCGCGTTTTTGCCTATGGTCAAAGCCGGCTTCGCAGTATCTTTGCCTTTGGCAATCGCTTCTTTCGTTATCGGTATGATGATTGCCGTAGCCGTGGCTTTGGTGCGGATTATGCCCGCCGGCGGTATCGTGCGGAAAATCCTGCTGAAATTGGTGGAATTTTATATTTCCGTCATTCGCGGTACGCCGCTGTTGGTTCAGCTTGTGATTGTGTTTTACGGGCTGCCGTCCGTCGGCATCTATATCGACCCGATTCCTGCCGCCATCATCGGCTTTTCGCTTAATGTCGGCGCATACGCTTCCGAAACCATACGCGCGGCAATTTTGTCCGTACCGAAAGGCCAATGGGAAGCAGGTTTCTCCATCGGTATGACCTATATGCAGACGTTCCGCCGAATTGTCGCGCCGCAGGCATTCCGCGTTGCCGTGCCGCCTTTGAGCAACGAATTTATCGGCTTGTTCAAAAATACCTCGCTGGCGGCGGTGGTAACGGTAACGGAATTGTTCCGCGTCGCGCAGGAAACGGCAAACCGCACTTACGACTTTTTGCCCGTCTATATCGAAGCCGCTTTGGTTTACTGGTGTTTCTGCAAGGTTCTGTTCCTGATTCAGGCGCGTTTGGAAAAACGTTTCGACCGCTATGTCGCCAAATAAGGAGTTGTTATGATTAAAATCCGCAATATCCATAAGACCTTCGGCGAAAACACTATTTTGCGCGGTATCGATTTGGATGTCGGCAAAGGACAGGTGGTCGTCATCCTCGGGCCTTCCGGCTCGGGTAAAACCACGTTTCTGCGCTGCTTAAACGCTTTGGAAATGCCAGAACAAGGTCAGATCGAGTTTGACAACGAGCGGCCGTTGAAAATCGATTTTTCTAAAAAGCCAAGCAAACACGATATTTTGGCACTGCGCCGCAAATCCGGTATGGTGTTCCAACAATACAACCTCTTTCCGCACAAAACCGCCTTGGAAAACGTGATGGAAGGGCCGGTTGCCGTACAGGGCAAACCTGCCGCCCAAGCGCGTGAAGAGGCTTTGAAACTGTTGGAAAAAGTCGGCTTGGGCGATAAAGTGGATTTGTATCCCTACCAGCTTTCCGGCGGTCAGCAACAGCGCGTCGGCATTGCCCGCGCATTGGCGATTCAGCCTGAATTGATGCTGTTTGACGAACCCACTTCCGCACTCGACCCCGAATTGGTGCAAGACGTGTTGAACGCTATGAAGGAATTGGCGCGGGAAGGTTGGACGATGGTCGTCGTTACCCACGAAATCAAGTTTGCGCTTGAAGTGGCGACTACCGTCGTCGTGATGGACGGCGGCGTTATTGTCGAACAAGGCAGCCCGAAAGAGTTGTTCGACCTCCCCAAACACGAACGGACGCGGAAATTTTTAAGCCAAATCCAATCTGCCAAGATTTGATTAGCCATTTGTGAAAAATGCCGTCTGAAGCCTTCAGACGGCATTTTTTCTATTTTTACAGAGGCCAGATTAAATTTGGATTGCTTTCGATGACGGCTTTGAATTGGTTTTGAATCCGCTCGATGGCTTCTTGCGTATCCGCTTCAAAACGCAATACTAAAATCGGCGTGGTGTTGGAAGCGCGCATCAGTCCGAAACCGTCGGGGAATTCAACGCGCAAGCCGTCGATGGTGATGATTTCGGTCGCGCCTTCGAATTTGGCTTTTGCGGCGAGTTCGTCGATAACCTGATGACCGTTGCTGCCTTCGGGCAGGGCGATGTTGAGTTCGGGCGTGGAAATGCTTTGCGGCAGCTTGTCCAACACTTCGGACGGATTATCGGAGGCAGACAGGATTTCCAAGAGGCGCGCGCCGGCGTACAGACCGTCGTCGAAGCCGAACCAGCGTTCTTTGAAGAAAATGTGTCCGCTCATTTCGCCGGCAACCGGTGCACCGGTTTTTTTCATAGCGGATTTGATGAAGCTGTGGCCGGTTTTTTCCATCACAGGTTCGCCGCCGTGTTCTTTAATCCACGGGGCAAGCAGGCGTGTGGATTTGACATCGAAAATGACTTTCGCGCCGGGGTTGCGGCTCAACACGTCTTGCGCGAACAGCATCAGTTGGCGGTCTGGATAGATGATGTTGCCGTCTTTGGTAACCACGCCCAAGCGGTCGGCATCGCCGTCAAACGCCAGACCGATTTCGGCATCGCCGTTTTTCAGCGCGGCAATCAAATCTTGCAGGTTTTTGGGTTTGGATGGGTCGGGATGGTGGTTGGGGAAATTGCCGTCCACTTCGCAGAAAAGTTCGGTTACTTCGTTGCCCAAGCCTTTGTAGAGTTTGCCGGCAAACGCGCCACCCACGCCGTTGCCCGCGTCAATGGCGATGTTCATCGGGCGTTTGAGCCTGATGTGTCCGGTAATGTGTTTGAGGTATTCGCCGGAGATGTCTTTTTCGGTTACGTTGCCTTGTTTGCCGGCGGCAGCAAAACCGTCTTTTTCAATAATGGCTAACAGTTCTTGAATGGCTTCGCCTGCGAGCGTGTCGCCGCCGAGCATCATTTTGAAACCGTTGTAATCGGGCGGATTGTGGCTGCCGGTAATCATCACGCCGCTGCCGCCGCATTCGTTGACGGCGGCGAAGTAGAGCATAGGGGTGGCAACCATGCCGACATTGAGGACGCCGATACCGCTGTCGGTCAGACCGCGTTGGATGTGTGTCATCAGTTCGGGACCGCTCAAGCGTCCGTCGCGTCCGAGCGCGATGCGGGCGATACCTTTTTCGGCGGCTCTGGCGGCGATGGCTTTGCCGATAAGGTGGGCGGCTTCGTTGGTCAGGGTTTTGCCGACAATGCCTCGGATATCGTAGGCTTTGAAGATGTCGCGGGCGATGCTTGCCATAAGGTTTCCTTTGTGTCCGTTTAGGAAAAACGGGTGTATTTTAACATAGCGGTATGCCGTCTGAAGGCTTGCGTCCGGTTTTCAGACGGCATAGCCAGGTTACATCAAATAACATGCCGTCTGAAATAAAAGCAGCCTTTGTGCAGGCTGCTTTCGGATTGCCGGTTTATACCGCTTCGGCTTTAATGATGACGACAGGTTCGGTCGGTACGTCGTCATGGTAGCCGTGGCGTTTGGTGGATACGCCTTCGATGGCATCGACAACGTCAAAACCGTCAACGACTTTACCGAATACTGCATAGCCCCAGTCTTGGACGACGGTTTTGCCGTACAGCTCTTTAGAACGGAAGTTCAGGAAGGCGTTGTCGGCAGTGTTGATGAAGAATTGCGCGCTGGCGGAATGCGGATCGGAAGTACGCGCCATGGCGATGGTGTATTTATCGTTGGGCAGGCCGTTGGACGCTTCGTTTTGAATCGGATCGCGGGTTTCTTTTTCGTTCATGTTTTCATCCATGCCGCCACCTTGAATCATGAAGCCTTTGATGACGCGGTGGAAGATTACGCCGTCGTAGAAGCCGTCTTTGACGTATTGCTCGAAGTTTTTGGCGGTAACGGGGGCTTTGTCGAAATCGAGTTCGATTTTGATGTCGCCTTTGTTGGTGTGCAGGATAATCATATGTTTCCTTTCGTTGAAAATCACAGGCAAAATTGGGAGGCTTGCGGAAAATCCAATGCCGTCTGAACGGATTATGTCAGACGGCATCGTTTTAGGGAATCGGATTTACATCAGGAAGAAGTATGCCCACAGAGCAACCAATACTACGCAGAGGATGTTCAGCAGTATGCCGACATTCATCATTTCGCGTTGTTTGATTAAGCCCGTGCCGAACACAATCGCGTTAGGCGGTGTGGCAACCGGCAGCATGAAGGCGCAAGATGCGCCGACACCGATGACGAATACTAAGACTTGTTCGGGCAGGCCCATTTGCGCGGCGATGCTGGCGAAAATGGGCACAAGCAGGGCGGCAGAAGCCGTGTTACTGGTGAACTCGGTCAGGAAGATGATAAAGGCGGCAACCACGAAAATCACCAGCAATGCAGGAGAATGAGAGAATGTGGAAGCAACCTGTTGACCCAGTGCTTCAGATGCGCCGGAAGATTGCAGCAGCGCGCTCAAGCTGATACCGCCGCCGAAGAGCATCAATACGCCCCAGTCGGTATTACGGGCAACTTCTTTCCATTGCGCCACGCCGAATACGACGACGGCAACGGCGGCAATCAGGGCGATAACGGTATCGGGGTTGGAAATACCGAATGCGGCTTTGATTTTGGAGCTGAATACCCAAGCGATGGCAGCGGCCAAGAAAATCAACAGCGCGATAACGCGGTGCAAAGTCCACGGAATCGATTCGGCTTTAACTTCCACACGCTCGTTCAGGTTGGGCTTGAGGATGACGTACATGGAGAACAGCATCAGCGGCAGAATCAGCAGCATCATGGGCAGACCGAGTTTCATCCAGCTGACGAAATCGAGATTCAGGGCTTTGGCGGCAATCATGTTCGGCGGTGAACCGACGACTGTTCCCAAGCCGCCGATACTGGCGCAATAGGCAATGCCGAGCAGGACGAAGACATAGGTTTTGCGTTCTTTTTCCTGGTCGAGGTGGCTCATCATACCCATTGCCAAAGGCAGCATCATCGCGGCGGTCGCGGTGTTGCTGATCCACATGGACAGAAAGGCGGTAACGAGGAACAACATCAAAACCGCCACTTTCATATTGCCGCGCGACAGGTGCAGCAGGCTGACGGCGATTTTGCGGTCGAGACGCTGCATATGCAGGGCGGTGGCGAGTGCGAAACCGCCGAAGAAGATATAAATTGTCGGGTCGGCGAAACCTGCCATTGCCTTTTTGATGTCCATATCGGGGAAACCGAGTACGACGGCGAGAACCGGCACCATCAGTGCGGTTACGGTAATGTGGACGGCTTCGGTAAACCAAAGTGCGGCAACGAAAATCAGCAGCGCGATACCTTTATTGGCATCGGGACTGTAAGGCAGGATGTGGTAAATGCCGAAACAGACGACGGCGGAAATGATAGTGGTCAGCAAACCCTTAAAGTCGGTAATCGGCTTCTGCGCACTGAGCAGCTCGACGTTTTCGGGATGCTGGGTTTTGTCCTTTGCATGCAGGTTCATGAATGCTCCTTTAAGGCAACAAAATCGGTTTTTCTTTTGTGTCGTGCAATCCGAAACGGTCTGCGAAACCGCCGGTTCTGCAACTGGTTCGAGTATATTTGTAATCCGATGTAGTGTAAATATATTGTAAACGATTTGTCGGTTTTGTTTATGAGATGGGATTGATATGTAAGGGGAAAAACAGGATGCATCGGGAGAAGGTGCATCCTGTTTGGGGAAAATAAACCGATTCAGTCCATGCGGTCGGCAGCTCGCGCGGTAAAGAGGGCAAGGGCTGCGCCCGTCAGGTCGGCAAGAACATCACCCAAACTGCCGGTTCGCGTTACGGTAAACCATGCCTGCGCGCATTCGCTGCCGACGGCAAAACAGAAGGCGAACGCAATCAGGCTGCGGTAGGGGATGGGAAGTTTTCCGGTTTTGAATGCTTTGGTCAGAAGCCAGATTTGTGCGAAAAACAGGGCGAGGTGCGCCACTTTGTCAAAATGCGGAAAAGGCGGCGGCGCGGTTTCGGCAGCTTTGAAAAGCAGCGAGTAAATGCTGCCTGCAAACCACAATGCCGAGAGCAGGATAAAGCGGTTGCGCGGCAGATTCATGCTTGTTCCTCTTCAAGCCATGTCCGGCATAGTTTGGATAGGCGCAGGAATTTTCCGCCGCGTGCGGCCAGCATGTCGCGCCAAACGGCAATTTCTTCGGCGGAGGGGGCATCGTCTATGCTGCATTCGTAGAGCAGGAAATTTAAAGTTTCTTCAATGACGGCAACGGATTCGGTTTGGATGAGCCGGTTGAGTTCGGACATAGTGCGGGTTCTCGCTGATGGCGGGAATGCCGTCTGAAAGGGCTTCAGACGGCATTGGGTCATTTGCTGTGCAGGAAACGTGTTGCTTCTTCCCATTTGCCGGAAATGATGTCGGGTATGGCCTGCAGGGATTTGGCGATGGCATCATCAATCTGTTGGCGGTGTTCCGCACTGGGTTTGTTCAGGACATAGCCGACGACGAGGTTGCGGTCGCCCGGGTGGTCGATACCGAGGCGCAGGCGGTAATAGTCGGCCGTGCCGAGCCGTGCCTGAATGTCTTTCAAGCCGTTGTGTCCACCGTTGCCGCCGCCGAGTTTGAATTTGATCCGTCCGCAGGGAATGTCGAGTTCGTCGTGGACGACGAGGATTTCTTCGGGTTTGATTTTATAAAACTGCGCAAGGGCGGCAACTGCCTGTCCGGAACGGTTCATGAACGTGGTCGGCTTGAGCAGCCAGACATCGCCGTCGGGCAGGGTAGCACGGGCGACTTCGCCGAAGAATTTTTTTTCTTCTTTAAACGAAGCCTTCCACTTCCAAGCCAGTTCGTCGAGGAACCAAAAGCCTGCATTATGGCGGGTCTGTTCGTATTCTTTGCCCGGGTTGCCCAAGCCGACAACCATTTTGATTTTGTTTGACATGTCGTTTTCCATCAGATGCCGTCCGGACGGGGTTCAGACGGCATGGTTAGCCTTTTTGGTTAAGGACGCGCCTGCGACGCGCTTCTTTAGGGTCTGCCTGAAGCGGACGGTATATTTCGATACGGTCTCCGTCGCGTAACGGCGTGTCGTCCTTGACGGCTTTGCCGAAAATGCCCAAAGGCGCGGAATGCAGGTTTAAATCTTCAAATATGCCGTCCAAACCGCTTTGCAGTGCGGCGGCGCGGACGGTTGTTCCCTCGGCAAGCTGCATGGTTTTCAAAACCTGTCGGTCGGGCAGACCGTACACAACTTCAATTTCAAGCATAACGGCGGTCTGCCTCTTTGACGAACGCTTCGACCAATGTGGAGGAAAGGTGGCTGAAGACGGGGGAAATTAAGGCGGACAAAACGGCATTGGAAAAATCGTATTCAAGCTTGAATTCGATTTTGCACATATCGTCGCCCAAATCGATGAATTTCCACGTTCCGCGTAAGGTTTTGAACGGGCCTTCGAGCAGTTCCATACGGATTTCCCTGCCGGGGATGTTGCGGTTGTGCGTGGCAAACGATTGGCGAACGTGCATATAATCCATAAACAGCCGCGCCTTCAGTTCGTTGCCGCTACGCCCGATGACCTCGGTCTTGCTGTACCACGGTAGAAAGTTCGGGTAATCCTCAACCTTGTCGACCAGCTCGAACATTTTGTCCGCGCCGTGCAGCACCAAGATGTTTTTTTCAACTTTTTTCACAGGCATCACCAATGCGGGCGTGTATTTGAAGGGCGGTATTATAGCGGTTTAATTTTAAACCGGTACAGCCTTGCCCGTTCTGATTTCAATTTAAACCGCCATATCGCAGATTCGCAAAAACCGATACGGCTTTTGCGTTTCAGACGGCATTGAGTGGAGAATGCCGTCTGAAAACAGGATGGGAAAACGGCAGCTTGCGGGCTGCCGTTTGTTCGGGGAGTTAAGCCTTGTTTTCAGGCTGCTGCTCGGACTCTGTCGAAGCGGTGTCTGCCGGAGCAGGTGCTTCGGTTTCTTCCCGAGCCGGAGCGTGCGGTGCGTTATCTTCCGCCGCGTCCGCATTCTCGCGCAGGTTGTGGCTGTAATCCTTGGGCGGACTGGGTTGTTTGCCCGCCATAATTTCCAGCACCTGATCGCGGTCGATGGTTTCCCATTCCATCAGGGCTTTGCACATCGTTTCCATCTTGTCGCGGTTTTCATCGAGGATTTTGTAGGCAACCTGATATTGCTCGTCCAAAATCCGGCGGATTTCCGCATCGATGTCCTGTTGCGTTTTTTCGGAAATGTTTTGCGAACGGGTTACGCTGCGTCCCAAGAAGACTTCGCCTTCGTTTTCCGCATAAACCATCACGCCCATTTTGTCGCTCATACCGTAGCGCGTTACCATTTCGCGGGCCATTTGGGTTGCGCGTTCAAAGTCGTTTGATGCGCCGGTGGAGATGCGTCCGACGAAGATGTCTTCGGCAATGCGCCCGCCGAACAGGATGGAGAGCTGGCTCAACAACTGATCTTTATACATACTGATGCGGTCGCGCTCCGGAAGCTGCCAAGTCAGACCCAGCGCACGTCCGCGCGGCATAATGGTTACTTTGTGGACGGGGTCGGTAAAGGGCAGGCTTTCGGCAACAATCGCGTGTCCGGACTCATGATACGCCGTTGCGCGTTTCTCGTCTTCGTGCATCACCATACTGCGGCGTTCCGGACCCATATAGATTTTGTCTTTTGCGTCTTCAAAATCGCTCTGATCGACTTTGACTTTGTTGCGGCGGCCGGCAAACAGGGCGGCTTCGTTGACCAAGTTCGCCAAATCCGCGCCGGAAAAACCCGGCGTGCCGCGCGCGAGGGACAATAAATCCACAGATTCGTCCAAAGGCACTTTTTTAGAATGGACGTTCAAAATCTGTTCGCGCCCACGAATGTCCGGCAGGGGGACGACCACTTGGCGGTCGAAGCGGCCGGGCCGCTGCAATGCCGGATCGAGTACGTCGGGACGGTTGGTTGCCGCAATGACGATGACGGTTTGGTTGCTCTCAAAACCGTCCATTTCCACCAACAATTGGTTTAATGTTTGCTCGCGCTCATCATTGCCGCCGCCCAAACCTGCGCCGCGTTGGCGGCCTACCGCGTCGATCTCGTCGATAAAGATGATGCAGGGAGCGTTTTTCTTCGCCTGCTCGAACATATCGCGGACGCGGCTTGCACCGACACCGACGAACATTTCGACAAAATCGGAACCGGAAATGCTGAAGAACGGCACGCCGGCTTCGCCTGCAATGGCTTTCGCCAAGAGTGTTTTACCCGTACCCGGGCTGCCCGCCAGCAGGATGCCGCGCGGCACGCGACCACCCAGGCTTTGATAGCGGTTTGGCGCTTTCAGGTAATCGACGATTTCCTGTACTTCTTCTTTGGCTTCGTCGCAGCCTGCGACATCGGCAAAGGTAACTTTGTTGGCATCTTTGTCCAGCAGGCGTGCGCGGCTTTTGCCGAATGAGAATGCGCCGCCTTTGCCGCCGCCGCCCGTCTGCATACGCATAAAGTAGAACCACGCGCCAATCAGCAGCAGGACGGGTAGCAGGCTGTAAAACAGGGCAGCCAGCGCGCTCGGTTTTTCTTCCGGCGTTACTTTTACGCGGACGTTTTTGTCGAGCAGTGTTTTAATTAGGTTGTCGTCCAAAGGCGCGTTGGTAAAGAAGGTGCTTTTGTCGGTGCGTTCGCCTTTAATCAGGTAGCCGCTGACGACAGATCCTTCGATGTTGACGCCGGATACTTCGCCGTTGTTGACCTGTTGGATGAACTGAGAATATTCGATTTGCCCGTTGTCTTCTTTTTTACCGTCTAAAGCGTTGAACGCAGCCATCAGACCGATACCCAAGGCGACCCAGACAAGGATTGATTTAAAGGTATTCCCCACTTAGCAAGGCTCCATAATTGAGGTGTAAAACGGAAATGATTGTAAAACACGCCGTCTGTATTGTCAGCGTTTATTTTTGCCCAATAAATAAATCTCACTGGAGCGATTGCGCGAGGCTTCGGGTTTGCGCGTCTGCACCGTGCCGAAAATTTCGCGCATGGCTGCCATGTATTCCTGATAGCCTGCTCCCTGAAAGACTTTGACTAAAAAGCTGCCGCCTGTTTTCAGGTGTTGCGAGGCAAAGTCAAGGGCCAATTCGCACAGATAGAGGCTGCGTGCCTGATCGCTTACGGCGTTTCCCGACATATTGGGTGCCATATCGCAAATTACAAGATCCAGGGGGCGGTTGTTTAATAAGGTTTCAAATTGTGCCAAGACGTCGTTTTCCCTGAAGTCGCCTTGAATAAAGGATACGCCGTTTACGGCTTCCATGGGTAGGATGTCCAAAGCGAATACCGCGCCGGAAGGGCCGGCTAGCTTGGCAGCGACCTGCGACCAGCTTCCTGGTGCGCTACCTAAATCCGCCAATATGGTTCCGGGTTTGATTAGTTTATCTTTTTCGTTAATTTCCAATAGTTTGTATGCGGCACGGGCGCGGTAGCCGTCTTTTTGCGCCATGTGGACATAGTGATCGTTGACGTGTTCGTGCAGCCACGCTTTTGAGGATTTGGAACGTGAGGCCATAATGGTCGGGGTTGGAATGGAAACGACCTATTGTACGTTAATTTTGCCCCTGCTGCGCCAAATCGCGTACAATGGGTCATTATTCTTTATGGTTCAAGCACTAGGAAAATGACTGATACAAAATTAAATACCAAAGAAATTTTGGAATTGAAAGCGCGCGCGCATCATTTGAATCCCGTCGTGATGGTCGGACAACAGGGCCTGACGGATTCCGTCATCAGGGAAACCGATGCCGCGCTGACGGCGCACGAGTTGATTAAGGTGCGCGTGTTCGGCGACGACCGTGCCGAACGTATCGAAATCTGCAATGCCTTATGTGAGGCGGTTGATGCGCAACTGGTTCAGCATATCGGAAAACTTTTGGTATTGTGGCGTAAGAATATCGAAGCCTGATTTTAGGGGCGGTATACTGAAACAGCCGTTTTTTGGTGTTGCGGAAACGGTTGTTCGGATATCTGCCCGATGCCGTCTGTAAGTGTTTTTGTGTTGCAGGTTTCAATGGTTTGAGTGATTTGCAGGATGATTGGAGGGATGTTATGCAGTTTCCTTATCGCAATGTTCCGGCTTCGCGTATGCGCCGTATGCGCAGGGACGATTTTTCACGCCGCCTGATGCGCGAGCATACGCTAACTGCCGATGATTTGATTTATCCGGTGTTCGTATTGGAGGGATCGGCGCGCGAGGAGGATGTGCCTTCTATGCCGGGCGTGAAGCGTCAAAGTTTGGACAGGCTGCTGTTTACAGCGGAAGAGGCGGTGAAGTTCGGTATTCCGATGCTGGCACTGTTCCCCGTGGTTACGGCAAACAAAACCGAGCGTGCGGAGGAGGCGTACAATCCCGAAGGACTCGTGCCGACAGCCGTCCGCGCCTTGCGCGAGCGTTTCCCGGAACTGGGCATTATGACGGATGTCGCGCTCGATCCTTATACGGTTCACGGTCAGGACGGACTGACGGACGAAAACGGTTACGTGATGAATGATGAAACCGTCGAGGTTTTGGTCAAGCAGGCTTTGTGCCACGCTGAAGCGGGCGCGCAGGTCGTTGCCCCTTCCGATATGATGGACGGGCGTATCGGCGCGATTCGCGAGGCTTTAGAGGATGCCGGGCATATCCATACGCGGATTATGGCGTATTCCGCCAAATATGCTTCTGCATTCTACGGCCCTTTCCGTGATGCGGTGGGCAGTTCGGGCAATTTGGGCAAGGCGGACAAGAAAACCTACCAGATGGATCCGGCAAATACCGATGAGGCGTTGCACGAAGTGGCGTTGGACATTCAGGAAGGTGCGGATATGGTGATGGTCAAGCCCGGTTTGCCGTATTTGGACGTTGTCCGCCGCGTGAAGGACGAGTTCGGCGTACCGACTTATGCCTATCAGGTTTCGGGCGAATACGCGATGCTGCAGGCGGCGGTTGCCAACGGTTGGCTGGACGGCGGCAAAGTGGTTTTGGAAAGCCTGCTGGCATTCAAACGCGCGGGTGCGGACGGGATTTTGACCTATTACGCCATTGAGGCGGCAAAGATGCTGAAGCGTTGATATTTGATTCGCAATATTGAAATGCCGTCTGAAACTATGGTTTCAGACGGCATTTTTACGGTTTACAAAGTCGTATCGAGTGCGGTGGAAATATCGTTCCAAATATCATTTACGTCTTCAATACCGATGGAGAAGCGCAGGAGTCCGACCCTGATGCCCATTTCCATTTTCACATTATGCGGCACGCCGCTGTGGGACTGGGAATAGCAATGGTTGACCAAACTTTCCACACCGCCGAGGCTGGAAGCCATTTTGACCAGTTTCATGTTTTTAATCACGCTGTTTGCCGCTTCACGCGTGTCGTTTTTGAGATAAACCGTAACCACGCCGCCGATGCCTTTGGGCATTTGTGTTTTCGCCAGTTCGTAATGTTCGTGCGACGGCAGGCCGGGATGGAACACTTTTTCTATGGCAGGATGGGCTTCCAAACGGCGCGCGATTTCGAGTGCGTTTTGGCAATGGGCATTCATGCGCAAGGCCAATGTTTTGATACCGCGTAACACCAGCCAGCAGTCCATCGGGCCTGCAATCGCGCCGGTATGCACCATCATGTCGTGTAAAGGCTGCGCCAGCTCTTTAGTTTTGGCAACGACTACGCCCATCAATACGTCGGAATGGCCGCACAAATATTTGGTAGCAGAGTGGAACACAAAATCGCAACCCATATCCAAGGGCTGTTGCAGATACGGCGTGGCAAAGGTGTTGTCGATGCCGACCAGCGCACCGGCTGTTTTGGCTTTCGCGGCAAGGGCTTTGATGTCTACCAAGCGTAAAAGCGGATTGGACGGCGTTTCCAGCCAAACCAGTTTGACCTTGTGCGCTTTAAGCAATTTGTCCAAATTATTGGGATTGCCCAAATCGGCAAAAACAACGTTCACCCCCCATTTTTGATAAACATCGACCAATAAGTCATACGCGCCGCCGTAAATATCGGCGACGGCGACAATGGTATCGCCAGGGCGTAGGAAAGTGCGCCATACGGCATCAATTCCCGCCATACCGCTGGAAAACGCAAAACCTGCCACACCGTGTTCCAAATCGGCAACGGTGTCTTCTAAAATCTGACGGGTCGGGTTGCTCAGGCGCGAATAACGGTAAGGCACATTTTCGCCGATTTCGTGCAGCGCAAACATACTGTTTTGATAAATCGGCGGCATCAGCGCGCGGTTGTGTTCGTCGCAATCGTAGCTGGAATGAATGGCTTTCGTGGCGAATTTCATTTGGTCTCTGCCTATGTAGATGTGAATAATCGAAGATTTTATCACTATCTGAAAAATAGAAACAATCAATGCAGCTGCTAAAAGCGAGTGATATAATCTCGCATTTGCAGATTGACGGTATATTCCCCGGCGGAAACGCCATACCATGCACACATCTCAACAATTACATGAATATTAAGGAAAAACAACTCATGAACACTATTGCAGACGTGCAATCCAGCCGAGATTTGCGCAATCTGCCGATCAATCAGGTCGGTATCAAAGACCTGCGCTTTCCGATTACCCTGCAAACTGCAGAAGGCATCCAGTCCACCATTGCCCGTCTGACCATGACGGTTTACCTGCCTGCTGAGCAGAAGGGGACGCATATGTCGCGTTTTGTCGCATTGATGGAGCAACATGCCGAAGCCTTGGATTTCGCACAATTGCATAGGCTGACTGCCGAAATGGTCGCGCTTTTGGACTCCCACTCCGGTAAAATCAGCGTTTCTTTTCCATTTTTCCGCAAGAAAACCGCGCCGGTTTCCGGTATTCGGTCTTTACTGGATTATGATGTCAGCCTCACGGGCGAAATTAAAGACGGGGCATACGGCCACAGTATGAAGGTCATGATTCCCGTAACCTCGCTTTGCCCGTGTTCCAAAGAAATTTCCCAATACGGCGCGCATAATCAGCGTTCGCACGTTACCGTCAGCCTGACTGCCGATGCCGAAGTCGGTATCGAGGAAGTCATCGATTATGTGGAGGCGCAGGCGAGCTGCCAACTCTACGGCCTGCTCAAACGCCCCGATGAAAAATACGTTACCGAAAAGGCCTACGAAAATCCGAAATTCGTGGAAGATATGGTGCGCGATGTCGCTACTTCGCTGATTGCCGACAAACGCATCAAGAGTTTCGTCGTCGAGAGCGAGAATTTCGAGTCTATCCACAACCATTCGGCTTATGCCTATATCGCGTATCCGTAGGCGTGTTTGCGATGATCCAAATGCCGTCTGAAAGGCATTGGGGCGGCATTCGCGAATCTGCCGCCGCTTCACTTTCCGAGCCGCCGAAGGACGGGCAAAGTCCGGATAAGGTCCGACGGCGAGGGCGGCTTGTATGTGCGGCAGTGCCGTATCGGTTTGAAATCAATTTGCAATACAAATAATAAAAGGATGCCACTATGACGGTATTAGACAGAGAGCAGGTTCTATCCGCATTTAAAAACCGCAAATCGTGCCGGTATTACGATGCGGCACGCAAAATCAGTGCCGAGGATTTTCAGTTTATTTTAGAACTCGGGCGTTTGTCGCCCAGTTCGGTCGGTTCGGAGCCTTGGCAGTTTATTGTGGTTCAAAACCCTGAAATCCGACAGGCCGTCAAGCCGTTTTCTTGGGGTATGGCGGATGCTTTGGATACCGCCAGTCATTTGGTGGTGTTTTTGGCGAAGAAAAATGCCCGCTTCGACAGCACGTTTATGTTGGAAAGCCTCAAACGGCGCGGCGTTACCGAACCGGATGCCGTAGAAAAATCTTTGGCGAGGTATCAGGCGTTTCAAGCCGACGACATCAAGATTTTGGACGATCCGCACGCCTTGTTTGACTGGTGTTGCCGCCAGACCTATATCGCGTTAGCCAACATGATGACGGGTGCCGCTATGGCAGGTATCGATTCCTGCCCGGTGGAAGGTTTCAACTATGCCGATATGGAACGCGTATTGTCCGGGCAGTTCGGTTTGTTCGATGCTGCAGAATGGGGCGTGTCCGTTGCCGCGACATTCGGCTACCGGGTTCAGGAAATCGCCACGAAAGCGCGCAGGCCGTTGGAAGAAACCGTTATTTGGGCATAAGGCAATGCCGTCTGAAAACGCAAGGATTTTCAGACGGCATTTTTTATGCTTATTTAAAACGATTCGTCGGGAGCGAGGTAACGCCATTTGCCGGGCGGCAGCCTGCCGAGTTTGACCTTGCCCATGCGGATGCGCTTCAGCCCAACGACGCGCAGTCCGACCAGTTCGCACATACGGCGGATTTGCCGCTTTTTACCTTGTTTCAATACGAAACGCAGTTGGTCTTCGTTTTGCCATTCTACTTTGGCGGGACGCAGTTTCTCACCGTCCAAACTCAATCCGTGATTCAGTAAGGCAAGTCCTTTTTCGTCCAATTTGCCGCGCACGCGCACCAAATATTCTTTTTCACTGCCGCTGTTTTCGCCGATAAGCTGTTTGGCGATACGGCCGTCCTGCGTCAACACCAGCAATCCGACTGAATCGATATCGAGCCTGCCGGCGGGGGCGAGGCCGATTTTGTGTTTCGGATCGAAACGGATGCGGCCGGTGTCGCCTTCCCAGCGATTTTCAGAGGTAATCAGTTCGGCGGCAGATTTATAGCCTTTTTCCGCTTGTGCGCTGACATAGCCGACGGGTTTGTTCAACAGGATGGTAATGCGTGCCGCCTGCTGTTCGTGGGCTTTCTTGTTCAGTTCGATACGGTCTGCCGGTGAAACTTTTTGACCGAGTACGGCGGTTTTGCCGTTGACCGTTATCCAGCCCTGTTCGATATAGCCGTCGGCTTCGCGGCGCGAACAAAGCCCCAGTTGCGCCATGCGTTTGGAGAGGCGCATGGTATCTTCTGTATGGTTGGAGGAAATTTTGGGATTCATGGGTACTTTCGGGTAAAGGCCGGCTTAGACTAATTGCTCGCCCCAGTGCAGTTTTTGGCGCAGGGTTTTGAAATATTGGTAGTCGGTCGGGTGTAGGATGCGTAAGGGATTGTGGTAGCGGCGGATGATGATGCGGTCGAGGTTTTGCACGTCGATGAAGGATTGTCCGTCGAAATGAACGCGGGCGTCGCCGCTTTGAGTAACGAGGATTTCGATTTCAGATGCGTCGGAAATGGCGATGGGGCGGTTGGTCATGGATTGCGGACAGATGGGTACGAGTGTGAAGGCGTGTAATCCTGCCTGCATGATAGGACCGCCGGCGGCAAGCGAATAGGCGGTCGATCCGGTGGGGGTGGAGACAATCAGCCCGTCCGAACGTTGTGTATAGACGAATTCTCGATTGACGAAGACTTCAAATTCAATCATCTGTCCGGCACCGCCACGGGAGAGGACGGCATCGTTGAGGGCGAGGGCGCGTTCGGCGGTTTTGCCTTCGCGGATCAGTGCGGCTTCAATCAGGATTCGCTCTTCGGCAAGGTATTTTCCTTCTAAAACAGGCAATAGCTTGTCTGTCATATATTCGCGGGGAATTTGGGTAAGAAAGCCCAAATGACCTTGGTTGATGCCGATAATCGGAACGGCGCGCGGGGCGATTTCTCGGGCGGCAGAGAGAAAGGTGCCGTCTCCGCCTAAGACGGCGACCAAGTCGCAGTATTGTCCCAGTTCGGTCTTGTTGACGATGTGGCAGCCGACGGTGTCTTGGGTATAGATGCAGCATTCCCTTATGCCGACTTCGTCGAGATAGACGGTAAAGCCGTGCTGCTTCAAAAATGTAATCAGTGTGTGTGCAGTATCTTGGATGTCGGGCGTGTTGGGGCGGGTTACGATGCCGATGTTGTGAAAAGGGCTGTTCATGTCGGATGCCGTCTGAAGGTTAGTCTATCCAAATGTCGCGTTCGAGCCTGTCAAGGCGTTCGTTGAGGCGGGCAACGTCGTCGCGCAGTTTGTCCACTTCTTCCATCCAGGCGGACAGGGTGGCGGCGTCGATAACGGGGGATTCGGGTTCGCGTGAAAATTCGCCGATTTGTTCGGCTATGCTTCTGCCGATTTGTTTGATGCCGTGTCCGATATCGGCGGCACGGCTGCCGATGCTGTTACCGAGCTGCGTGCCGAAAATCCGTGCCAAGTCGTCTGATGCACGGTAACGCAGGCTGCCGAGCAGGGGTAATACCGCCATGCCGAGTATGAGGTCTCCTTCAAGGCTGATGTCTCCCACCCCCGGCTCGCCTCCTTGCAGGATTTTTTGTACCGCGCTGTTGCGGAAGGTGATTTCTGTATCTGCAAAACCGTTGCTTGCCGATAGAAATCCTTCTTCTGTGATACGTCCGGTCAGTTTCAATCCGGCAATGTTCAGTGCCAGTGTTTTGTCGGCAAATGCGGCAAGCTCCGAGCGGCTGTCGGGGTTTTGCTGAATCAGGTGGTTGATGATGGGGAATAGGGCGGACATGTTTATTTCCTGACTGTGGGCAGAATGCCGGTTTGTTGCTGTTGCCGGTTATTTTACAGGCTTAAGCCGTTATCGCAAACGGTAATGATGATTTTGCCCACGCTGTCGTCGGGTGTGAAATCTGGCGCGGGCAGGCCGAGTTTGGCAGCTTCTTCCGTATAAAATTCGCGTCGTGTCGGGTGGCGCGGTTCAATAATGTTTTTCAGTCTTTTGCCGTTGGGTTTTAATGCCGTCTGAAACAGGGTTTCGACGGCGATATCGCGGTGGATGATATTGACAGGCCGGTTGCCGCCTTGGATGTTTTGCTTTTGAGCAAGGCGGCTGACGGGATGGCGTTCGGCGCAATAAAGCCCGCCCAGCCGCAGGATGTCGATGTTGGAGATGCCGCTGTCGAGCAGGTGTTGTTCGGCGGCGAGGATTTGGCGGGCAGACTCGGTTTGCGGATCGGGTAGGGCGGTTTCGTCGCATTCGCGCACTTTATCGCCGTAAACGCTGGTGCTGCTCGTGAAAATCAGGT
This sequence comes from Neisseria sp. LACPHL-SPEC-2024-00856, assembly GCF_047915665.1. Taxonomy (NCBI): domain Bacteria; kingdom Pseudomonadati; phylum Pseudomonadota; class Betaproteobacteria; order Neisseriales; family Neisseriaceae; genus Neisseria; species Neisseria sp. LACPHL-SPEC-2024-00856. The sequence goes on from NZ_JBLRPR010000001.1 coordinate 96,717, forward strand.
GTTGCACGTTGCACGCTCGGACAAGTTCTGCCCATTGTTTGACGGTGTCGGCGTAATGCGTCAGCGAGGAGGGCGGCAGCATGAAGAACCAAACGGGTTTGTCGGCGTGGTGCCGCCACAATGCCGTCTGAAAGGCATCGGTGTTGCCGAGGTCGAAGGTATCGAGGTGTATGGGCAGATTGATATCGTCCGAAGTCAGGCTGCGTTTGACGGCGGCAACGCGGCTGCCGTGTTCGTAAAGTTTCTGCGCCAAAGGACGGCCGAGGTAGCCTAAGCCTAAGATAGATGCGTCGGGGGAGGTGGAAGGAGGTGTATGTATCATGTTTATAGATGAATGCCGTCTGAAAATATGGTGGATTAACTTTAAACCAGTACGGCGTTGCTTCGCCTTGGCTCAAAGAGAACGATTCTCTAAGGTGCTGAAGCACCAAGTGAATCGATTTCGTACTATTTGTACTGTCTGCGGCTTCGTCGCTTTGTCCTGATTTAAAGTTAATCCACTATAGGCTCAGACGGCATGGAAATTATGAATGCGCACCGCCGATTTTCTGGTCGTATTCCTCGCGATGTTCCGGCAAGAGGTAGGGACGCAGGAGGCTTAAGGTGCGGCGGATGCCGCGTGCTTTGGAGTCTTCGGTCAGCTTGGTACGACCGCGCAGGGAGCTGTCGAAGTCGAACCAGTATTTCGTGATCATCCACATATTGACGGCGAGGTCGTTCATGGCGGTTTGGTCGGCTTGGATGATGTTCAGGCCGTTGAGCTGGGTAAGCAGCTTGACCAAGAGCGGGGAGACTTTGGCTTGGGTGAAGGTATTGTGTTCGCCCAACAATTCGGCACTGCGCGCAAGCAGGGTGTTCACGTCGCTGAACAGGAATCGGTATTCCCACATCACGTCGTAAATGCCCGCCATATAATTGATGGAGTCTTCCACATCGGACGGCAGCACGGCTTCATTCAAGTAGGCAAGCAGGGCTTCGCTGTAACGTTTGAACAGTTGGACGATGATTTCGTCTTTGTTGCGGAAGTGGTAATAAAGATTGCCCGGACTGATGCCCAAATGCGCCGCGATATGGTTGGTGCTGATGTTGCGCTCGCCTTCCTCGTTGAACAAGGCGAGGCCGGCATCGATGATGCGTGTGTAAGTGTTGATTTTGGCGGTGCGGGTCACGGGCATACTCCTTGGATTCACAGGCTGAACGAAGCGGGCAGCCAATTGGGTTCGGCGTGCAATTCTACCTGAAACCGAGCAAATACTGTAAATTTGATGTGTTGCGCCAGTTGCCGAACGTCGTTTGCCGAGGCGTTGTTTTTGTTCACTAAAACCAAAGCCTGTCGGTCGTGTACCGCCGCGCCGCCGATTTGGAAGCCTTTCAGACGGCATTGGTCAATCAGCCAGCCAGCGGCGAGTTTGACCGAACCGTCGGGCTGCGGATAGCGCGGCATATCGGGATGCTGCTGCAACAGGGTGGCGGCTTTTTCCGCGCTGACGACGGGGTTTTTAAAAAAACTGCCGACATTGCCCAAAACTTTCGGGTCAGGTAATTTGCTGTTGCGAATGGCGGATACCGCATCGGAAACGTCTTTTGCCGTCGCCTCCCTGCCTGCACTCAATTCGGCAACCTTCGCCGCCAAATCGCCGTAGCCCAAGTTCGGCACAAAATGCGTTTTTAATGCAAATATGACCGAAACAATCACATAACGCCCTTTGCCTTCCTGCTTGAACAGGCTTTCGCGGTAGGCGAAGCGGCAGTCGGTATTGGAAAGGGTTACAAAGGTTTCCGTATCCAAATCGAAACAGCGCACGCTGTGAATCGCATCTTTCGCCTCTACGCCGTATGCGCCGATGTTCTGCACGGGCGACGCGCCGACCGTACCCGGAATCAGGCTCAGGTTTTCCAAACCGCTCAAACCCAGCGCGACGGTGTGCAACACGAAATCGTGCCAAATTTCGCCCGCCTGCGCTTCAATCAGAACCATGCCGTCTGAACGCGCAATCTCGCGTATGCCTTTGTTTTCCATGTGTACGACCAGTCCGGCGTAATCCTGCATCAAAAGGATATTGCTGCCGCCGCCGAGCCATAAAACGGTATCGCGGTCGAACTCGGGCAGTCGGACGATGTCGTGCAATTCATCGGCGTGTTCAAGCGCGATAAAGGCTTGGGCTTGGGCGCGAAGACCGAAAGTGTTGTAGGGGGTGAGATCGGTTTGGTATTGGATGGGTTGCATGGGTTTAAACTTTAAAAGGGTATTGTCAGTGGCGGGCTTCAGCCCATAGTTTCATATTTTAATCGGCGGAGTTTTCAGACGACCTTATGCGATCTGACCATCTCCCTGCTGCACAATTCCAAGCACCACACCAAGGCGACGGCGGCGATGGTGAGCGAGGCGATCAATGCCGTCCAGAAGCCGTAAATGCCCATATCGAAACGGTAGGCGAGCAGGTAGCCCGGCAGCAGGCCGCAACCCCAGAAGGCGGCGGCGTGGATGAACATCGGTACCTTGGTGACTTTGTAGCCGCGTAGGGCGTAGGACGCGATGCATTGGGTGAAGTCTGCCGGTTGGAACAAGCCGGCGAACAGTAGGACGGTGGCGGCGATGCTTAAAACCGCTGGATCATTGTTGTACATACTTACCAGCGGCGAACGGAATAATACCAAAGAAAGCACGGTAATCACGGCGAGCATCCAACCCAACACCAGCGACACACCCGAAATATAACGCGCCCGCGAAAATTCGCGCCGTCCTAATGAAAAACCGATGCGCACCGTCCCCGCCGAGCCGACGCTTTGCGGAATCATATAGAGAATCCCCGACAAACTGATGCCGACTTGCTGCGCCGCCACATAATCCTCGCCGAAAGGCGCGATCAAGAACACGATAAACGAAAACGCGCTGGCTTCCAAAAAATAAGACAGTCCGATGGGCGCGCCGATTTTCCAAATCTGTTTGAACACCGCCCAATCCGGTTTGCCGAATTTCGCCGTCAGTCCGAACGGGCGGAAGAATTTTTCCTTGGCGATATAAATCCACAATGCCAGCGCGCTGAACCAAAACACCGCCATCGTCGCCAACCCGCAGCCCGCGCCGCCCAAAGCGGGCATACCGAATTTGCCGTAAACGAAAATATAGTTCAGCGGCACGTTCAACACAAACGCCGCGAAGCTGACCAACATAATCAGGCGCGGGCGGTTCAGGCTGGAAGCGTAGGCGTGCAGCGCGCGGTGTACCATTGCCGCCGGCATCGCCAAGCTGGTGAACAACATATACTGCGCCATCGTGCCTTCCACATAATCGCTCAAGGTCAGCCAGTTGCGGAACGGCGTAATCGCCGCCCACATCAAGACCATGCCGAAAATCCCCAAGATCAGCCCGAACCAAATCCCCTGCCGCCCCGTTTCGCCCACTTCACCGGTTTTACCCGCGCCGTAAAGCTGGGCAATCATCGGGTTCAGTGCCGCCATAATGCCCATAAAGGTAATATAAACCGTGGCAAACGCGCTGCTGCCCAAAGCCACCGCCGCCAAATCTTCCTTACCCGCACCGCCCGCCATCACGGTATCGACAAAACCGATGCCCACCTGCGCAATCTGTGCCAACAACATGGGCAGGGCAAGGGCGGTCAGCAGGCGGATTTCTTTCAGGAAGACGGGAAAGGAAAAGCGGTTGAGGTCGAGCAGCATAAGTGTTCAATCAACAAAAATGCCGTCTGAAACAAAAAAACGGCAGCGGGGAGTGATGAGAAATAATGGCGCACATTATATCGTAAAAAAATGCCGTGCCGTCAGACGGCGGATACAGGGTATAAAAGTATATTCAGATTGTGTGTATTTTATGGTAAAGTTTGGTTTTAACGACTTGACGGCATTGAGCCGTCGGACAGGGGCTGTTCGGATTCTGAATCGGAAGGAAGCATCGCCGTTTTGACAGCGGCGTGATGCGTTGCGGCAAAGATGCCGTCTGATTGCGGATCGGGCAGCCTTTTGTGTTTACAGGATAAAATAGAAGGCAGATTCTCATGCAGACATGGCAGCTTCCGGAACATATCGCCGACGTACTGCCCACGAACGCGCGGCAGCTTGAAAGCGCGCGCGAGCAGTTGTTGGCACTGTTCCGCGTACACGGTTATGAACTGGTACAGCCTCCGCTGATGGAGTACGCACATTCCCTGCTGACGCATATCGATGCGGGGCTTTCCCTGAAAACCATTTTGGTAACGGACAGGCTCAGCGGCAGGCAGTTGGGCATACGCGCCGACATCACGCCGCAGGTGGCGCGTATCGATGCCCATCTTTTATCCGCCAACCAAGGGATTAACCGGTTGTGTTATGCCGGTCCGGTGTTGCACGCGCAGTCCGACGGTCTGCTGAATATGCGCGAACCCTTGCAGGCAGGGGCGGAAATGTACGGTTTTGCCGACATCCGTGGCGACATCGAGCTGATAGACCTGATGCTGAAAAGCATGAAAATTGCCGATATGGGCAAAGTGCTGCTTTCGCTGGGGCATATCGGCATATTCCGCGCCTTGTCCGATGCGGCGCATTTGGATGCGGGGCAGTCCGCAACGCTGCTTGCCTTGATGCAGGATAAAGATACCGGGGCGGTCGAAGCGCAGGTCAAGGCTTGGAAGCTGGACGGTATGTGGGCAAAAGCATTCTCGCTGCTGCCGCGCCTGTACGGCAGGCGTGAAGTGTTGTCCGACGCTCGCGGACGGTTGCCGGATTTGTCGGCGGTCGGCGGCGCGTTGGACGAATTGCAGGCGGTATGCGACGCATTTCCCGATAATGAAATCCATATCGACTTGTCCGAGCTGCGTGTCGACAATTACCACACGGGCTTGCTGTATGCCGCCTATGCCGCCGATTTCCACGACGCGGTCGCGCGCGGCGGGCGTTATGACGGATTGGGCGGATATTTCGGCCGTGCGCGCCCGGCAACGGGATTCAGTTTCGACTTGCGCAGCTTTATCGGGCGTTTGCCCGCCATCGAACGGCAGCCCGCCGTGTTGGTCGATGCGGAAGATGCCGAAGCGGCGCGCGAAGCGGTCGAGGCCTTGCGTGAACAAGGGCAGTGTGTCGTGATTGACTACGGTATCGGACACAATGTTTCGGAAGAGCTTGCAGGCCGTCTGAAAAAGACTGACGGCGTTTGGCAGGTCGTGAAACGCTAAATACCCGTTCATGGCGGATGAAAGGCAAATCGAGGCGTGGCGCAAAGCCGCACCGGTTTGGGGATTTCCGCAATAATTTTTAATATCGATAGGTTATATGGCTATGGCTAAAAATGTTGTAGTAATCGGCGCACAGTGGGGCGACGAGGGTAAAGGTAAAATCGTTGACTGGCTGGCGGAAGAAGCCGGCGGCGTGGTGCGCTTCCAAGGCGGCCACAATGCGGGACATACCTTGGTTGTCGGCGGCAAAAAAACCATTTTGCGCCTGATTCCGAGCGGCATCCTGCATGAAAGTCTGGACTGCTTCATCGGTTCGGGCGTTGTCGTTTCCCCCGAAGCCCTGTTGGGCGAAATCGACGAGTTGAACGCGGCAGGCGTGAAAAACGTCGAAGGCCGTCTGAAAATCGCGCCGACCTGTCCGCTGATCCTGCCTTACCACATCGCGCTCGACCAAGCCCGCGAAGCATCGCGCGGCAAAGGCAAAATCGGCACGACCGGCCGCGGCATCGGCCCTACCTACGAAGACAAAGTGGCACGCCGCGCCATCCGCGCCGTCGATTTGCTGCATCCTGAAAAATTGCGTGAAAAACTGGATACCATCCTCGCTTATTACAACGTTCAATTGCAACATCTGCACAATGCCGAGCCGGTGAAAGCGGAAGACGTGATGGCGGTTATCGAAAAAGTCGCGCCGCGCATTACGCCGATGATTACCGACGTATCCCGCGTGTTGAACGAGAAAAACAAAAACGGCGAAAAACTGCTGTTTGAAGGTGCGCAAGGCACGCTGTTGGACATCGACTACGGCACTTACCCCTTCGTTACCTCTTCCAACTGCCTGGCGGGAGCCGCTTCCGCAGGCGCAGGCGTAGGCCCTCAAATGCTGGATTATGTTTTGGGCATCGTCAAAGCCTATACCACGCGCGTCGGTTCAGGCCCGTTCCCGACCGAATTGTTTGACGAAGTAGGCGCAGGTTTGGCAGAACGCGGACACGAATTCGGTTCCGTAACCGGTCGCGCACGCCGCTGCGGATGGTTTGATGCCGCCGCCCTGAAACGCTCCATCCAAGTCAACGGTATTTCCGGTATGTGCATCACCAAGCTGGACGTGATGGACGGTATTGAGAACATCAATATCTGTGTCGGCTACGAATTGCCCGACGGCAGCAAAACTGACATTCTGCCTTGCGGTTCCGATGCGGTAGAAGCCTGCAAGCCAATTTACGAAACCATGCCCGGTTGGAGCGAATCCACTTTCGGCGTGAAAAGCTACGACGCATTACCTGCCAATGCCAAAGCATATTTGAAACGTATCGAAGAAGTGTGCGGTGCGCCGGTAGCTATCGTCTCCACCGGCCCCGACCGCGAAGAAACGATTGTGCTGCATCATCCGTTCGCATAAGGTTTTGCAGTAAAAATGCCGTCTGAAGCCCTAATTGGTTTCAGACGGCATTTTTACCGCTGTTTTATCTGATATAGTGGATTAACAAAAATCAGGACAAGGCGACGAAGTCGCAGGCAGTACAAATAGTACGGAACCGATTTACTTGGTGCTTCAGCACCTTAGAGAATTGTTCTCTTTGAGCCAAGGTGAGGCAACGTCGTACTGGTTTTTGTTAATCCACTATATTTTCTGTCCGGACACGGTTTGTCGGGGTATATCAATGCGGCGTATCCGGTGCGGAAATGGACGCGGTTTATGCCGATATGGCGAACCCGATGTTTTCAGACGGCATCGGTTTACTATGAAAAAAACCGTACTGCTTGTGCGTACGGTTTTTTGTTGTTTCAAATCGGCTCAGAGCGATTTGAGGCGGGCGATGCGGTTGTCCAGCGAAGGGTGGGTGCTGAGCAGGGAGTCGCGCGTATCTCCGGCGATGCCCATTGCGTTCATTTCTTCAGGCAGGTCGACAGGATTGCCTTTAAGCCTTTGCAGGGCGGAAATCATTTTCGGCGCGCCGACCAGTTTTGCCGCCCCCGCATCGGCGCGGTATTCGCGCTGGCGGCTGAACCACATGACAATTAAGCTGGCAAGGAAGCCGAACAGGATTTGGAACACCACGCTGACCAGGAAGTAAGTTCCCTGCGACTGGCTGCCGTCGTTGTTTCGGGCAATCAGGTTGGCAATAATGCGCGACAGGAACACGACAAAGGTATTGACCACGCCTTGAATCAGCGTCAGCGTAACCATATCGCCGTTGCCGACGTGCGCCATTTCGTGCGCCAATACGGCTTCCACTTCGTCGCGCGTCATATGGTCGAGCAAACCGGTGCTGACGGCGATCAGGGAGCTGTTTCTCGATGCGCCCGTGGCAAAGGCATTGGGTTCGGGGGAGTGGTAGATGGCGACTTCGGGCGTTTTCAGGTTCCATTGCCGCGCTTGGGCTTCGACAGTGTTCAAAAGCCAGGCTTCTTCTTCGGTGTGCGGCGTGTCGATAACTTCCGCGCCGACCGATTGTTTGGCGATAAATTTGGACATCAGCAAAGAGATAATGGAGCCGGTAAAACCGACGACGGCGGAATACGCCAACAGGCTGCCCGTGCCGCCCCGGCTGTTGATGCCCAGAACCGCCAAAACAATACTGATTACGACCAAAATAGCGATATTGGTAGCCAAAAACAGAAAAATGCGTTTCACGGATGTTCCTTTTTGGTAGGGTGTGATGTTTTGAAATTTTGGGAATTGTCCCAAAAAGTTGCAGCCTTGTGAATATTAAGCTCGGCAAAGGTATGCAAAACATTTGTTTGCAAATGGCAGTTTGTGCAGTTGGTTTTTGAACTATTGTGCCAAGCCGTGTAGAATCGCAAACCATCTGTTTGATTCCAATAAACACATTTAAAAGGATCACTTCATGAAAGCATTACTTTTAGGCGCACCGGGCGCGGGCAAAGGCACTCAGGCGCAATTCATCACCGCCGCGTTCGGCATTCCGCAAATCTCTACCGGCGATATGCTCCGCGCCGCGATTAAGGCTGGCACGCCCTTGGGTTTGGAAGCGAAAAAAATCATCGATGAAGGCGGTTTGGTGCGCGACGACATCATTATCGGCATGGTTAAAGAGCGCATTGCCCAAGACGATTGCAAAAACGGTTTCTTGTTTGACGGTTTCCCACGCACGCTGGCACAGGCCGAAGCGATGGTTGAAGCAGGCGTGGATTTGGACGCGGTTGTTGAAATCGATGTGCCTGACAGCGTGATTGTCGATCGTATGAGCGGCCGCCGCGTGCATTTGGCTTCCGGCCGTACTTACCACGTTACCTACAATCCGCCCAAGGTCGAAGGCAAAGACGATGTAACCGGCGAAGATTTGATTCAGCGCGACGACGACAAAGAAGAAACCGTGAAAAAACGCCTTGCCGTTTACCACGAGCAAACCGAAGTGCTGGTTGATTTTTACAGCAAGCTGGAAGGCGAACACGCGCCGAAATACATCAAAGTCGACGGTACCCAAGCAGTAGAAGCCGTGAAAGCCGAAGTATTGAAGGGCTTGGGCAAATAAGTTTTGCCGAGTAGGAAATGCCGTCTGAAAAAATATTTTCAGACGGCATTTTGTGTATGAAAGCTGTTAAAATCGAAGTTGTAACCGTTTATCCGCAGGCATCTTATGAACCCCTTAATCTCCGACTTCCAAACCCAGCAACAACGCACCCCGGTCATCGTCGCCCTCGATTTTGCCAACGAAAAAGACACGCTCGGATTTGTCCGCAATCTTGATCCGGCGTTGTGCCAAATCAAAATCGGCAAAGAGCTGTTTACCGCGACGGGGCGCAGTTTGGCGGAAAGCCTGATTCATCAGGGTTTCAAACTCTTTCTCGATTTGAAATACCACGACATTCCCCACACCGTCGCGCAAGCCTGCAAAGTCGCCGCCGGCATGGGCGTGTGGATGGTCGATATGCACGCATCGGGCGGCCGCCGTATGATGGAAGCCGCAGCCGAAGCCGTTGCCGGATACGGCACGAAGCCGCTCTTAATCGGCGTAACCGTGTTGACCAGTATGGAACAAAGCGATTTGGCGGAAATCGGTTTGAACATCGCTCCCGAAGAACAAGTCATCCGCTTGGCGAAACTGGCGCAAAGTTCGGGCTTGGACGGAGTCGTCTGTTCCGCCCAAGAAGCCGCGCCGCTGCGCCGCGAATTGGGACAGGATTTTGTCTTGGTCACGCCCGGCATCCGCTTGGACGTTGCCGGCAACAACGACGACCAACGCCGCATTATGACACCGGCCGAAGCCTTGGCGGCAGGTTCAACCTATTTGGTAATGGGCCGCCCTGTAACCCAAGCCGCCGATCCGGTCGCCGTATTGCGCGAAGTGAACCGCGTGGCAAACGCTTAAGCATCAACAATTTTGATGCTGTTCAAAGAAACTACCTTACTTTGATACGATAGATCAATAGCCGGAAAATTTCAGCTTAGAAAGGAATTTATCCGATGTCTCAATGTGGTTCAGATGTGAGCAATATTTTTGATTATGATGCATTTCCGGAAGATGATTTGCTTGTAAAGGATACCCCTGTCGGATGGTATGCGATTGTGTCGCATAAAATTGTCGAAGAGGGGCTTCCTATTAAATTTATGTATCGGGAACATCAAGGGGATTTACCATTTGATAGCGGATGGCGAGTATTTTCTGGAACAGAAGATGATGAATACTCGAATAACCCTGATAACTTCTCCTTTCATAGTTTGACACGGCTCACTCATTATCAAGCAGATGTTGGGGAGCTGTTTTGGGCGGATATAGGTAGCGTTTTTGAGAAAAAAGAAGGAGAGGATTGCTTTTCACCTGTTACCGATTGGTCTCCTTTTGATTTTGAATAATAATAAAAAGCCGGATTTTATTATTAATCAGTAAATTTGCCAGATAATTACTGAGAATACAGTGAAGTTTTCACACAAAAAAAATAACTTATTTTGGAGTGCATAAGATGCCTGCCAAGTTTCAACAAGAAACCCTAAAATCCCGTTTCGCGCAAGCCAAAGTCTTGGTTGTCGGCGACGTGATGCTCGACCGCTATTGGTTTGGCGACGTATCCCGTATTTCGCCCGAAGCACCTGTGCCGGTGGCAAAAATCGGACGAATCGACCAACGCGCGGGCGGAGCGGCGAACGTTGCGCGCAACATCGCTTCGTTGGGCGGCAAAGCAGGGCTGTTGTCCGTAACCGGCAACGACGAAGCCGCCGACGCGCTTGACGCGTTGATGGTGCAGGACGGCGTCGCCTCCTATCTGATGCGCGACAAACAAATCGCCACCACCGTCAAACTGCGCGTCGTCGCCCGCAACCAGCAGCTTATCCGCCTTGATTTTGAAGAACATCCCAACCGCGAAGTGTTGGAACAAATCAAGCGGAAATACCGCGAAATCTTGCCCGAATACGACGCAATTATTTTTTCAGACTACGGCAAAGGCGGTCTGTCGTACATCTCCGATATGATCGATTGGGCGAAACACGCGGGCAAAACCGTATTAATCGACCCCAAAGGCGACGATTACGAAAAATACGCCGGCGCAACCCTGATTACGCCCAACCGCGCCGAATTGAAAGAAGTGGTCGGCAGTTGGAAAAACGAAAGCGAGCTGACCGAAAAAGCGCAAAACCTGCGCCGCCACCTCGACCTGACCGCCGTTTTACTGACCCGGAGCGAAGAAGGCATGACCTTGTTCAGCGAAGGCGAACCGATTTACCAGCCCACCCGCGCCCAAGAAGTCTATGATGTATCCGGTGCAGGCGATACCGTCATTGCCGGAGTGGGCTTGGGTTTGGCTGCTGGTTATACCATGCCTGAAGCCATGCACCTTGCCAATACTGCGGCTGGGGTTGTCGTGGCGAAACTTGGTACGGCGGTTTGCTCGTTTGCAGAGTTGGTTGAAGCACTGGACGGGCAATAAATCTTTTCAGACGGCATGACCATCCAATGCCGTCTGAAACCCTCAAAACAAAGGAAACCCAATATGACCATCATCGTAACAGGCGCGGCTGGCTTTATCGGCAGCAACATCGTCAAAGCACTTAATCAACGCGGTATTACCGACATTGTTGCCGTCGATAATTTGAGCAAAGGCGAAAAATTCAAAAACCTTGCCGAGTGCGAAATCGCCCATTATCTCGATAAACACGAATTCATCCGCCAAGTGAGGGAACACATTTTACCTTATCAAAACATCGAAGCCGTTTTCCATCAAGGCGCGTGTTCCGACACCATGAACCACGACGGTTTGTATATGATGGACAACAACTACCAGTACACGCTGGATTTGCTGGACTGGTGTCAGGACGAATGCATCCCCTTCCTTTATGCCTCCAGTGCGGCGGTTTACGGCAAAGGCGAAATCTTCCGCGAAGAGCGCGAACTCGAAAAACCGCTCAATGTATACGGCTACTCCAAATTCCTGTTTGACCAAGTATTGCGTCGCCGCATGAAAGAAGGTCTCACCGCCCAAGTCGTCGGCTTCCGCTACTTTAACGTTTACGGACAACACGAACAACACAAAGGTCGTATGGCATCCGTCGCCTTCCACCATTTCCACCAATACCGCGAACACGGTTACGTCAACCTGTTCGGCAGCAACGACGGCTACGGCAACGGCGAACAAACCCGCGACTTCGTCAGCGTCGAAGACGTCGCTAAAGTCAACCTTTACTTCTTCGACCATCCCGAACTTTCCGGCATCTACAACCTCGGCACCGGCCGCAGCCAACAGTTTAACGAACTCGCCGCTGCCACCGTCAACGCCTGCCGCGCCGCCGAAGGCAAACCTGAAATGAGTTTAAAAGAGTTGGTAGAAGAAGAATTTATCCGCTACATCCCATTTCCCGACGCGCTCAAAGGCAAATACCAAAGCTTCACCCAAGCCGACATCACCAAATTGCGCGAGGCAGGTTATACGGAAGAATTTTTCGATGTCAAAGCAGGTGTCGACCGCTACGTCAAATGGATGCTGGAAAATTTGGCTTAATTTGAATGCCCGTAAAAAAATCGTCTGAAAATATCAGGCGATTTTGATTTGTTTAACTTTTATATGGATTTCGATGATGACCGAAATGCAACAACGCGCCCAACTGCACCGCCAAATCTGGAAAATCGCCGACGAAGTACGCGGCGCGGTGGATGGCTGGGACTTTAAACAATATGTTCTCGGCACACTTTTCTACCGCTTTATCAGCGAAAACTTTACCGACTATATGCAGGCAGGCGACAGCAGCATTGATTACGCCGCTATGCCGGACAGCATCATCACGCCCGAAATCAAAGACGATGCCATCAAAGTCAAAGGTTATTTCATCTACCCCGGCCAGCTTTTTTGCAATATTGCCGCCGAAGCCCATCAAAACGAAGAGCTCAACACCAAGCTGAAAGAAATTTTTACCGCGATTGAAAGCTCCGCCTCCGGCTATCCGTCCGAACAGGACATCAAAGGCCTGTTTGACGACTTCGACACCACCAGCAGCCGGCTCGGCAGCACTGTTGCCGACAAGAACAAACGCCTTGCCGCCGTCCTCAAAGGCGTGGCGGAACTCGATTTCGGCAATTTTGAAAACCACCACATCGACCTTTTCGGCGATGCCTACGAATACCTGATTTCCAACTACGCTGCCAACGCAGGCAAATCCGGCGGCGAATTTTTCACCCCGCAAAGCGTCTCCAAGCTGATTGCGCGGCTGGCGGTGCACGGGCAGGAGAAAGTCAACAAAATCTACGACCCAGCTTGCGGCTCGGGCAGCCTGCTCTTACAGGCGAAAAAACAGTTTGACGAGCACATCATCGAAGAAGGCTTCTTCGGGCAGGAAATCAACCACACCACCTACAACCTCGCCCGCATGAACATGTTTCTGCACAACGTCAATTACAACAAATTCCACATCGAATTGGGCGACACGCTGACCAAGCCCAAGCTCAAAGACAGCAAACCCTTTGATGCCATCGTTTCCAATCCGCCTTATTCCATCAACTGGATAGGCAGCGACGACCCCACCTTAATCAACGACGACCGCTTTGCCCCCGCAGGCGTACTCGCCCCGAAATCCAAAGCCGATTTTGCCTTCATCCTGCACGCACTGAACTACCTTTCCGGCAGAGGTCGCGCCGCCATCGTCTCATTCCCCGGCATTTTCTATCGTGGCGGGACAGAGCAGAAAATCCGCCAATATCTGGTGGAGGGCAACTACGTGGAAACCGTGATCGCCCTTGCACCCAATCTCTTTTACGGCACCGGCATTGCCGTCAATATCCTGGTTTTGTCCAAACATAAAGACAATACCGACATCCAATTCATCGACGCAAGCGGCTTCTTTAAGAAAGAAACCAACAACAACGTCTTAACCGAAGAACACATTGCCGAAATCGTCAAACTCTTCGCCGACAAAGCCGATGTGCCGCATATCGCCCAAAACGCCGCCCAGCAAACCGTCAAAGACAACGGCTACAACCTCGCCGTCAGCAGCTACGTTGAACCCGAAGACACACGCGAAATTATCGACATCAAACAGCTTAACGCCGAAATCGGCGAAACCGTCGCCAAAATCGAACGGCTGCGGCGCGAAATTGACGAAGTGATTGCAGAGATTGAGGCATAGGCAGTTGTTGCATATTTTGCAACAACTGAATGGGAAAGAGGCCGTCTGAAAATACGGGCGGCAACCTGTAAGCAATCCTTACAAGTTCAAATCAAGAAATTTTCGGGGAAAAATACATGACAACAGAAAACAATGCTTTTGAAAACGCCAAACACATCGACGCAACAGGCAATGAATATTGGTCGACGCACACCTTGCAGACAAAGTAGGGTGGGCTTCAGCCCACCGAGACAACGGCAAAACAACGGCAAAACAACGGCAAAACAGCAGGCGGATTGGCGGGCTGAAGCCCACCCTACGGCGGACACAACCGCCCTACATCCCGCCGGAACGGGAAAGAAACGGAAAACAACTATGGATATGCAAAGCAAAGCGAAAAAATTGATTGAGATGATTCAGACGGCACCGGTGGAGTGGAAGCCGTTGGGGGAGGTTGGCCTATTGGTTCGTGGTAACGGTTTGCAGAAAAAAGATTTTACCGAAAGTGGCGTACCGGCGATTCATTACGGACAAATTTACACCTATTATGGCAATCAGACGGATAAGACTCTTTCTTTCGTTTCACCGGAATTGGCGGAAAAACTGAAGAAAGTAGATAAAGGTGATGTGGTAATTACCAACACTAGTGAAAATATAGAAGACGTAGGAAAAGCCCTTTTATATTTGGGAGAAGAGCAAGCCGTTACAGGCGGACACGCAACTATTTTTAAACCAAGCAAAGAAATTGTCGGCAAATTCTTTGTCTATTTCACTCAAACAGAAATTTTTGATAAGGCAAAAAGAAAATTTGTAAAAGGAACAAAGGTTATTGATGTTTCCGCAACCGATATGGCAAAAATCAAAATCCCCATCCCACCCCTGGAAACCCAACAAAAAATTGTAAAAATACTTGACAAATTCACTGAGCTGGAAGCTACGCTGGAAGCAGAATTAGCCCTGCGCAAACGCCAATACCGGTATTACCGCGACTTTCTTTTAGATTTTGACAATCAAATCGTGGGGGGGATAGCTGATGGCTATCAATGCCGTCTGAAAGATGTGGTTTGGAAGACGTTGGGGGAGGTGTTTGACTTGAAGAATGGCTATACCCCTTCCAAATCAAATAAAGAATATTGGGAAAATGGCTCAATCCCTTGGTTTAGAATGGAAGATATTAGGGAAAATGGTCGTATTTTAGATAATTCATTACAGCATATATCAAAAAGCGCAGTAAAGGGCGGTAAGCTATTTCCAGCCAATTCTATTATCATGGCTACATCTGCAACCATAGGTGAGCATGCACTAATAACCGTTCCATTCTTAGCCAACCAAAGATTTACCAGTTTATCTTTAAAGCCTGAATTTGCCGATAAACTCAGCATTTATTTTCTTTATTACTATTGTTTTAATCTTAGTGAATGGTGCAAAAAGAATACGACAACATCGAGTTTTGCTTCTGTGGATATGAATGGTTTTAAACGCTTCCCAATCTCCATCCCTCCACTCCCCGAACAAGAAAAAATCATCGCCATCCTCGACAAATTCGATACCCTGACCCACTCCATCAGCGAAGGCCTGCCGCACGAAATCGCCCTGTGCCGCAAACAATACGAATATTACCGCGAACAGCTACTTGCCTTTCGGTAGGGTGGGCTTCAGCCCACCGAAACAACGGCAAGCTGCAACAACAGTAAAACAACGGCAGGCGGGGCGGTGGGCTGAAGCCCACCCTACGGCGGACACAACCGACCCGCATTCCGCCGAAGCGTGCGGAAACCGGAAAATATGGCGATAGATGCTCAAAACAAAGAGAAAAACCCGATTGGGATGATTCAGACGGCATCGGTGGGGTAGAAGTCGCAGACAAAGTAGGGTGGGCTTCAGCCCACCGAAACAACGGCAAACCGAAACAACGGCAAAACAAGGGCAGGCGGGGCGGTGGGCTGAAGCCCACCCTACGGCGGACACAACCACCCCGCATTCCGCCGAAGCCGACCAAAGCAGCCTGCACATTTTCAGGCAGCCCAATCCGAACATCAAACTGTTTAAAACCCGACCCTGCAAAGGACGAACTATGAACCTTGAAACCAAACCCATCGCCGAAACGCCGAATTTCATCGTGCTCGACCAATATGAAAAAATCGAACAGTCGGGCAGCTACCAATCGGAAAACCGGTTGGAAGCGGAGTTAATCGCCGATTTGCAGAATCAGGGTTACGAATACCGCAAGGATTTGAACAGCCAAAGCAGGCTGCTGGAAAACCTGCGCGCGCAGTTGCAGCGGCTGAACGATATGGTGTTTTCAGACGGCGAATGGGCGCGGTTTTTGACGGAATATCTGGACAGGCCGTCTGAAAACATTACCGATAAAACCCGCAAAATCCACGACGACCATATTTACGATTTCGCTTTTGATGACGGCCGTCTGAAAAACATTTATCTGCTGGACAAGAAAAACCTTGCCCGCAACCATGTGCAGCTTATCAACCAGTTTGAGCAGACGGGCACGCATGCAAACCGTTATGATGTTACCGTGTTGGTAAACGGCCTGCCGCTGGTGCAAATTGAATTGAAAAAGCGCGGTGTGGCGGTGCGCGAGGCATTCAATCAGGTGCACCGTTACAGCAAAGAGAGCTTCAACAGCGAAAATTCGCTGTTCAAATTCCTGCAAATCTTCGTGATTTCCAACGGCACGGACACGCGCTATTTCGCCAACACCACCAAGCGCGACAAAAACAGCTTCGATTTCACGATGAATTGGGCGCGGTCGGACAATCATCCGATTAAGGATTTGAAAGACTTTACCGCCACGTTCCTGCAGAAAAGCGTGTTGCTGGGCGTTTTGCTGCATTACAGCGTGTTCGATGCGAATGATACGCTGCTGATTATGCGGCCGTACCAGATTGCCGCCGCCGAACGTATTTTGTGGAAAATCAACAGCTCGGCGCAGGCGAAGAATTGGAGCGGGCCGGAAAGCGGCGGCTATGTTTGGCACACCACGGGCAGCGGCAAAACGCTGACCAGCTTTAAGGCGGCGCGTCTGGCGACGGAATCGGCGTTTATCGACAAGGTTTTCTTCGTGGTGGACAGGAAGGATTTGGACTATCAGACGATGAAGGAATACCAGCGTTTTTCGCCCGACAGCGTGAATGGTTCGGAAAGCACGGCGGGCTTGAAACGCAATTTGGAAAAAGACGACAACAAAATCATCGTTACCACCATCCAAAAGCTGAACAACCTGATGAAGGGCGAAGATAATCTGCCGGTTTACCATCAGCGGGTTGTCTTTATTTTCGACGAATGCCACCGCTCGCAATTCGGCGAAGCGCAAAAAAACCTGAAAAAGAAATTTAAGAAATTCTGCCAGTTCGGCTTTACCGGCACGCCGATTTTTCCCGAAAACGCTTTGGGCGCGGAAACCACGGCGGGCGTGTTCGGGCGGGAGTTGCATTCTTATGTGATTACCGATGCCATCCGCGATGAAAAAGTATTGAAATTCAAAGTGGATTACAACGATGTGCGCCCGCAGTTCAAAGCCGTGGAAGCGGAACAGGACGAGAAGAAACTGAGTGCCGCCGAAAACCGCCAAGCCCTGCTGCACCCTGAACGCATCCGCGAAATCACGCAATATATCCTGAATCAGTTCAGGCAGAAAACGCACCGGCTGAATGCGGGCGGCAAAGGATTTAACGCGATGTTTGCCGTCAGCAGCGTGGATGCGGCGAAGTGCTATTACGAAGCGTTCAAAACACAACAGGCAGGCAGCCCGCACCCGTTGAAAGTGGCCACTATTTTTTCCTTTGCCGCCAACGAAGAGCAAAATGCCGTCGGTGAAATTGTCGATGAAACCTTTGAACCGGAAGCGATGGACAGCAGCGCAAAAGAATTTTTGCAGGCTGCCATCAACGATTACAACGCCTGTTTCAAAACCAATTTCGGCACGGACAGCAAATCCTTTCAAAACTACTACCGAGATTTGGCAAAACGGGTGAAAAATCAGGAAGTGGATTTGCTGATTGTGGTCGGCATGTTTTTGACGGGTTTTGACGCGCCGACGCTGAACACGCTGTTTGTCGATAAAAACCTGCGCTATCACGGCCTGATGCAGGCGTTTTCGCGCACCAACCGCATTTACGATGCCACCAAAACCTTCGGCAATATTGTCTGCTTCCGCGATTTGGAGCAGGCAACCATTGATGCGATCACGCTCTTCGGCGATAAAAACACCAAAAACGTGGTGCTGGAAAAAAGTTACGAAGAATACATGAACGGCTATACCGATGATCGGACCGGCGAAGTGCGGCGCGGTTATTTGGATGTGGCAAAAGAATTGCGCCAACGTTTCTCCGATCCCGACGAAATCGAAACGGAAAAAGACAAAAAAGATTTTGCCAAACTCTTCGGTGAATACCTGCGGGCGGAAAACGTATTGCAGAACTACGATGAATTTGCCGCGTTGCGTGAATTGCAGAGTGTGGACGCGGCGGACGAAGATGCGATGAAGGCGTTTCAGGAAAAATACTACTTGAGCGATGAAGACGTGCAGGAAATGCGGCAAGTGCCGATGCCGTCTGAAAGGGCGGTGCAGGACTACCGCTCCGCCTACAACGACATCCGCGATTGGTTGCGCCGCCAAAAAGCAGGCGGACAGAAAGAACAGTCAAAAATCGATTGGGACGATGTGGTTTTTGAGGTGGATTTGCTCAAATCGCAGGAAATCAATCTGGATTACATCCTGCAACTGGTTTTCGAGCATCACAAAAAAATCAAAGGCAAAGCGGAGCTGGTAGAAGAAATCCGCCGCATCATCCGCGCAAGTATCGGACACCGCGCCAAAGAAGGGCTGATTGTGGATTTCATCAACGATACGGATTTGGACAAAGTGCCCGACGTTCCCGCCATACTGGAAACCTTCTACACCTACGCGCAAGAGGTGATGAAGAGCGAAGCAGCAGAGCTGATTGCCGCCGAAGGCCTGAACGAAACTGCCGCCAAACGCTATTTAACCGGCTCGCTCAAACGCGGCTATGCCAGCGAAAACGGCACGGAACTGACCGAAACCCTGCCGAAAATGAGTCCGCTCAACCCGCAATATCTGACGAAGAAACAAAGTGTTTTTCAAAAGATTGCGGCGTTTGTGGAGAAGTTTGCCGGAATAGGGATCGATATTTGACAAAATGCCGTCTGAACCTTTCAGACGGCATTTTTGATTTTATGTGGAGGCGGTTTTTATTTTGACCTTGCTTTTTTTAAACTTCAACACGGCTTCTTCTTTTGCTGCATCCCAGTCTATCAGTACAAAGCCGCCTTCGGCGAGTTTGCCGAACAGGAGTTCGTCGGCGAGTGGTTTGCGGATTTTTTCCTGAATAAGGCGGTGCATCGGGCGTGCGCCCATTTGCGGGTCGAAACCTTTTTCCGCCAGATATTTGCGCAATGCAGGTGTGAATTCGGCTTCGACTTTTTTGTCGAGGAGCCGGTGCTCGAGCTGGAGCAGGAATTTGTCCACGACTTTGGCGATAATGGGTTCGGACAGGGGTGCAAACGGGATAATCGCGTCCAAGCGGTTGCGGAACTCGGGCGTGAAGAGCTTGTTGATCGCCTGCATTTCGTCGCCGCGTTCGCGTTTGGCGGTAAAGCCGAGGCTGGGGCGGCTGAGGCTTTCTGCGCCTGCGTTGGTGGTCATAATCAGGATGACGTTGCGGAAATCGGCACTCTTGCCGTTGTTGTCGGTCAGCCTGCCCGCGTCCATCACTTGCAAAAGGACGTTGAAAATGTCGGGGTGGGCTTTTTCGATTTCGTCCAAGAGCAATACGCAATGCGGCTGTTTGTTGACGGCTTCGGTCAAAAGGCCGCCTTGTTCAAAGCCGACGTAGCCCGGCGGCGCACCGATAAGGCGCGATACGGCGTGGCGTTCCATGTATTCGGACATGTCGAAGCGTTGCAGTGGTACGCCCATCGAATAGGCAAGCTGTTTGGCGACTTCGGTTTTGCCGACGCCGGTCGGGCCGGAGAAGAGGAAACTGCCTATCGGTTTGTCGGGCAGGGCAAGGCCGGAGCGCGACATTTTGACGGCGGCAACCAGCGCGTCGATGGCGTTTTCCTGACCGTAAACCATATTTTTCAAATCACGGCCGAGGAATTGCAGCACTTGTTTGTCTTCGTGTGACACGGTTTTTTCGGGAATCCGCGCAACTTTGGCGATGACGGTTTCGATTTGCGCTTTACCAATGACTTTTTTCTGTTTGGATTTGGGCAGAATCCGTTGCGCCGCGCCTGCTTCGTCCATCACGTCGATGGCTTTGTCGGGCAGGAAACGCTCGTTGATGTAGCGGGCGGAGAGTTCGGCGGCGGCTTCAAGTGCGCCTTGCGTATAACGGACTTGGTGGAAATCTTCAAACATCGGTTTCAAGCCGCGCAGGATTTGCACGGTTTCGGCGACGGTGGGTTCGACCACGTCGATTTTTTGGAAGCGGCGGCTTAAGGCGTGGTCTTTGTCGAAAATGGTGCGGTATTCGTCGTAAGTGGTCGCGCCGATGCAGCGCAGCATGCCTTTCGCCAGCGCGGGTTTGAGCAGATTGGACGCGTCCATTGTGCCGCCGCTGGTGCTGCCCGCGCCGATGATGGTATGGATTTCGTCGATAAACAAAATGGCGTGCGGGATTTTTTCGAGCTGTTTCAATATAGATTTGATCCGCGCTTCAAAATCGCCGCGGTATTTTGTGCCCGCCAAAAGCGAACCCATATCCAGCGCGTATACTTCGGCATCTTTGAGCGCGTCGGGAATGTCGCCGTTGACAATTTGATGTGCCAAACCTTCCGCCAGCGCGGTTTTGCCCACGCCTGCTTCTCCGACCAAAAGCGGATTGTTTTTGCGGCGGCGGCACAGGATTTGCACCAGCCGTTCCATTTCGTGTTTGCGACCAATCAAAGGGTCGATACGGCCGACTTTGACTTCGGCGTTGAGGTTGACGGTGTACGCCGATAAAGGGTTTTTGCTCGGTTTGGTGCGGTTCTCATTATTGTCGTCCATGCCGTCTGAAGAATAGTTGCCATCGTCTTCATCTTCATCGGGAGAGCCGTGGGCAATACAGCGCAAAACTTCAAAACGCGTAACCGATTGCAGCTTGAGGAAATAGACGGCGTGGCTGTCGGTTTCGCTCATCAGCGCGACCAAAACGTCCAACGGTTCGACTGCGGCTTTTCCGGCAGACTGGGTATGCACCATCGCCCGTTGCATCACGCGTTGGAAGCCGAGCGTGGGCCGGGTTTCGACCGTGTCTAAAAGGTGTTCGGGAATCAGGGGGGTGTTTTCGGCAACGCTGGCGGCGAGCTGTTCGGACACCACTTTCAAATCCGCGCCGCAGAGTTTTAAGACGTTCGGCACGGAGGCATCTTCTTCGATGAGTACCAAAAGCAGATGCTCGAGGCTGATAAATTCATAATGAGCCTTACGCGCCTCGCGGTAAAGCTGCTGCAAAATCTGTTCCAATTCGGGTGCAAGCATATTAAATCTCCTCGATAATACATTGCAGCGGATGCCCTTCGGCTTTTGCCCGCTGCATGACTTGTTGCTGTTTGGTTTGGGCAATATCGCGCGTGTAAGTGCCGCACAGGCCTTTGCCTTCGTGATGAACCAAGAGCATCACCGCTACCGCCTGTTCCTGCCCGAGCATAAAGATTTCGGTCAGGATTTCAACAACAAATTCCATCGTGGTGTAATCGTCGTTTAATAAAAATACGCCGTAACGTTTCGGCGGCAGGGTGTTCAGGCGGTGCAAGAGCGTGTCGGATTGGTGTTGCGCGGTCATAGCGTGTCCCATTTGAAAGCTGCGTTCAGACGGCATTTTTGTTGTATTTTCGGTACTTTTACCTATTTTCCCACTTTTTTGAAAACATAGCTTGACGTTTTGTCTTAACAAATGTAAAAAGACGGTTAAGCAGAAGCCGGCACTCGACCAAGTATATAAAGCTGGGGAGAAACGCTGAACGTTTAAGTTTGCTGTATGCCTTATTTTGCTGATTTTGTTAATTTTTAAGTATAGGAAGTTTCTAATGGCAACCGGTATCGTAAAATGGTTTAACGACGCTAAAGGTTTTGGTTTCATCACGCCTGACGAAGGCGGCGAAGATTTGTTCGCTCACTTCTCCGCAATCAATATGGAAGGTTTCAAAACCCTGAAAGAAGGCCAACGCGTCTCTTTCGACGTAACCACCGGCCCTAAAGGCAAACAAGCCGCTAACATTCAGGCTGCTTAATCCCGAGTGTACGGGAAACCGTATATGTGAAACGGCAGGACAGACGATGTCCTGCCGTTTTGTTTTGCCGTTTGCAGAAACAGGGGGAATGCCGTCTGAAAAGAACAGGTGTCTTTTTATCTGCTTTATCCTTAGCCTGTGTGAATCCTGTTGTGGATATGTTTGATAGTATGCTGAGGAATAAGGGGAAATCTTATATGATTAAAAAATGTGCAGATTGTTTGTCAGGGATTTTTGCGGAAATCTAAAAGAAATTATGTATAGTGGATTAACAAAAATCAGGACAAGGCGACGAAGCCGCAGACAGTACAAATAGTACGGAACCGATTCACTTGGTGCTTCAGCACCTTAGAGAATCGTTCTCTTTGAGCTAAGGCGAGGCAACGCCGTACTGGTTTTTGTTAATCCACTATATCAACAAAGGGCCGAACCGTTGTAGGTTCAGCCCTTTGCTTTCAGACGGCATCCGGTTGGGGTTTCAGTTGCCGGCAACCGTCATGCTTCCTATCAGGATAGAACCGATTTGGTTGGACGAACGGCGTAAGGCATCATCGGACACGCCGACGATGTTGCGGTACATATCTTGAAGGCGGCCGGCAACGGTAATTTCATGGACGGGGTAGGCAATCACGCCGTTTTCCACCCAAAAACCCGCCGCACCGCGCGAGTAGTCGCCGGTAATGGCGTTTACGCCTTGCCCCATGAGCTCGGTTACCAACAATCCCGTCCCCATTTCTTTCAGCAGGTCTGATTGCGTTTCGTGCGTATGGTTCAAATAAAGGTTGTGCGCACCGCCGGCGTTGCCCGTGGTCTGCATACCGAGTTTCCTCGCGCTATAACTGCTGAGGAAATAGCCTTCGACGATGCCGTCGCGGATAACGAAACGCGGCCGCGTGGCGACGCCTTCGGAATCGAAATAGGTGCTGCCGAAGGCGCGGGGAATATGTGGCTCTTCGCGCAGACTGAGGAAATCGGGCAGAACCTGTTTGCCTATGCTGTCGATCAGGAAGCTGCTTTGTCGGTAGAGTGAGCCGCCGGACAGTGCGCCGACGAGGTGTCCGATCAGACCTCTTGAAACGGTCGCATCGAATAGGACGGGGTAGCTTCCAGTCGGAATGCTGCGGCTGTTCAAACGACGTAAGGTACGCTCGGCGGCGGTTTGACCGATTTGCGCCGGGCTGTCCATGTCTTGATGGCGGCAGGAGGAATCGTACCAGTAGTCGCGCTGCATGCCGTTTTCGTCGGCGGCAACGACGCTGCATGAAATGCTGTGGCGCGTACCTTGCTGGTGTGCGGCAAAACCGTGGGTGTTGCCGTAAACGTATTGGTAATGTCCGGTTTGTACCGCCGCCCCTTCGGAGTTTTCGATGCGCTCATCCTCGTTCAGAGCGGCTTGTTCGCATTGTTTTGCCAACTCGACGGCGGCTTCCGTGCTTAAATCCCATTCGTGGTAACGGTCGAGGTCGCCGATGTGTTGCGCCATAAGCGAAGCGTCTGCCAAACCTGCGCAATCGTCTTCGGCAGTGTAGCGGGCGATGTCGATGGCGGCTTTGACGGTGTCTTGCAGGGCTTTTTCGGAGAAGTCGGCAGTGCTGGCGCGGCCTTTGCGTTTGCCGACGTAAACGGTAATGTCCAACGACTTGTCCTGCTGGAACTCGATTTGTTCGATTTCGCCCAGCCGTACGCTGACGCTTTGTCCCAATGATTCGCTGAAATCGGCTTCGGCGGCGGTTGCGCCCGTCGCTTTTGCCAAGTCGAGCGTGCGGCGGCAGAGGTCGAGGAGTTCGGAAGCGGTGTGGTTGAACAGCATAACAATCTTTCTTGGTGGAGCGTTGCGGCATTTTAACCGTTTCGGGCGGCAGGGGCAAAAGCGCGCCGCTTGCAGGGCGTGCGGTGCAAAATGCCGTCTGAACGCGGCGGCATTCTGTTAAAATGCGCCCGTCGGATAAAATTTGAGAATGAAGATGTTTGAACAAGAAGACGAGTGGATCAGCAAAACCCAAATGAAAAAGCAGATGAACGGTTTGCAGGATTTGGGTATGGAACTGACCAAGCTCTCAAGCGACACGCTGAAAAAAATCGGCTTGGACGAAGATTTGTACGAAGCCGTCGTTACCTATAAAAAAATTACGTCCAACGGCGCGCTCAAGCGGCAGGCGCAATTTATCGGCAGGCTGATGCGCGATACCGATCCCGCACCCATCGAGGCGTTTCTTGCCAAGCTGCGCGGCGACGATGCGGCGCACAATGCCTTTTTGCAACGTGTGGAACAGGCGCGCGTACGGCTGTTGGCAGACGACGGTGCGTTGACGCAGTTTATATCGAATTTTCCGCATGCGGACGCGGGCAAGCTGAGGACACTCATCCGCAATACCAAAAAAGAGCAGGAGCAAAACAAACCGCCGAAAAATTTCCGCGCCCTGTTTCAAGAATTGAAAACCGTGATGGAAAACGGGGACGCGGAAATTTAGGCATATTTTCAGACGGGATCCGCCGTTATTTAGATTGGAGGATAAAATGTTGTTCCGTAAAACGACCGCCGCCGTTTTGGCGGCAACCTTGATGCTTAACGGCTGTACGGTAATGATGTGGGGTGTGAACAACCCGTTCAGCGAAACGACCGCCCGCAAACACGTTGACAAAGACCAAATCCGCGCCTTCGGTGTGGTTGCCGAAGACAATGCCCAATTGGAAAAGGGCAGCCTGGTGATGATGGGCGGGAAATACTGGTTCGTCGTCAATCCTGAAGATTCGGCGAAGCTGACGGGCATTTTGAAGGCCGGGCTGGACAAGCCCTTCCAAATAGTTGAGGATACCCCGAGCTATGCCCGCCACCAAGCCCTGCCGGTCAAACTCGAAGCACCCGGCAGCCAGAATTTCAGTACCGGAGGTCTTTGCCTGCGCTACGATACTGACAGACCTGCCGACATCGCCAAGCTGAAACAGCTTGAGTTTAAAGCGGTCAAACTCGACAATCAGACCATTTACACGCGCTGCGTCTCCGCCAAAGGCAAATACTACGCCACACCGCAAAAACTGAACGCCGATTATCATTTTGAGCAAAGTGTGCCTGCCGATATTTATTACACGGTTACGAAAAAACATACCGACAAATCCAAGTTGTTTGAAAATATTGCATATACGCCCACCACGTTGATACTGGATGCGGCGGGCGCGGTGCTGGCCTTGCCTATCGCGGCGTTGATTGCAGTCTCGAATTCCTCAGACAAATGAACGGTAATGCCGTCTGAAAAGCCTTCAGACGGCATTTCAAGCACACCCGCACTGTAAAACCCCGCGCTATGTCAGTCAAAATCCAAACCCGATCCGTCAATACCGACGTTTTTAATCATTTGCTCACCGCCGGTGCCGATCCTTTAATCGCCCGGCTTTGTGCCTCGCGCGGTGTGCAAAGTCCTGCCGAATTGGACGACAAGCTTGCTGCGCTTTTGCCGTATCAAACGCTGACAAACTGCGAAGCCGCCGCCCGCCGTTTGGCGGATGCGGTTGAGCGTCAGGAAAAAATCTTGATTGTCGCCGACTACGATGCCGACGGCGCGACCGCGTGTGCCGTCGGTTTGGACGGTTTGGCGGCGATGGGGGCAAAAGTAGATTTCCTCGTGCCCAACCGCTTTGAACACGGCTACGGTTTAACGCCCGAGCTGGCCGAAATCGCCGCCGCGCAAGGCGTGGATTTGCTGATTACGGTGGATAACGGCATTGCCAGCATCGCAGGCGTGGCGCGTGCGCAGGAATTGGGTTTGGATGTGATTGTGACCGACCACCATCTGCCTGCCGAGACCGTGCCAGACTGCATCATCGTCAATCCGAACCAAAAAGGCTGCGGTTTCCAAAGCAAAAGCTTGGCGGGCGTGGGCGTAATTTTTTATGTACTGATGGCTTTGCGTGCCGAACTGCGCCGCCGCAATTATTTTTCAGACGGCATCAAAGAGCCGAATCTGGGCAGCCTTTTGGATTTGGTCGCACTCGGCACGGTTGCCGATGTCGTCCCCCTCGACCACAACAACCGCATTCTCGTGTCGCAAGGTTTGAAACGGATGCGTTCGGGCAAAATGCGCCCCGGCATCCGCGCTTTGTTTGAAGTGGCGCGGCGCGATTGGCGCAAGGCCCAGCCGTTTGATATGGGCTTTGCGTTGGGCCCGCGCATCAACGCCGCCGGACGGCTGGACGATATGTCGGTCGGTATTGCCTGTCTGTTGGCGCGAGACGATGCGGAAGCGCAGGAACTGGCGGCTCAGTTAAACAACCTCAATATCGAGCGTCGCGAAATCGAGCAGTCTATGCTGCAAGACGCGTTGAATGATTTTCCCGAAACCCTGCCTCCGGGGCAGACGACGTTGGTGGTGTATCGCGACGACTTCCATCAAGGCGTGGTCGGCATCGTTGCCAGCCGCCTCAAAGACCGTTTTTATCGTCCGACCATCGTGTTTGCGCCTGCCGACAACGGCGAAGTGCGCGGTTCGGGACGCTCCATTCCCAATCTGCACCTGCGCGACGCTTTGGACTTGGTGTCCAAACGCCATCCCGATTTGATTTTGAAATTCGGCGGACACGCGATGGCGGCGGGTTTGAGCATACTCGAACACAATATCCCCGCGTTTCAGACGGCATTTGAAGAAGCCGTGCGCGAGATGGTGTGCGAAGACGATTTGTCGCAAACATTCATCACCGACGGCAGCCTGCCTGCCCGCGACATTACGCTGGAACAGGCGCAAAACCTCGCCCGCCATGTTTGGGGGCAGGGCTTCGCGCCGCCGAGTTTTACCGACGAATTTCACGTTGTCCGCCAGCAACCTTTGGGCGTGGAAGGCAAACACAAAAAAGTCTGGCTGCAAAAAGACGGTTGCGAATTTGAAGCCATGTTTTGGCGTTGCAGCGAAGACATTCCCGAATACATCCGCACGGTGTACCGCCCCGTTGCCAACGAATGGCGCAACAATCTCGAATTGCAGCTTTATATCGACTACTGGGAAGCGGCGTAGAGGCGGCGGAACGCCGTTTGAATGTGATTTCTGTTCCTTCATTTGCCTGTTAGTACGACGGGAATGTTCCCAATCGGAAAAGAAAGTAAAGGTCGTTAATTTTTGTTAATCATCCCTTCTTAGGGACGCAATATAGGAGTTGCTCCTAAAGCTGTTTACTCGGGAGACGGTGTGGAAGGGAAACAAATTGCGAGAGGCCTTGAGCAAAGGCTATATGAAGGAGATCTAAAGGCTACAGGTGGAGATACAAAGAAGGTTGCAAATCGGCAGAATCCCGTTGGAGTCAAGAATCCAAATCGCGATAAGTACTTAGCTGCAGCTGATGAACATCTGAAAACCAAAGGAATTCACTAAGATGAGAAATATGACAGAAATAAGGTGGAGGAATAATCAAGTTATCAGCATTGAGACTAAACGAAAGGATGAATCAAGAGAAACTAGGGTGTATGTGCTCGCTCAGATGATAGGGAAGGCTGAACTCCTGTTTTTCAATCTATTTAACACTGATAACAATTGGGATGATGTAGACTTAACCCAAGTTCCTATTCTTTTCTGCGCCACTGTTGCTCGTCAATTCATTAAAAGTAGCAATATCTTCAGGCAGAATATTAAGGGGATTGAGAACTATATCTCTCCAAAGCGTAAGATAGACCCCTTAGGTATGGGAAGTAGATGGATTACGCTCTGGGAAGGAACACCAAACGAAAAGAAAATTCTTATCATAGGAGATGGTGGGGGCAGACTCTTTGAAGTAGATACTTCCTCGGGGAAATACAATGAACGAGATATCATTGCGTCAATAAATAGAGACGATTTAGAAACGATTAATAGCTATGAATTGAGGAATGTACGAATCTATGCTGAGCTTAATGAACGGCTATATTTGTGTTACAAAATGGGGAGAAATGTAGACCCTCTAAAGGATTTGGTGTTTAATCTACCTATCCCCTTAGAATACAAAGAGTATATTGAGATCATATCAACCTAGAATCAACGACTTAATAAGATGCATCAAATTTCAGACTCCGCCACAAAAGCAGGGTCTGATTTTTTTAAAGGGCAATCTGTTATAATGGCGCGTTGCCGCCGCGAGGGCGGCGTGATTCGGACGGCGTAGTTTCTACGCCTTTTGTTTATGGTTACGGCATCTTGCGGAATCGTACCGCCTGATGCCGTCTGAACACGGTTGCCCGTGGAGATGCCGCTCTTCGGGTCAGAATATTTATGCTGAAAAAATGGTTGAATAAGATGCTGCCTTCCGGTCGGAGCAGTAAAAAAGCGGAAAGTAAAACGGTCATTTCTGCCGAAAGACACAACATCCGTGCCGAAATGTTGAGCTTTGCCGCCGAAAACGTCATACGCCGCCTGAAAGGGGCGGGGTTTCAGGCTTATGTGGTCGGCGGCGCGGTCAGGGACCTGCTGCTCGGCATCGAACCCAAAGATTTCGATGTCGCAACCGATGCCACGCCCGAACAGGTGCACAAACTCTTCCGCCGCAGCCGCATCATCGGCAGGCGTTTTCAAATCGTCCATGTGATGAACGGTGCGGAGATTATCGAAGTAACGACGTTTCGCGGCGGTGCGAAGGTTCATCAGAACGCGCACGGTAGAATCATGAAGGACAACACCTACGGCAGCATCGAAGAAGATGCGATGCGGCGCGATTTTACCTGCAATGCCTTGTATTACGATCCTGAAAAAGAAGAGATTTTGGATTTCCACAACGGGATTGCCGATGTTGCCGCCCGCAGGCTGGTTATGATTGGCGATGCCGCCGAACGCTATCAGGAAGACCCTGTCAGGATTTTGCGCGCCATCCGCCTGTCGGGCAAATTGGGCTTTGAGCTGTCGGAAGAAACCGCCGCACCGATTGCCGAATCGATATGCCGTCTGAAGCACGAACCGGTAGCGCGGCTGTTTGACGAAATCATGAAACTGCTGTTTTCAGGGCACGCGCGCGAGTGTCTGAAACGTTTGAACGGATTTGACATACCGGACGACATCCATCCGCTGCTCAATGCCTTGCGTGTTTCAGACGGCATCGCCGGGAAAATGACGGTGCTTGCCCTGAAAAATACCGATGGGCGGCTGCGTGCCGACAAACCGGTTTCGGTCGGTTTCGTACTGGCGGCCCTGATGTGGCCCGAGTTGGAACGCCATTGGAAAAGCAATCTGCAACATGGTTTGAAACCCGCGCCCGCCCTGTCCGATGCAATCAATACGATGCGTGAAACCGTCGAACGCGGCTGGGGCGTGCCGCAACGCTTTTCCGCCACGATGCGCGAAATTTGGATGTTTCAGCCGCAGTTTGAGAACCGCAAAGGCGCACGTCCGCACAAACTGTTTGCACAGGCGCGTTTCCGTGCCGCCTATGATTTCCTGCTCTTGCGCGCCGAAACCGGTAATGCGGACCGCGCCCTTGCCGAGTGGTGGACGGCGTTTCAGACGGCATCGCCGGAACAGCGGTCGGAGATGACCAAAAACGAGGCCGCCGCCCGACACGAAAAAAACGAGGGACAGGCGAAAAAACGCCGCCGTCGCAGGCGCAAACCCAAGCCGAAGGTTGTGGGAACGGATTGGGAATAACGGTCAACAGACAAGGAGCAATGAAGTTTCAACACATAGGATGAAGCATAAAGTGCCGTTCTATGTATTATCCTGATTTGTAAGGGGCTTCATCCCCGTAAATAAAGTCTGACCCTGCCGCCCGGAAAAAGGATGTCCGGGTGGGCAGGGTTCAAGCAACAAGGAAAAATTGATGAAAAAATGTATTTTGGGCATTTTGACCGTGTGTGCCGCCATGCCTGCATTTGCCGACAGAATCAGTGATTTGGAAGCACGTCTGGCGCAGTTGGAACACCGTGTCGCCGTATTGGAAAGCGGCGGCAATACCGTCAAAATCGACCTTTTCGGTTCAAATTCCACCATGTATGTATGCAGCGTTACGCCTTTTCAGAAGACGTTTGAGGCAAGCGGCCGGAATGAAGGCGCGGCACGGCAGAGAGTGCGTCAGGCGTGCAACCGCGAAACTTCGGCAATGTTTTGCGGAGATGAGGCAATCCGATGCAGAAAATTCGATTGATGTATCGGTTGGACGGATAAAGAAACGGAGCTTGGCTTCCGTATCCGTTTTTTTCTGCCTGATTTTCCGTGCATCGGGTTTCAGACGGCATTGGAGTGTCAGTCGTGTTCTGCCGATTCGTAGGCTTCGACGATTTTTTGCACCAGAGGATGCCGGACAACGTCTTCGCCGGTGAAGGTGTGGAAATACAGGCCTTCTACATCGTGCAGTTTCTCACGTGCGTCTTTCAATCCTGATTTGATGTTTTTGGGCAGGTCAATCTGGCTGATGTCGCCGGTAATGACGGCTTTCGCACCAAATCCGATGCGGGTCAGGAACATTTTCATTTGTTCAGGCGTGGTATTTTGTGCCTCGTCGAGGATGATGTATGCGCCGTTGAGCGTCCTGCCACGCATATAGGCGAGCGGGGCAATCTCAATCAGACCTTTTTCAATCAGCTTGGTTACACGGTCAAAGCCCATCAGGTCATAGAGGGCATCATAAAGCGGACGAAGGTAGGGATCGACTTTCTGGGTCAGGTCACCGGGCAGAAAACCCAGTTTCTCACCGGCTTCGACGGCAGGCCGGACTAAAACGATGCGTTCGATTTGGTGTTTTTCCATTGCGTCAACGGCGGCGGCGACGGCAAGATAGGTTTTGCCCGTGCCTGCGGGCCCCAGCCCGAATACGATATCGTGGTTGAGCAGGGCGCGGATATAGCCGTTTTGTCTGGGTGTCCTGCCGCCGATGCTGCCGCGCTTCGTACGGAAATAATAGGCGTGGTCATGGTTTTTTTCTTGATGACCGGCATCTTCGGTTTGGGCTTCGACGGCGGCAAGCCTGATGTCGCCGTCGTTTAGGTCGCGCGTCTGCGCCGTTTCCAAGAGTTTGAGCAGTGCGCGTTTGCCGGCGTGTGCAAATGCGCCGTTGAAAGTGAAATGTTCAAAACGGCGGCTGATGTGGATATCGAGTGCTTTGGCAAGTAAATCAAGGTTGTTGTCAAAAGAACCGCACAGACGCTGCAACGCCAAGTTGTCGGTTTCTTCTAAATGCAGGTGGACGGTATGTGTCATATGAAGGTCCGAATAGTTGGATATTGTGTGATTTTAATCTATTTCACCGGTATTTTCTTACCGTATTCTGCGATTGCCTGTCGGAAAATGCCGATCAACCTGCCTATAACGGCATTTTCGCCAAATTCGTTCAGACAGTTTTCCCTAAGTCGGGCAGGTTCAAAATCAGAGTGGTGTTCATACATTTTGATGAGTGCGTCGGCAAGGGCATCGTCGTCGTCAACAGGAACTAAATATCCGTTGCCGTCTGAAACAATAGATTCCGCACCGCCGCAGCGTGTTGCAATGACGGGCAGTCCTTGGGACAGTGCTTCGATATAGACCACGCCGAAGGTTTCTGTGCGGCTGGCAAGGACGAATGCGTCGCTGTTCCTCATCAAATCCAATACTGCCTCAGGCTGTAATGCGCCTAAAAATGTAACGGCATGTGCAATTCCCAACTGACGTGCCTGCTGTTTCAGGTTTGTTTCTTCTTGTCCGCTGCCTCCGATATTCAAACGGAGGTTGGGATGTTTTGCCAAAGCACGGGCAAAGGCGGACAGGAGGACATCATGTCCTTTTAGCCGGCGCAGATGGGAGACAGTGCAGAAGGTAAAATATTTGTCCGGACGATTGATTTGCGGGGGATTGAAGGCTCGAGTAAAGATGTTACCCAGAATGTTAGGCAGATATTGCCATGTAGTGCCGTATTGATGTTGCAGGACGTGTGCGAAACGGTGGCTGACAGCGAGCAGTGCGGAGGCGTGTGCCGCCGCATTTTTCATAGGCTGCCATTGGTGCGGGCGCACCAAACCGCGCGTAATGGTGCTGCTGTGTTCCGTGACGACATAGGGGATGCCGTATTTTTGGGAAATTTTGAAGGCAAGTATGCCGGCATAGTTCATACAGTGGGCATGGATGATGTCGGGAATGCCGTTTTCCCCGATATAGCGCTCAAAGGCCTTTAATCCTGCCCGCACCCAGCGGATGCGGTCGATGTCGATGAACGGAAAGCGGGGGAAGAAATACATGCCGTGCCATGCATAGATGTCCAAACCTTTTTGCCGGTATTGGGCAAAACCGTAAGGGCCGGTCAGGATGCTTGCTGTTTCTTTCCGCAAGTAGCGGAACATCGGTGCAAGCACGGCAGTTTTGATGCCTTTCCTCTGCAATGCCAGTGCCTGATTTTGAAAAAAAATCCCGTCCACGTCCTGTTCGGATTGCGGATACCATGAGGGGATGACGAGGACGTGCAACGGTTCGGACATAATATGATTCCGTATCGGAAAGACGGTTATTATAAGGCAGGCCGATCGAATATTAAATTGTTGCCTTACGCTAACGCAATTTAGCATACCGATATGCTAGATTGGCGGTTTTATAAGTGAGGATACGGATATGTTGCGTTCTATTTTGGCGGCTTCCCTATTGGCGGTATCTTTTCCGGCAGCGGCTGAAGCATTGAATTACAATATTGCCGAATTTTCTGAATCGGCAGGTGTGGAGGT
Organism: Neisseria sp. LACPHL-SPEC-2024-00856; assembly: GCF_047915665.1. NCBI lineage: Bacteria > Pseudomonadati > Pseudomonadota > Betaproteobacteria > Neisseriales > Neisseriaceae > Neisseria > Neisseria sp. LACPHL-SPEC-2024-00856. The sequence continues at coordinate 129,322 of NZ_JBLRPR010000001.1, forward strand.
GGCTCAGGATACAATGTCCGCACGTTTCCAAGTGACGGCGGAAGGACGGGACAAAAATGCCGTCAATGCTGAGTTTGTTAAAAAATTCAACAATTTTACCAGAAAATCAAAAAATGGTAGCTTTAAAACCGAATTGGTATCGCGCAGTGCGATGCCGCGCTATCAATATACCAACGGCAGACGCATTCAAACAGGTTGGGAGGAGCGTGCGGAATTTAAGGTCGAAGGTAGGGATTTTGATGAGTTAAACCGTTTTATTGCCGATATTCAGGCAGATGCCGCATTGGAATATACGGATTTCCATGTGTCGCGTGAACGCCGAAACGAGGTCATCGATCAGGTCAGCAAGGATGCTATTTTGCGTTTCAAGACGCGTGCCGACAAGTTGTCGGGCATATTGGGTACGTCCGGTTATAAAATCGTCAAATTAAATTTGGGACACATCGGCAGCCATATCGCGGGTGGGGGAGCTGCTCAGGCAAAAATGCTTCGTGCCATGCCGATGGCGGCAAGCTACGGCGTGGAGGGTACGGATTCCGTTGCTCCCGGTGTGGAGGAAATCAGCATCAGTGTCAATGGAACGGTTCAGTTCTAACCACGGATAAACAGGTAAATGCCATCTGAAACCGGATGATACGGTTCAGACGGCATTTATATTTTAGGCTTTAGGCAGGGTAACGCCGGTTTGCCCCATATATTTGCCGTTGCGGTCTTTGTATGAGGTTTCGCAGATTTCGTCGCTCTCGAAGAAGAGGACTTGCGCCACGCCTTCGCCGGCGTAGATTTTGGCGGGCAGGGGGGTGGTGTTGGAAAACTCGAGGGTAACGTAGCCTTCCCATTCCGGCTCGAACGGGGTTACGTTGACGATGATGCCGCAGCGGGCGTAGGTGGATTTACCCAAGCAGACGGTCAGGACGTTGCGCGGGATGCGGAAATATTCGACCGTGCGCGCCAGTGCGAAGGAATTGGGCGGGATGATGCAGCAGTCGTCTTCGACGGTAACGAAGTTTTTGGGATCGAAGTTTTTGGGATCGACGATGGTGCTGTTGATGTTGGTAAAAATTTTAAATTCATTGGCGCAGCGGATATCGTAGCCATAGCTGGACGTACCGTAGGAGATGATGCGCTGTCCGTTGGCTTCTTTAATTTGGTTCGGCTCGAAGGGATCAATCATGCCGAATTCTTCGCTCATGCGGCGTATCCATTTGTCGGACTTGATGCTCATAATGTTTTCCTTGTTTCTTTCGATGTTCGGACAAAGCATTCGGGGATGCCGTCTGAAAACGGGGCTTATTTATTTTTGGGCAGTTTCACTTCTTTAATCATGCCGTTTTCGCATTTCATAATGAAGAGGGTTTCGCCGTTTTGCGAGACGGTGAATCTGCCGTGTGCCAAGCCTTTCTTGAATGTGCCCGAGAGTACCATGTTGCGGAATTTGGTACTGTCGGAATTGAACGGTTCGATAAATATTTCGCGGTTGGCGGCAACGGTATAAACGCCTTGTCCGTCGAACTTGCCGTTTTTAAACGAACCGGTATAGTTGCGCCCGTCTTGGCAGCGCCATGTGCCTTTGCCGGCGGGTTTACCGTCTTTGCCGACATCGCCGTCGTAGGTACAGCCTGGTTCTTGATAGGAAGTCAGAACGGCGGCCGAAGTGGGGAGGGCGAACATCATGGCGGACAGTAGGAATGCGAGATGTTTAAGCATAAGGGTTATTCCATTGGATTTTGGTTGACGGTATTTTGTCGTGTAAAAGCCGTCTGAAAAATCAATCTTGCCAGCCGCCCAAATAGGAAACCAGCTCTTCCAACATGGTGCCGACGGATTCCGCCATCAGGATTTGCGAGGTGAAGGCAAGGCCGACGGCATCGTCGCCGTTGCTTTCGGCTTCTTCCTGCAATACGTCGAGGTATTGGATGCGCTTGAGTGTGAAGTCTTGAGTGAGGATAAAGGCGATTTGTTCGCGCCAAACCAAACCGAGCTGGGTTACGGTTTTACCGTTTTTGACGTGTTGAACCACTTCGTCGGCGGTTAAATCTTGTTTGGATACTTTGACGACGGGAACAATATCGCCCGTACCTTTGAGTTCGCAATCGCTGTCTAATTCAAAACCGCCTTCGCAATGCCCTTGCAACAGCCAGCCGGTCATCAGGGAAGAGGGCGATTGTTTGGTATTCGGCAGCGAGGCTTCCAAACCTCCCAAACCTCCCAAAGCTTCGCGCAGCTTGGTCAGGATGTTTTCTGCTTTGGCAGAAGCCGCGTTATTGACGAGCAGGTAGCCGTGGCGAGTGTTAAACACCGCTTCTGTACGGCTGCTGCGGGTAAATGCGCGGGGCAGCAGGTCGTCTGTAATTTGCTCTTTAAGCTCTTGTTTTTCTTTGCGACCGACATTGCGGGCTTCATTGTTTTGGATTTCCGCTACCTTCTCTTCCAAAATATCGCGGATGACGCCGGCAGGCAGGACTTTTTCCTCTTTTTTCAGGGCGATGCGCAAGGTAAAGTCGGCAGGGAAAACGAGTTCCGGTGAGAATGAAACCGGTGCGGTAAAGCCTTCGCTGAACCAGTCTAAGCCTTGGCAATGGGTAAATTCAGCTTCAGCAAGTTTGTCGGCAAGTACGTCCGCCTCAGGCAGTTTTTCTTTGTTGAGCGGATAAAAACTAATCTGCTTGAACCACATAAATGTTTCCTGTTGTTTGAAATGTCGGGAATTATTTGCTGAATTGTTTTTTCACGCTGACTTTGGTTTTCTTTTTAAAACGGTTTTTCTCTTCCTTGCGGCCTTCGCGTTTCTCAATACGGTTGCTCAGGCTGACGCGGCGCAGCGGTTTTTTCTTCGGTTTGTCTTCCGCATTTTCATACGGGTTTTCCGAAACATTGTATTGAATTCTGAGCGGCGTGCCTTGCAGATTGAAGGCTTTACGGAACGTTTGGGTCAGATAGCGCGTATAGCTGTCGGAAATCGAGTGTAGCGAATTGCCGTGTACCACAATTACGGGTGGGTTCATACCGCCTTGGTGAGCATAGCGCATTTTCGGACGCACCAAGCCAGCACGTGGCGGTTGCTGACGCTCGATTGCGCTTTGCAGGACGCGCGTGATTTTCGGCGTCGGCATCTTAATCATTGCCGCGTTGTAGGCAGCTTGAATGCTGTCGAACAAACCGTCTATACCGCGCTCTTTCAATGCGGAAATAAAGTGGAACTTAGCAAAATCAAGGAAATACAGTTTGCGGTTGATATCGCGCTTCACTTGCTCGCGACGTTCTTCGCTGATGCCGTCCCATTTGTTGACGGCAACCACCAAGGCACGGCCTGCTTCCAAAGCGAAACCTGCAATCGTCGCATCTTGGTCGGCGATATCTTGTTGCGCGTCCAATACCAAGACGGCAACGTTTGCGGCTTCAACCGCCTGCATGGCTTTGATAACGGAGAACTTTTCCACTGCTTCATCCACTTTGCCGCGACGGCGCACGCCTGCGGTATCGATGATGGTAAACAGTTTGCCTTCGCGCTCGAAATCGATATGGATACTGTCGCGCGTCGTACCTGCCATATCGAAGGCAATCACACGCTCTTCGCCGAGAATGGCGTTAACCAGCGTAGATTTGCCGACGTTTGGACGGCCGATGACGGCAAAAACGGGATGTTTTGCATCGGCTTCTTCGACTTCCGGCTCGGGGAAGTTTTCTAAAATTTCTTCAACCAGGTAATACACGCCGTCGCCGTGCGCACCGGAAATAACATAAGGGTCGCCCAAAGCAAGTTCGTAGAACTCGGCAGCAAGCACGGCCCTGTTGCCGCCTTCGCCTTTGTTTACCGCCAGATAAACAGGGCGCGGGCTTTGGCGCAGGCGGTCGGCAATGATTTTGTCTTGCGGGGTCAGGCCGGTACGGCCGTCCACCAAAAACACAACCGCATCGGCTTCATCGACAGCCTGCAAGGTTTGTTTTGCCATTTCGTGCAAAATGCCGCTGTCCACAACCGGCTCGAAACCGCCGGTATCGATGACCAAATAAGGTTTGCTGCCGACTTTGCCGTGTCCGTAATGGCGGTCGCGCGTCAGACCGGGCAGGTCATGCACGAGCGCGTCTTTGGTGCGCGTCAAACGGTTGAATAAAGTAGATTTGCCGACGTTGGGGCGGCCGACAAGCGCGATAGTGGGTTTCATCATTGGGTCTTTCTGTGTCAAGTGCCGTTCTGTAGAACTGAACACGAGCAGGTGTCCGTTGGGACACGGCGGATGGTTTTACGGGAATTGCCGTAGGATAGTGTTGTCTGAAATGCCGTCTGAAGAGAGGGCGGCATTTCAGACGGCATTTATTTCAGCGAATCGAGTTTCATTTGAACCAATTCACGACCGACAGAATCTTGAGGCATTTTTTCCAAAGCCTGACCGTAGTTTTTTAAGGCTTCCTGGCTTTTTCCCTGTGCGGCATAGACATCGCCTTTGGTTTCCATCAGCAGGGGTGAAAAATCCGCCTCAACCGGCGTGTCGAGCGCGGCAAGCGCGGCATCGTATTTTTTTTGTTGCAACAACACAACGCCCAGACGCTGCGCCGCCAACGCTTGAATCAGGCTGTCTTTTTGGTTGGACAACACCCATTTCAAATGGCCTTCGGCAACATCGTAACGCTGCGCGTCAAATTCGGTTGCCGCCGCCATCAGTGTGGCTTGGGCGGCGGAAATGGAATGGGGGTAGCTTTGTTGGAGTTTGGTCAATTCGGCATTGATTTCGTTTTGCGGGGCTTTGCTTTGCGCCTTTTCTACGATTTCTGCCAATATGGCAGCGGCTTCCTGATTTTGGGAAACTTTACGGTTTTGGTAAACCGTGTATCCCAAGTAGCCGAGTGCCGCCAAAATCAGCAAGGCAAACAGCCATTTGCCCGTGGTTTTCCAAAAATATTTAAAGTTGTCTAACTCTTGTTGTTCTTCGAGATGGGCTGCCATTTATGCGTTCTTCCATTGTTGTAAAGTATGGGTTAAATCCTCGGCGGCGACAGTTTGCTGACCGTGTGCGCCGTTCATGTCTTTGAGCGTAACCGTACCGTTCGCCAGTTCGTCTTGCGCGACAATCAGGGCAAAGCGCGCGCCGCTGTTGTCGGCTTTTTTCATTTGCGCTTTCAGGCTTTGATAGCCGGAATGCTGCATTACATTGAAACCTTGCGCGCGCAAGGCTTGTGCGTATTTCATCACCTGCAAGTCCGCCCCTTCGCCTTGGTGCATTGCATAGACATCAGGCGCAGCGTTCACTTCCAGCGAGCCGTATTCGCTCACTAAAAGCAGCAGCCGCTCGATACCCATTGCAAAGCCGATGGACGGCGCAGGCTTACCGCCAAGTTCCTCAATCAAACTATCGTAACGGCCGCCGCCGCACACAGTCGCCTGCGCGCCGAGTTTGTCGGTCGTCCACTCAAAAACCGTCTGATTGTAGTAATCCAAACCGCGTACCAAGCGCGGATTTTCAATATATTGGATACCCAAACCATCCAACATCGCCTTGAAGCGTGCATAGTGGTTTTGCGAAGCCTCACCCAAGTAATCCACCAAACGCGGCGCCGCGTTGCAGATTTCCTGCAAATCAGGGTTTTTCGTATCCAAAACGCGCAAAGGATTGGTTTTCAGACGGCGTTTGCTGTCTTCGTCCAATTTATCTTCATAACGGGTCAGATATTCAACCAATGCCGCACGGTGTGCCGCACGTTCCTCACGGTTGCCCAAGCTGTTGATTTCCAAAGTCAGGTATTTGCGGATACCCAATTTTTCCCACAAGTCGGCAGACATCGCGATGATTTCCGCATCGATATCCGGCCCTTCAAAACCCAAAGCCTCGATACCGACTTGATGGAACTGACGATAACGGCCTTTTTGCGGACGCTCGCGGCGGAACATCGGCCCCATATACCACAGCTTTTGCGGGCTGTTGTACAGAAGATTGTGTTCGACCACCGCACGCAGACAGGAAGCCGTACCTTCAGGACGCAGGCTCAAACTCAAAGAATCGTTTGAATCGGAGAACGTGTACATTTCCTTGCCGACCACATCGGTTTCCTCGCCGATGGAGCGGACGAACAAACCGGTTTGCTCGACAATCGGCGTACGGATTTGCCGATAACCGTAAGCGCGCGTCCAACGGTTTACCGTATCTTCAAACGCCTGCCAAAACGCAGCCGTCAGTTTGAAATCTTTTTGCCCGACAGGCAGAAGGTCGTTCATACCTTTGACGGATTGGATTTTTTGTGCCATTTCAAGTAAAAATGCTTAAATCAAATTGCGGGCGATTATAGCGGATTTTTAAGGGCTTGTGAGGATGGAGATGGTTTGCGGACGGGTAAAAATGCCGTCTGAAACAGTTTTCAGACGGCATTTGACTTACTCTGCACGTGCTTGCCTGATTTGTTCGACTGCAAACTCCGTCTGCCGCTTGGGATGATGTGTGAAAAACAATTTATTTGAAATTGTCTCGGCTTTTTTCGGTACGACAGCCAAAATCTTACCTGCCAAATTTCCCTCACGGGTTTGCCAAGCATCCAAAAACTGCGCCCTGCTCATCGAAACATGACCCAGCGACGGGTCGGCAAGCAAAACCGTATTGCCGTCTATACCGCGCAATACCGAGAAATGATCATCCCTGCGGTATTTCAGATACACGATGACGGGGATTTTCAACTGTGCGAGCTGCTCGAAAGACAGGGCATAGCCTTTCGCCTCAAAACCCAAATCAGGCATGATGCGCCGCATGTCCTCAAACGACGCGCGCATCTGCTCCTTATCCAGCTTTTTCAACACTTCTTCTTCCGTCAGCTTTTGCCCGTAAAAATTGTTCAAAAGTGTCGCTACCGAAGCCGCCCCGCAGGAAAAATCCAAATCCTGCTTTACAATATTGAAATCCCGCCGCGCTTTCCAGCTTTGTATTTTGACTTTGCCGTAGGCTATGGGGTTTTCTTCCGCAAAGGGAAAAGAATGTGCACAAAGCGGCAGGGCGGCGGCGAGGAGCAGGGAAGCGGCAAACCGCCTTTTTTGTTCCATCAAAATCCTCCTGAAAGGCTGCCTGAAATTTCCAAGCAGCCTTTTTGTTTGCTTATTAATCGGATAGTGCGACAAATATAAAGTGGGCGGCAATCATTGCCGTAACGGCAGTCCGATTGCAGTATTTCAATTCCAAGATAAATGCCGCATAGAAAAGATAAAATACTTAAATGGTTTTAGCGGCTTAAATATCTTATTTAATTTTATTGATTGTTTTCCCAATAGTTTCCGCAATAAATAATAAGAAGTAGAATAATAAACAAACAGAACATGAAAATAAAAATAAATCTTTCATCATCTCAGTAATAAAATTCCAAAGATTTTCCTTATTTCCATCAACAATAAAAATTATCAGTTCATGAATAAAGAATACTGCAAAGAAAATACTTCCTGCCGTTAGGGATATTTCTAATCTGCTTATTTTCCCTTCGCTATATTTACCTGATAAATAGCCTAAAAAAGCTGCAATCAAATCATCCATTTTAAAAATTTCTGTAAAAACAGCTAATGTCCTTAATTCATTTTGTCCAAGCCGTTTGTCATTGCGAGGGCAATCATAGACAGCATCATTACGGCTGCGGTGATTTGTTTTTTCATAACAAATTCTTAGGGAGGAGATAATGTTCCATCAAAGTCCTCCTGAAAGGCTGCCTGAAATTTCCAAGCAGCCTTTTTGTTTGCTTATTAATCGGATAGTGTGACAAATATAAGGTGGGCGGCAATCATTGCCGTAACGGCAGCCATAACTGTTTTATTTTCTTCAAACCAAAGCGAGTTGAGAAACATGAACATCAAGAAATATGATGGTTCTTCAGTTTTGCCGCTGCTTTCTTGAGTTAGAAGATAAAATATAGATATGGCGGTTATGCTGATTGCTGTTTTTATATATTTATTTACCATATCGTTGGGCAACACCCGTAACCATACCTGTTGCCAAAGATCGGTTAAATCCCCATACAACCCCTGCCGGACCTGCTGTCGCCCCTCCAAAAGCTCCCGCCCCTACGGCAAGAGTGAATGCTGTGGGAGAAAATCTGCTTCCGCTAAGTTGCTGGTTCATCATATATCCGATTCCGCCTCCGACTCCTCCGATAAATGCACCTACCGGTCCCCAAGCCCCCTCAGTCTCCTTCATCTCCTTTTGAGAAAGCTCCGCCAACTGCATCGGCGCATCTGCCTGCGTGTGGAACACTTGGTTTTCAAATGTCTGATTGTCCAAGCCGTTTGCCATTGCGGGGGCAATCATAGACAGCATCATTACGGCTGCGGTGATTTGTTTTTTCATAACAACTCCTTTGGATTACAACGTTGGAAAATCAAAACCTGCTTAAAACGTATGCTGTACGCCCAATTTCAGTTCGGAGCTGCTTTGCCCTGAAACGTTGAAACGTGCGGATGCGTTTAAAGCCGTGGTTTTGGTGAAACCGAAACCTGCGCCGAAATGGGCATAGGTGGATGTGTTTCTTGCGGTTTCTTTTTTGCCGTCTATGCGGTCGGGCTGTTTGCCCAGCCATTGGATGCCTCCGGTCAGGCTGATTCTGTCGTTGGCGGCAAATGAGATGTTGGGGTTGAGCAGCAGGTAGTTGCCCGATTTGTAGCGGATGCCGTCTGAAAGGGTTTTGCTGCCGTTGATGCGGTAGGCGGCGGTGAGGGAAAGGACAATCGGATCTATGGCTTTGTAGGTGGTGGCGCCGATGAGCCACGATTTTCCCGACGAGGCTTTGTTGCGCGATTTTTCGTAAACCGTGCTTTCAAGAAAGCTGATTAGGGCGGGGTTTTTGTCGTCTTTAAGGAAGGTGTGGCTGATGCCGAGGGATACGTCGGACATCCGTTTGTTGCGGGTTTTGTCGTTGCCGTCGAGTTTGCGTTCTTCGTGCCACAGATAGCTGCCGCTGCCGTAAATGTCGGTATTGCCGGTCAGTCCGTAGCGCAAACCGAGCGTGCCGGCGAGCATATCGGTATTGCTGCCGTTTTCTTGGATTTCGGTCGGAATGGGGATAAACGAGGTTGCGCCGGTTTGAATGTAAACCGGTGCGGCAAGTGCGGCGCGGCTGTTTTCGCTATTCAGGTAGGTAAGGGAAGTTTCCAGTTTCCCTTGTCGGTCATTATGTCTTCAATCGTCAAGGGCAGGTCGGCATAAGTGGATAAAGGCAGGATGGCGGGCAAGGCGGGCAAAAAGATGCGTTTCATATTTCCTCTTATTGATATTAATTCTTATTTAATAATAGTAATGAATATCCGATAATTCTGTCTAAATAAATTTTTAAATCAAAAAAAACGATATATTTGTTTTTATCAATTATGTTTTGATATGCCGTCTGAAAAGTTTGTGAAAAACGGTTACAATCCGCCGCATGAAAAAACGCAATAATCCTCTTCCGCTGTTGAACGGTGTCAAACCCAGTTATTTGGTGCTGCCGCATGAAAAGCAGTTTTACGGGCTACCGCTGCTGCATTTTCTGTGCATCCGCTTTCCTTTTGTGGGCGCGGACAATTGGCGCAGGCGGTTGAACAGCGGTTTTGTGGTTGGTTCGGATGGTGCGGCGTTGGACGAACATACTTTGTTCGAGCCGGGTAAGACGATGTTTTATTATCGGGAAACCAGCAGTGAGGATGAGCCGCGTATTCCGTTTGAAGAAAAGATTTTGCATATTGATGAGCATTTGATTGTGGTGGACAAGCCGCATTTTCTGCCCGTCATCCCCAGCGGGCGTTTTTTGAGGGAAACGCTGCTCACACGTCTGCGCCTGCGTCCTGAATTGCAGCATTTGAATGTTGAAGACATTACGCCGCTGCACCGCTTGGACAAGGATACGGCAGGCGTGATGCTGCTGTCGCATAATCTTGCCACGCGTGGAGCCTATCAGACGATGTTTCAAAACAAAACGGTATGGAAAACGTATGAGGCACTTGCGCCGACAAGGACGGATTTGCCGTATCCGCTCGATGTGGTTTCGCGTTTGGTGAGGGGTGAGAAATTTTTTACGACGCAAGAGGCGGAAGGCGAACCAAACGCACATACGACGGTCGAACTGATTGAAAACAGGGGGGAATTCAGCCTTTACCGCCTTACGCCGCATACCGGCAAGAAACACCAGTTGCGCGTGCATATGATGGGCTTGGGTATGCCGCTGTTGAATGACGCGCTCTATCCCGTGCCGTCTGAAGCGGGTAGCGAGGATTATCGGAAACCTTTGAAGTTATTGGCAAAAAAGATTGCGTTTGCAGATCCTTTGTCGGGTCTGGAAAGGGTGTTTTACAGTAGGTTTTGCCTATAATGAGAGGGAATGCAAACCCGTATCGGCAGATGCCGCCGATACGGGTTTGATATTATCGATGCCGTCTGAAAGGGGCTTTATCCGTTCAGGCATACGGGCGCGAAGCGGAGGATGGTGTCGCGCAGAACGATGAGTTTGCCGTGAAAGAAATGCGTGGAACCGGCGATGGCAATGACGGGCAAATCTTGCGGTTCGGCCCATTTCAGTGCTTTTTCGATTTCGACGACTTCGTCTTCCGCGCCGTGTATCATCAGTGTTTTTGCAACGTTGGGAACGGCTGACGGTTCCGGACGGTCGGTATAGTGGCAGACTGCCGCGCCGATGAGCAGTAACAGGTCGGGTATGCGCTCTTGTGCGGCAAATGTGGCGACATAACCGCCGAAGGAGAAGCCGGATAAGACAAATTCTGGGGCTTCGGGATGTTGGGCGCGGGCATAATCGATGACGGCGAGGCAGTCTTGCGTTTCGCCGCGTCCGTAATCGTGTGTGCCTTCGCTGTTGCCTACGCCGCGAAGGTTGGGCAGGTAGCAGTGGAATCCGAGTTTGCTCAATGCTTTGGCAGCGGTTTGGATGACTTTGTTGGTGTTTGTTCCGCCCTGGAGGGGGTTGGGATGATTGATGACGGCAACACCGCGTGCCGGTACTTGTTCGGACGGGATATGGATGGTTTCTAAAATGCCGGCAGGACCGGATATGTGTATGGTTTCGGGTTTCAGCATAATGATTTCCTCTTGATTTTCCGCATGTTCCGATGCGGCTGTGAAGATAGTTGCTTAAAGGTAGAAATGCTTGCCGTTGTTGGGGTTGGATGCTTTCAGGTCGGCGAGCATGCGGTGGAAGTCCAATCCGTATGCGTTGCTCAGTTTGTCGGCACGTTTTTTGAGTTTGTCTATGTTTTGCTCTTTGGGGCTGCTTTGGAAAGCCATTACCGCGACATTGCCGTGACTTTCGGCAGGAAGTTCCAATACGCGCCCTTCAAAAACGCTCAACAACCGTTCAATGAAGCGTTGATAGCGTTTATCGCCGCTCCACCAGTTGGTAACGAATATGCCGTCTGAAGAGAGTGCGTTTCGGCAGTCTCGGAAGAACGGTTCTTCAACCAGCGCATCGATGATTTGTTCGCCGTCGAACCCGTCCACCAAAATCACATCGGTATTGTGGCGGAAGACTTTGATATATTCTGCACCGTCTGCTTCGATAATTTCAAATTTCTCGCCCTCGAAAGGCAACTCGAACAGGTTGCGGGCAATGGCGATAACCTGCGGATTGATGTCCACGGCGGTTTGGCGCGTATCGGGCAGGTAGGTATCTATCCAGCGTGCAAACGAGCCGCCGCCCAAGCCGATTTGGGTGATATGCTGCGGAAGCGCGTCGGTAAACAGCAGCCAGCCCATCATCGCGCGGCTGTAAGAGAGCACCAGCTCGGACGGGTGGTCGAGGTTCATTGAGCTTTGGATAGTGTCGCTGCCCAAGTGAAGCGAACGGATATTGCCTTCTTCGGAAATGCCGACTTCGGGGAAGCTGGATTTTGCAGGACGCAGGCGGCGGTAGGGATGTCTTGCCATCGGTGTGAGCAGTCAGTTTGAAAGGCAGATATTTTATCAGAATGCCGATGCTTGTCCTGTTTCAAATTAATTTTGTTTTAAATAAGATACTTAGTGTATTTTTATGAGGGGGTCGAACAAATTCCTTGCCAAAGTGTGAAGTTGCCTGCATAATTCGCCTTCTTTGCCGGTATAGCTCAGTTGGTAGAGCACCTGACTTGTAATCAGGGGGTCCCGAGTTCGACTCTTGGTGCCGGCACCATTTCTACTGATGGTGTTGCAAAACATTTCAGTAAGCCGGTATAGCTCAGTTGGTAGAGCACCTGACTTGTAATCAGGGGGTCCCGAGTTCGACTCTTGGTGCCGGCACCAGATTTGACAGCCCGATTGTGTAAAACAGTCGGGCTGTTTTGCATTTGCGGCACGGTCGGTGGCAGGGCTGCGGGCATTTCACTATAATAGCCCGTTTCAAACTGAAAAGGCCGTCTGAAAAGGGCGGGGTAACAATATCTGATGATTACTGTGAACACACTGCAAAAAATGAAGGCGGCGGGCGAAAAAATTGCCATGCTGACCGCTTACGAATCCAGTTTTGCCGCACTGATGGACGATGCTGGCGTGGAAATGCTGCTGGTCGGCGACTCTTTGGGTATGGCGGTTCAAGGGCGGCAGTCGACGCTGCCCGTCAGCTTGAGCGATATGTGCTATCACACTGAATGTGTGGCGCGCGGTGCAAAAAATGCGATGATTGTCAGTGATTTGCCGTTTGGTGCATATCAGCAAAGTAAGGAGCAGGCGTTTGCCGCCGCTGCCGAACTGATGGCGGCAGGAGCGCATATGGTCAAACTCGAAGGCGGCGTGTGGATGGCGGAAACGACTGAATTTCTGCAAATGCGCGGTATTCCGGTTTGCGCGCATATCGGTCTGACCCCGCAATCCGTGTTTGCCTTCGGCGGATACAAGGTTCAGGGGCGCGGAAGTAAGGCGCAGGCGTTGCTTAACGATGCCAAGGCGCATGACGATGCGGGGGCGGCGGTCGTGTTGATGGAATGTGTTCCTGCGGAACTGGCAAAAGAGGTAACTGAATCCGTTTCTTGTCCGACCATCGGTATCGGTGCGGGTGTGGATTGCGACGGGCAGGTTTTGGTGATGCACGATATGCTCGGTATTTTTCCGGGTAAGACGGCGAAATTCGTCAAAAACTTTATGCACGGGCAAAGCAGCATTCAGGCGGCGGTTCGGGCGTATGTTGCCGAAGTCAAAGCCAAAACCTTCCCTGCTGCGGAACATATTTTTGCAGACTGAACGAGGTTTGCTGCCGATGCCGTCTGAAAGCCGTTTCAGACGGCATTTTGTTTTGCCGTGCGCGGCGCGTATAATCGGCGCGTTTTGTCGGGCAGGAAGCCCGAAGGATAAGGATTACCGTTATGCAAATCATACATACCATTCAAGAACTGCGCGCGTGGCGTAAAAATGCGGGAACGGTGGCGTTCGTGCCGACTATGGGCAACCTGCACGAAGGGCATCTTGCCCTCGTTCGCGAAGCCAAAAAACGCGCCGACAACGTTGTTGTCAGCATATTCGTCAACCGCCTGCAATTCGGTCAGGGCGAAGATTTCGACAAATATCCGCGTACTTTGCAACAGGATGCGGACAAACTTGCCGCCGAAGGCATTGCCGTTGTTTTCGCGCCGGACGAGAAAGAACTCTATCCGAACGTGGAACAGCGTTACAACGTCGAACCGCCCAATCTGCAAAATGAGTTGTGCGGCAAGTTCCGTCCGGGACATTTCCGCGGGGTGGCAACGGTAGTGTCCAAGCTGTTCAATATTGTCGCGCCGGATGTTGCCTGTTTCGGCAAAAAAGATTACCAGCAGCTTGCCGTGATTAAAGGTTTGACCGAGGATTTGAATTTCGACATCGAAATTGTGCCTGTCGATACGGGGCGGGCGGCGGACGGTTTGGCACTCTCCAGCCGCAACCAGTACTTGAGCGTTGAGGAATGCGCCGAAGCACCGCGCCTGTACCGTGAGCTGCAGGCGGTTGCCGAATCTCTGAAGCAGGGCGATTTGGATTATGCGGGTTTGGAGCGGCAGGCTGCCGACCATTTGACCGCTGCGGGCTGGGTGGTCGATTATGTGGAAATCCGCCGTGCCGATACGCTCGAAGTGGCGCGGGCGGGAGATAAGAAACTGGTGGTCTTGGCCGCCGCCCGTCTGGGGACGACGCGCCTGATTGACAATGTGGAAGTAAAACTCCCTTAAACCGCAAAGAACCGCAAGCGTCGGGAATGCCGTCTGAAACCGCGTTTCAGACGGCATTTATTTTTTGAACGGGGTTTCGCAAATCTACAAACGATTCTGCTTGTGATAAAGTTACGCCTGATTATATGCCGTCTGAAAGTTCGGACGGATGCCGGATAAAGGATGATTATGTTACCTAAGCGTTTCAAAATGTTAACTGTGTTGACGGCAGCCCTGATTGCCGGACAGGTATCTGCCGCCGGAGGCGGTGCGGGGGATATGAAACAGCCGAAGGAAGTCGGAAAGGTTTTAAGGAAACATCAGCGTTACAGCGAGGAAGAAATCAAAAACGAACGCGCACGGCTTGCGGCAGTGGGCGAACGGGTTAATCAGATATTTACGTTGCTGGGAGGGGAAACCGCCTTGCAAAAGGGGCAGGCGGGAACGGCTTTGGCAGCCTATATGCTGATGTTGGAACGCACAAAATCCCCCGAAGTCGCCGAACGCGCCTTGGAAATGGCCGTGTCGCTGAATGCGTTTGAACAGGCGGAAATGATTTATCAGAAATGGCGGCAGATTGAGCCTATACCGGGTGAGGAGCAAAAACGGGCGGGGTGGCTGCGGAACGTATTGAGGGAAAGGGGAAATCAGCATCTGGATGGATTGGAAGAGGTGCTGGCGCAATCGGACGATGTGCAAAAACGCAGGGTATTTTTGCTGTTGGCGCAAGCTGCCGTGCGGCAGGACGGGTTGGCGCAAAAAGCATCGAAAGCGGTTCGCCGTGCGGCGTTGAAATATGAACATCTGCCCGAAGCGGCGGTTGCCGATGTGGTGTTCAGCATACAGGGGCGCAAAAAGGAAAAGGCAATCGGAGCTTTGCAGCGTTTGGCGAAGCTCGATACGGAAATATTGCCCCCCACTTTAATGACGTTGCGTCTGACTGCACGCAAATATCCCGAGATACTCAGTGGCTTTTTCGAGCAAACAGACACCAAAAACCTTTCAACCGTCTGGCAGGAAATGGAAATTATGAATCTGGTTTCCTTGCACAGGCTGGATGATGCCTATGCGCGTTTGAACGTGCTGTTGGAACACAATCCGAATGCAGACCTGTATATTCAGGCAGCGATATTGGCGGCAAACCGGAAAGAAGGTGCTTCCGTTATCGACGGTTACGCCGAAAAGGCATACGGCAGGGGGACGGGGGAACAGCGGGGCAGGGCGGCAATGACGGCGGCGATGATATATGCCGACCGCAGGGATTATGCCAAAGTCAGGCAGTGGCTGAAAAAAGTATCCGCGCCGGAATATCTGTTCGACAAAGGCGTGTTGGCTGCGGCTGCGGCTGCCGAATTGGACGGCGGCAGGGCGGCTTTGCGGCAGATCGGCAGGGTGCGGAAACTTCCCGAACAGCAGGGGCGGTATTTTACGGCAGACAATTTGTCCAAAATACAGATGCTCGCCCTGTCGAAACTGTCGGATGCACGGGAGGCTTTGAGGGGGTTGGACAAGATTATCGAAAAACCGCCTGCTGGCAGTAATACAGAGTTACAGGCAGAGGCATTGGTACAGCGGTCGGTTGTTTACGATCGGCTTGGCAAGCGGAAAAAAATGATTGCCGACCTTGAAGCGGCACTCAAACTTACGCCCGACAATGCACAAATTATGAATAATTTAGGTTACAGCCTGCTGTCCGATTCCAAGCGTCTGGACGAAGGTTTCGCCCTGCTTCAGACGGCATACCAAATCAACCCGGACGATACCGCCGTCAACGACAGCATAGGCTGGGCGTATTACCTGAAAGGCGATGCGGAAAGTGCGCTGCCGTACCTCCGTTATTCGTTTGAGAGCCGGCCCGAGCCGGAAGTTGCCGCCCATTTGGGCGAGGTGTTGTGGGCATTGGGCGAGCGCGATCGGGCGGTTGATGTGTGGACTCAGGCGGCACACCTTACGGGAGACAAAAAAATATGGCGCGAAACGCTCAAACGCCACGGCATCACATTGCCCAAACTTTCCCGAAAACCCCGGAAATAATGCAGACCCATCCTTTCAGACGGCACACGGTTCGCCGAACCTCCGGCCGGCAGGATTGCACCCCTTAAGGAAATTCTGATGAAGCACACCGTATCCGCATCGGTCATCCTGCTTTTGACCGCTTGCGCGCAATTACCTCAAAATAACGAAAACCTGTGGCAGCCGTCCGAACACATCGGCAGTTTCACGGCAGAAGGGCGGCTGGCAGTGAAAGCGGAAGGGAAAGGTTCGTATGCAAATTTCGATTGGACATACCAACCGCCCGTGGAAACCATCAATATCAACACCCCTTTGGGCGGCACGCTCGGCCAGTTGTGCCAAGACAAAGCCGGTGCGTTGGCAGTGGATGCCAAAGGAAATGTTTATCAGGCGGAAAGTGCGGAAGAGTTGGGCCGGCAGCTTATTGGTTTCAAGCTGCCAATCCAATATCTGCATATCTGGGCAGACGGCAGGCGGGTTGCACGCGCACCTTACCGCATCCTGCCGGACGGTATGCTGGAGCAATACGGTTGGACAATCGGCAGAACCGCAGGCAGCGAAGGAAAAGCCCGCATCCTGCAATTGGACAACGGGAAATTGAACATCAGGCTGGTTTTCAGCGAAATCGGTATGCCGTCTGAAACCGAAACCCAAGAACAATGTGCGGCACGCATACGGTAAGGTAGATATATGAGTGTTACGGACGGACGGCAGGCCTTTCCCGCACCTGCAAAACTGAATCTCGATTTGAGGATTACAGGCAGGCGTGAGGACGGTTATCACAATATCGAAAGCATATTCTGCCTGATAGATTTGCAGGATACCGTATATTTGAAACCGAGGAACGACGGCAAAATCATTCTGCACAATCCGGTTGATGGAATGCCGCAGGAAGCGGATTTAAGCTACCGTGCCGCATCGTTGCTGCAAAAATATGCACGCACCCCTGCCGGCGTGGAGATATGGCTGGACAAAAAAATTCCGACCGGGGCAGGTTTGGGCGGTGGGAGTTCTGATGCCGCAACGGTTTTGCTGGTATTGAACCGTTGGTGGCAGTGCGGTTTGACGCAGCGGCAGCTGATTGAACTGGGCGCGACTTTGGGTGCGGACGTACCATTTTTTATTTTCGGAAAAAATGCTTTTGCCAGCGGGATAGGTGAAAAACTGATCGGAATGGATATTCCGAAACAGTGGTATGTCATTGTCAAACCGCCTGTTCACGTTTCCACTGCAAAAATTTTCACACACGAATGCTTGACACGGGATTCTGCCTCAAGCATAATGCCGACTTTCCAAAACCTGCAACCGTTTAGAAATGATATGCAGGCAGTTGTATTTAAAGAATACCCTGAAGTTTGGAAAGCCTATTCCGAATTGTCCCGATATGGATTTGCCTTAATGACAGGTTCTGGTGCGTGTGTATTCACGGCGTGTCAAGATAGGAATAGCGCATACAATATATACCGACAAGTTTCAGATTTGTACGAGGCATATTTGGCAGAGGGTCTTTCAAAACATCCTTTGTTGTCCGTATAAACATTGTTGGGGAGTCGTCAAGCGGTTAAGACACTGGATTTTGATTCCAGCATGCGAAGGTTCGAATCCTTCCTCCCCAGCCAAGCCAAACGAGTTGGGGAGTCGTCAAGCGGTTAAGACACTGGATTTTGATTCCAGCATGCGAAGGTTCGAATCCTTCCTCCCCAGCCATATTTTTTTGGGGAGTCGTCAAGCGGTTAAGACACTGGATTTTGATTCCAGCATGCGAAGGTTCGAATCCTTCCTCCCCAGCCAGATAAAGCGTGTAAGCCTGCTTACACGCTTTTTGTTTCATAGAAATAAAAATATTGAAATGCCTTTGTTTGTGTCGGATGTTGCAGGTATAATGTCGGGCTTGGTACAAGCGGAGGGAAGCATTGTGTTTTCTGAGCGGAAGTTAAACATAAAATCAGGTGAGAATATGGCTGCGTACGACAGTTTGATGGTATTTACAGGTAACGCCAATCCCGAATTGGCGCAACGTGTTGTCAAACATTTGGATATTTCTTTGGGCAATGCTTCCGTATCCAAGTTTTCAGACGGTGAGGTCGCCGTCGAATTGTTGGAAAACGTACGCGGCCGCGATGTTTTTATCCTTCAGCCGACCTGTGCGCCGACCAATGACAACTTGATGGAAATCCTGACGATGGCGGATGCGCTCAAACGCGCTTCGGCAGGCCGCATCACGGCAGCCATTCCGTATTTCGGCTATGCGCGCCAAGACCGCCGTCCGCGTTCCGTCCGCGTTCCTATTTCTGCCAAACTGGTGGCGAATATGCTGTATTCGGCAGGGATCGACCGTGTTTTGACTGTCGATTTGCATGCCGACCAGATTCAAGGCTTCTTCGATATTCCTGTGGATAATATTTATGCCACCCCGATTCTGTTGAACGACATCAAGCAGCAGCGGATTGAAAATCTGACCGTCGTCAGCCCGGATATCGGCGGTGTCGTCCGCGCCCGCGCCGTGGCAAAATCCTTGAATGCCGACTTGGCAATCATCGATAAACGCCGCCCGAAAGCCAATGTGGCGGAAGTCATGAACATCATCGGCGATATTCAAGGCAGAACCTGTCTGATTGTGGACGATATGATTGACACCGCGAATACCTTGTGTAAAGCTGCCGTCGCCCTGAAAGAGCGCGGTGCGGAACGTGTCTTGGCATATGCCAGCCATGCAGTATTCTCCGGAGAGGCGGTCAGCCGTATCGCCTCATCCGAAATCGACCAGGTGGTCGTAACCGATACCATTCCTTTGTCTGAAGCGGCTAAAAACTGCGACCGTATCCGTCAGGTAACGATTGCCGGTCTGTTGGCCGAAACTGTCCGCCGCATCAGCAATGAAGAATCCGTCTCATATCTTTTTAATGAAGAAGTGATGACAGGCAGCATGCTGCTGCCGTAACCCCGATGCCGTCTTAAGCTGGTCGCGGTCGATGACGGCGATTTTACCTAACTTGGAGTATTTAACATGACTTATGAAATTCAAGCCTCTGTTCGTGAAGCACAAGGCACTGGTGCGAGCCGCCGCCTGCGTCGCGAAGGCCAAATCCCCGGCATTCTGTACGGTGAAGGTCAAGAGCCCGTTGCGATTGCCGTAGATCACAAAACCGTATTCTACGCACTGGAAAAAGAATCTTTCCATACCGCGTTGATTAAATTGTCTCTGAACGGCGAAACCAAAGACGTTATCGTCCGCGATTTCCAAATGCACCCGTTTCGCCGCGAAGTTCAACATATTGACTTCCAAGCTGTGAAAGCCGATCAACTTGTACGCATCCGTGTTCCCCTGCACATCGTTAACGCTGAAAACTCCCAAGCGGTCAAACTGCAAGGCGGCCGTGTATCTTTGCTGAACACGACTGTTGAAGTGCTTGCGTTGCCTGCCAATATCCCTGCTTTCTTGGATTTGGATTGTGCCGAAGTGGTTGCCGGCGATATTTTGCACTTGTCAGACATCAAATTTCCTGAAGGTGTAGAAAGCGTTTCCTTGAAACGTAATGAAAATCTGGCTGTTGCTACTGTTACCGGTAAAAAACGCTAATTGATTGAAAAGCAGGCGGTACGTATATGATGCGTACCGCCTTATTGTTTTTGGCTGTGTTTCAATATTTGGTTGATTTCATCCGTTTATAAGGGAAAACCGCTTATTTTCGTTTGGGTAGAAATCTATAGGCGTATTGCGCGACAACGGATGGTTAGCTTAAAAACGGCATTTCGTACCAGATGAAAATGAAGAAGATATGTCGTTCACATTCCAGTAGCTGCCCGGCTGGAACCGGCTATCAGAGATAGTCGGTCAACTTTTACCCTAGAAATCACTTTTCTTTCAACTTTTGAAACATCCCGATAAAAGGATATTTCGTAACCCGCTCTTGATGGACATAGTTATGGCAACCGAACCGAACCGAACCGAACCGAACCGAACCGAACCGAACCGAAATTATACACGATTTAGAAAATAATTTCAAACAAAACAATATATTAAAATTCAAACAACTCTTTCCTGAAGTCTTTTGCGAAGACCAAATCGATTTTGAGAAGCTCAAACTCGTCCTCGGCGCGGAAAACCTTGCCGGCGCGGGCGAACGTTATCAACTCGATTGGGCGGGCAAAACCGCTGCCTATCTCAACCTGCAAAGCCCCACTTCCCGCACGCTTACCCCCTGCAAAGAAGAATCCGCAGATTTCGACGGCACGCAAAACGTGTTTATCGAAGCCGAAAACCTCGAAGCCCTGAAAATCCTGCAAAAATCCTATGCCGGCAGCGTGAAGATGATTTACATCGACCCGCCCTACAACACCGGCAGCGATTCTTTTATCTATCCCGACAAATTCTCTGAAAGCCGCGAAGAATACGCCCGCCGCGTGGGCGATACCGACGACGCGGGCTACCTGAAGCGCGACGGCGTATTCCAGGGCGCGTGGCGCAAAAACGGCAAAGACAGCGGCCATTACCACAGCAACTGGCTCTCCATGATGCTGCCGCGCCTGCATCTGGCGAAAACCCTGCTGAGCGAAGACGGTGTGATTTTCATCAGTATTGACGACAACGAACAGGCACAGTTGAAACTGCTGTGTGATGAAGTGTTTGGGGCGGAGAATTTTGTGTCAAATATTATATGGGAGAAGAGGTATACCAGAAGTAACAACGCCCGCATGTTCACAACATTAACGGAGCAGATAGTTTGCTACAGGAAATCTGATAACTTACAGGAGTTAAAAGAGCCTAGAAATGAAAAAGCAGATTCCACTTATACCAATCCAGATAATGACCCAAGAGGAGTATGGACAAGCGTATCTTGTGTTAACCCAGCAACAAAGGAACAACGCCCGAATTTATCATATGAAATACAAAATCCACACACGGGAGAAGTCATTACACACCCAACAAATGCATGGAAATTTGAGCATTCAAAATATTTATCCTATCAGGAAGATAACAGACTGTATTGGGGAAAGAATGGAGAAAACAAATATCCACGCTTAAAGAAATTTCTCACAGAGATGGATGGCGGAATGGTGCCAGTTGATTTATGGAAACATGATGAAACAGGAACAACAGATGCTGCCAGCAAAGAGTTGGAATCCATGATTGGTAAAGGAATATTTACTTTTCCGAAACCTCCTTCATTAATCAAAAGGATGCTTAAAATTGCATCAAATAAAAAAGATTCAATTATATTAGACTTCTTCTCCGGTAGCGGCACTACCGCCCACGCCGTGATGCAGCTTAATGCCGAAGACGGCGGCAGCCGCCGTTTCATCTGCGTCCAGCTTCCCGAAGAAACCGACGAAAAATCCGAAGCGCGCAAGGCGGGTTTCAACACGATTGCCGAAATCGCCAAAGAACGCATCCGCCGCGCGGGCAGGCAGATTTCAGACGGCCTTCAAAGCGGTCAAAACGTGGATACGGGCTTTAAAGTCTTCAAACTTGCCGAAAGCGGTTTCAAACAATGGCGGCAGTCCGGACAAGCCGATACGGAAGCCCTGCAACGCGAATTGTCCTTGAACATTGATTCCGTGCTGTCTGAAACGCCGTCTGAAAACCTGCTCTGCGAATTGATGCTGCGTTTAGGTTTGAAGCTGACTTGCAAGGTTTCGCTTTCAGACGGCGTGTATTTCGTGGAAGACGAGGATACGGGCGGACTGTACGCCTTCCTGCTGGAACGCGTGAATCAGGATTTGATTGATGCCGTGCTGGCGAAGCATCCCGTCAAGGCGGTGGTTTTGGACAGGCTGTTCGAGGGCGACGACGCGCTCAAAGGCAATACCGTATTGCAGATGAAGGACGCTGGCGTGATGTTTGAGTGTGTGTAGTCAGCCGAAAGCGGGAAACCGGAAGTGCCGTCTGCCGTCATTCCCGCGCAGGCGGGAATCTAGAAACTCAAAGTTGCAAGAATTTATCGGAAATGACTGAAACCCAACGAACCTAGATTCCCACTTTCGCGGGAATGACGATATATCAGTTTCTGCGCCGACAGGTCTGGATTCCCGCCTGCGCGGGAATGACGGCAAAGAGGTGGATTTTCCGGATGGCGGCAAAGAGGTGGATTTTCCGCGCGACAGCGGATAGAAGGAAATAAAAATGGAATTGAAATTTGAAGAACTGCCCTATCAGCTTGATGCGGTAAATGCCGTTGCGAATCTTTTTGCAGGGCAGCCGAACCACGCCCGGACATTTGATTTGACCAGTCAGGGGACGGGGCGGTTTGTCGGCAATGGCTTGGATTTGGATTGGGAAACGCTGGGCCGGAATCTGAATGCGGTGCAAAAGCAAAACGGACAGCCTGAAACGGAAATCGGCACACACGGGCTGAATTTTTCCCTGGAAATGGAAACGGGTACGGGCAAAACCTATGTCTATCTGCGCACGATTTACGAATTAAACCGCAGTTACGGCTGGAAGAAGTTTGTGATTGTCGTACCGGGCGTACCGATACGCGAAGGCGTGTTGAAAAGTTTGGAAATTACGAAAGCGCATTTTGACGGAGTGTTCGGCAGGCCCGTGATGCGTTATGCGGAATATTCAAGCACGCGGCTGTCGGATTTACGCGCTTTTGCGGTAAACGACCATATCGAAATTTTAGTTATCAACATTCAGTCGTTTGAAAAAGACGGAAACGTGATCAATAAGGTAAACGAAAGCGGGGAAGCACCGATTAAGTTTATTCAGGAAACGTGTCCCATCGTCATCATCGACGAGCCGCAGAATATGGAAACGGAAGGCCGTCTGAACGCCTTGGCATCGCTCAATCCGCTTTTTACCCTGCGCTATTCGGCAACGCATAAAAAACCGTACCACAAGGTTTACAGCCTGAATCCCGTGCAGGCATACAATTTGAAGCTGGTCAAGCAAATCGAAGTTTTGCCGGTATTGGCGGAAAACGATGTGAACGGCGCATTTGCGGAGCTGCTGGAAGTGAAACAGGCGGCCAAAGGCCGTCTGAAAGCCGATTTGAACATTCATTATCAGGATAAAAAGGAAACCAAGAAGAAAAAGGTATCCGTCAAATCGAGAGACGATTTGTTTGAAAAATCGGGCGGCAACGAAGCCTACCGCCACGGTTTCATCATTGACGGCATGGATTTCGAGAATCAGGAATTGGCGTTCTCAAGCGGTAAAACCATTACGCGCGGCGGAGACGGCGATGCGGTGCGCGATGAAATCATGAAAAACCAGATCCGCGAAACGGTAAGGGAGCATTTGGCGAAGGAGAAACGGCTGAATCCGCTGGGGATTAAGGTGTTGTCGCTGTTCTTTATCGACCGCGTGGAGAATTACCGCACAGAAGACGGAACGGCAGGCAAGTTTGCCCTTTGGTTTGAAGAAATCTATCGGGAGCTTGCAGGCAATAGCGATACGGCGGGCGTACACGACGGCTATTTCTCGCAAGACAAGAAAGGCCGTCTGAAAAACACCGACGGCACAACGCAGGCGGACAACGATACCTACCGCCTCATTATGCGCGACAAGGAAACCCTGCTTTCCTTTGACAGCCCGCTGCGCTTTATCTTTTCCCATTCCGCGCTGAAAGAAGGCTGGGACAACCCCAATGTATTCCAAATCTGCACGCTCAACGAAACCCGCTCGCCGCTGAAAAAGCGGCAGGAAATCGGGCGCGGGCTGCGTATCGCCGTCAATCAGGAAGGACGGCGCGTGCGCGATGAAAACGTGAACATACTGACCGTTGTGCCGAACGAAAGCTACGAATTGTTTGCCGCAAATCTGCAAAAGGAATACGAAGACGAATGCGGCATCAAATTTGCCGCCGAAAACATCAAAAACGGCAATAAGAAGAAAAAACAGCTGTTCCGCAAAGATTTTCCGCTCGATCCCGAATTTCAGGCAATTTGGGACAAGTTGAAATACAAAACGCGCTACCGTGTGCGCTTCGATACGGAAGAATTGATCGAACAGGCTTCGGCGGCAGTGGCAAACCTACCCGAAATCCAGAAGCCGAGAATCCGCGTCCGCAAGGCGCAATTAAAACAATCACAAACCTACGGTATCGAAACAGTCGAAATTGCCAGCCGCAGCCGCGAAATGGAAACCACATGGGAGATTCCCGACATACTCGGCGAAATTCAAAGAAAAACGGGGCTGACGCGGCGCACGGCGTACGAAATCATCACACAGTCAGGCCGTCTGAAAGATGTAGCTGGTAATCCGCAACGCTTCATCGACCTTGCTGCTGAAGTAATAAACCGCAGCCTGTACGCGTTGATGGCGGCAGGAATCGAGTATGAACGGACGGACGAGGCGTACGATCAAAAGCTGTTGGAAGACATGGAGCGCGAAGGTATCGAGTTTTACGAAAACGGTTTTACATTCACAGTAAGCAATCCGCAAAAAACCATTTGCGAAAACTACATCCCTTTGGATTCCGGCACGGAAAAAGCCTTTGCCCAAAATTGCGAGGATTATGATGCGAAAAATGAAGGAGGCGTGGCGTTTTACTTCAAACTGCCCGGCTGGTTCAAAATCCCAACCCCGCTGGGCAATTACAATCCCGATTGGGCGGTGGTAAAACAGGTTCGGGATAAAGTGTATTTCGTTGCGGAAACCAAAAACACCGGCAAAGGCATTCAGGCGGGGGTAGATGCGGGCAAGCTGCGCGAAAACGAACGGCTGAAAATCGAATGCGGTGAACGGCATTTTGAAGCACTGGGCGGTTTGGCATACTGTGTTGTGGAAAAAGTGGGGGACTTAAAGTTAGAAAAAGAGGAGCAGGCTTAAAACGAACAGGTATAATCATAGTATTACACCTGTTTTGCAAATAATGTAATCAACGGATCAATAATAAAAGGCCGTCTGAAAGATGATATTTCAGACGGCCTTAGTTATTCAGCCAACTGTTGCCGTTAAGCGCAAATCAAATAGAGGTGGATGAGTTGCGATATTTGATTGGTCGTACAACTTTATTTAACGGTCTTTTGAATATCGTCTGAAGATTGTTTCAGACGGCATTTTAATTCTCCTATTTTGGATATGGAAATATAGAAGCTTACTGTCCCGTCAGACGCGTCCAAAGTCTTTGCCACCGGCTTCTTTTTTCTACATTTTCCAGTGCGACAATTTCTTTTTCGGCAATGGTGTATCCGTTTTGTCTGATTTTGATTTTTCCTAAAATCTGCCCTTTTTTTACCGGGGCGGGAATCGGCTGTATGGTTTCCAAAATTTGTTCGGCCATTTTCGTTTCCTTATGTGGCAGAGTGATGTAGGCTTCTTTGAGGAAGCCTGCGCGGACGGTTTTTTTGCTGCCTCCGGAAATTTGGATTTGGGCAACGGTTTTTCCTTTCGGATATATTTTGGGCGTATCGAAGGCCTGCAATGCCCAGTTCAGCAGCTTGCTGTTGTCCGATGCGCGTGTTTCCGCCGATTCCGAACCCAATGTGATGGCAAGGATGTGCCTGCCGTTGCCGGAGTATGACACGGCAAGGTTGTAGCCGCCGCTTTCTGTGTGTCCGGCTTTCAGACCGTTTACATTGTTGTCCCTATATAAAAGGATATTGCGGTTGTTTTGTTCTATATTTTTGAATTTGAAAGATTTGATGGAAAACAGCGGGTAATATTCCGGAAAGTCGCGCATCAATGCTTCAGACAGCAGGGCGAGGTCTTTGGCGGTGGAAACCTGTCCTTCTCTACTCAAGCCTGTCGGGTTTTTGAATACAGTGTTCTTCATGCCCAGGCGTCGGGCTTCTTTGTTCATTTGTTGCACAAAATTTTCAATCGAGCCGTTGCCCAGCCGGCCGGCAAGGGTTAGGGCGGCATCGTTTGCGGATAGGGCAATCATGCCTTTTAAGAGTTTGTCGGTGCCGACCGTATCGCCGGGACGTACAAACATTCTGCTTCCTTCTGAAGCCCATGCGGATTCGGGTATTTTTAAGTTTTCTTCAGATTGGATATTTCCCGATTTCATGTTTTTGAAAACTAAATATGCGGTCATCAGTTGGGTTAGTGCCGCCGGTTCGACAGGGGTATTGATGTTTTTGGCGGATAAAGTCTGTCTGCTTTGAAGGTCGATAACGATGTGTGCCGCTGTGAGGGTTTCGGGTGTTTGGAGCGTGGGGGCGGCGTGTACCGTCGGTCTGTTGGGTGCGGGAGATGCAGCCATTGCGTGAGAAACGCCTAAGATAATGGAAAGCAGGACGGGCAGGATTTTATGTGCTGTCATGAAATATTCTAATTGTGTGAGTGTTTCAGCCTGCCGATTATACGCTTAGGGTGCCTGATCGGGCGGATTTTTCTTGATTTCAAACCGTCATGGGGGTATGGTTTCACGTTTTGTAATTTTAATAAACCGATTATTTTAGTATTAAATCATGAACACGCCTCTTTCTTATTCTGATTACCTTATCCGTATCCTAACAGCATCTGTCTATGATGTGGCGGTTGAAACGCCTTTGGAATCAGCGCGCAGCCTTTCTGCACGTTCGGGAAACAATATTTTGCTGAAACGCGAAGATTTGCAACCTGTATTTTCTTTCAAAATACGCGGCGCTTATAACAAAATGTCCAAGTTGCCGAAAGATGCGCTTACTTGCGGCGTGATTGCGGCAAGTGCGGGGAACCATGCCCAAGGGGTGGCATTGTCCGCGCAGCGTTTGGGTTGCCGTGCCGTTATCGTCATGCCGGAGACTACGCCGAAAATTAAAGTAGATGCGGTTAAGAGCCGTGGCGGTGAAGTGGTTTTGCGTGGTGTTTCATACAACGATGCATACGATTATGCGATGGAGTTGGCGGAAAAAGAAGGGTTAACCTATATCGCACCGTTTGACGATCCTGATGTTATTGCAGGACAAGGGACGGTAGGCATGGAAATTGTCAGCCAACATCCAGATGATATTCACGCTGTATTCGTACCGATAGGGGGAGGCGGTTTGGCAGCGGGCGTGGCGGCATTTATCAAGCAGGTCCGTCCCGAAATCAAAGTTATCGGCGTTCAGACACATGATTCCTGTTGTATGAAGCAATCGGTCGAAGCGGGTAAAATCGTCCATTTGAAAGATGTCGGGCTGTTTTCAGACGGCACTGCGGTCAAAGTTGTCGGAGATGAAACCTTCCGCCTCTGCAAAGAACTTTTGGATGAAATCATTACAGTCGATACCGATGCGGTTTGCGGTGCGGTCAAGGATATTTTCGATGATACGCGCAGCATTACCGAGCCGGCCGGCGCGTTGGCATTGGCAGGATTGAAGGCTTATATCGCACGCGGCGGCATCAAGGGGCAGACCCTGATTGCCGTTACCAGCGGTGCGAATATGAATTTTCACCGTTTGCGCCACGTTTCGGAACGGAGCGAATTGGGTGAGGGCAACGAAGGTATTTTTGCCGTTACCATCCCTGAAGAACGCGGCAGCTTCCTTAAGTTTGTCAATATATTGGGAAATAGGAATATTACCGAGTTCAACTACCGCTACGGAGACGATGAAAAAGCGCATATCTTTGTCGGACTTCAAGCGGCAGGCCCGCAGGATTTGGCGGTTATCGGCAGCCGGTTGGATGAGGCGGGATTGCCCAATGTCGACCTGACCGATGATGAGATTGCCAAAATCCATATCCGTTATATGGTCGGAGGGCGGACGGACAAAGTAGAAAACGAGCGTCTGGTCAGTTTTGAGTTTCCGGAGCGTCCGGGGGCATTGGCGCGTTTTTTGAACCATATGCAGGGAGGGTGGAATATTACGCTCTTCCATTACCGCAACCACGGTGCGGATTACGGGCGGATTTTGGTCGGTATCGATGTGCCGCCTCACGATGCCGCCGCATTTGACGGTTTCTTGGAAAGTCTGGGATACAGCTATCACGAGGAAACGCAAAATGCCGCGTACAAGCTGTTTCTTGCCTGACGCTTGAAAGCATAATGCCGTCTGAAAGCCTTTCAGACGGCATTATGCTTTCAGGGTTAAATCGAATATTCAATCAGCTCGTTTTGGGAAAAAACATAAACCTGTTTTGGAATTAAGTTTAATTCTTTACCTTCAGCGATTGGGTAACGCGCGGCATCGCTGCCAGCCAGCGTGATATGCACGTCTTGTTTGTCGTGTTTCACCAAAACGTGCGTCAATGCGCCGACGGCGTGGATTTTTTCGATTTCGGCACAAATCATCGGTGTTTCGTTTTCGGCGGCGATCTGCCATTCGTGCGGACGGATGTAGCCGATGGCAGTTTGCTCCTGCCATTTGTATTGTGCGTCCAATTTCCACGCGAAGCCGTTGTAATGCCAGATGCCTTTTTCGATTCTGCCTTCAAAAGCGTCGGTTTCGCCGAGGAACTCGGTAACGAAGGCGTTTTCGGGTTTGCGGTAAATGGCTTCGGCACTGCCGGTTTGTTCGATTTTGCCGTGGTTCATCACGACGATTTCGTCGGAAACTTCGAGGGCTTCTTCTTGGTCGTGCGTAACCAGAATGCTGGTTACACCGAGGTTGTGATGAATGTCGCGCAGCCAGGTGCGTAATTCTTTGCGTACTTTGGCATCCAACGCGCCGAAGGGTTCGTCCAAAAGCAGGAGTTTCGGTTCGACCGCAAGCGCGCGGGCGAGGGCGATGCGCTGGCGTTGCCCGCCGGAGAGTTGGTGCGGATAGGATTTTGCCAAATGCGAGAGCTGCACGAGCTTGAGCAATTCTTCGACTTTGGCGCGGATTTGTTCTTTGGACGGGCGTTCTGGCTTGGGCAATACGGTCAAACCGAAGGCGATGTTGTCAAACACGTTCATATGGCGGAAAAGGGCGTAGTGTTGGAACACGAAACCGACTTTGCGCTCGCGCACATGTTTGGCGGTTACGTCTTGCCCGTCAAACAGAATCTTGCCGTCGTCGGCGTTTTCCAGTCCGGCGATGATGCGCAGGAGTGTGGTTTTGCCGCAGCCGGACGGGCCGAGCAGGGAAACGAGTTTGCCGGTGGGGACGTTGAGGTTGATGTTTTTCAGCGCGTGAAAATTGCCGAAGTGTTTGTTTAAGTTTTGAATGGTGATGCTCATACTGCTTTCCTTTCGGCGGCGGCGAGTTTTTTGTCTTGTAATTTGGTGATGATGTTCTGCACCGCCAGCGTCGCCAGTGCTAAAAGTGCCAATACGCCGGAGAGGGCGAATGCGCCGGTGAAGTTGTATTCGTTGTAGAAGATTTCAACCAAAAGCGGGATGGTGTTGGTCTCGCCGCGTATGTGTCCCGATACCACGCTGACCGCGCCGAATTCGCCCATCGCGCGGGCGTTGGTGAGGATGATGCCGTAGAGTAACGCCCATTTGATGTTGGGCAGGGTAACGCGCCAAAACATCTGCCAGCCGCTTGCGCCGAGTATCAGCGCGGCCTGTTCTTCGCTGTCGCCTTGCGCCTGCATTAAAGGAATGATTTCGCGTGCGACAAAGGGGAAGGTAACGAACAGCGCCGCCAAAACAATGCCGGGGATGGCGAAGATAATCTGTATGCCTTGCGCTTCGAGCCAGCTACCCAATGCCGTGTGCGCACCGAACAATAAGACGAACATCAAACCGGCTACCACAGGCGATACGGAAAACGGCAAATCGAGCAGGGTGGTCAGCAACTGCTTGCCGCGAAAATCAAAACGGGTCAGCAGCCACGCCATCGCCACGCCCAAGACGGCATTGACGGGGACGACAATCAGCGCGGTAATCAGCGTCAATTTGATGGCAGACCACGCTTCGGGATCGTTTAAGGATTTCAGGTACAAATCCCAACCGCCTTTTAAGGCTTCGTAAAACACGGCGACGAGCGGCACGACCAGCATCAGCAGCAGAAAGCCCAGCGCGGCGGCAATCAGCAACACGCGCAGCCGGCGCGGTTCGGTCAGGTTGGGATTGGCGGAATAGGGTTTCATGGCGGTGGTGTTCCCTGGTTGGTTTTAAAATGTTCGGAGGTCGTCTGAAAAACTGTGTTTTGGGGAGCGGATTCGTTTTCAGACGACCTTTTATCTTTTATGTTAAAAGAGAAATAAAAAAGTCTAGCTGCTGTCATTCCCGCGCAGGCGGGAATCCATTAGTGAATTTCGGCTGCCTTATTGATTTTCTGTTTTCCTGTTGCCTTGTGGTGGATTCCCGCCTGCGCGGGAATGACGGCAACAGCGTAGTTCAGGTTTTCAGACGACCTTTTTAGAAGGCAGGTCGGATTCTTGAATCCGACAAAATATCCGGTGTTCCGGTGTTTCAGTTCCAGGTGTCAAAACATCAGATTTAAGAATCCGACCTACGTTTTTCAGACGGCCTATCAACCCTTCGCGCCCGAACGCCTGCCCAACGCCCACTGCATCACGTTCAGCGCAAGCAGGATGACAAACGAAATCATCAACATAAACAACGCTACTGCCGACGCGCCCTGTACGTCGAACTGTTCCAACTTGCCCGTAATAATCAGCGGCAAGATTTCGGAAACCATCGGAATGTTGCCCGCGATAAAAATCACCGAACCGTATTCCCCCGTTGCCCGCGCGAACATCATGCCAGCGCCGGTCAAGAGTGACGGCGTGATTTCCGGCAGCAGCACGCGGCGGAACGTCGTGAAGCAGTTTGCCCCCAAAGTTGCCGCCGCTTCCTCATATTCGCCCGACAATTCCTCCAATACCGGCTGCACGGCGCGGACGATAAAGGGCAGGCTGACGACAATCAGCGAAATCCAAATGCCGACGGGCGTAAACGCGATTTTGATACCCAAAGGCTCGAAAAAACGGCCTATCCAGCCGTTGGGCGCATACAGGGTCGCCAACGCGATACCCGTAACCGCCGTCGGCAGCGCAAACGGCAAATCGACCAGCGCGTTCGCCAGACCCTTGCCCGGGAATTCATAACGCACCAATACCCACGCCACCAGCGTGCCGAACACGACATTGGTCAGCATCGCATAAAACGACATCCGCAAACTCAGCCACACCGCCGCCAACACGTTCGGCTCGGCAATCGTGTTCCAAAAGCCGCCCCAGCCGATTTCCGCCGCTTTCGCCGCCATCATCGCAAACGGCAAGACCACAAGCAGCGACAGGCACAATACGGTCAGCCCGAGGCTGAGTTTGAAGCCGGGAAGGACACCGGGTGTTTTGAGCAGTAACATGGTCGGTAAGGGTGGAAAATAAAGGCATTACTTTAACGATGCCGTCTGAAAAACGGAAAGAATGGAAAGTTTGGTACAAAGACGAATTTGTTATAAAGCGGTTGGCAGTTTCTCAAGCGGGCGCGATGTTCTAAAATAACGCCTTGTTTTGACGGAAAACCATCATATAAAGGAACACTTATGCAGATTTTATCTTTTCAGGCGGACATTGCGGAACGTATGCTGGAGGGCACGGAAGGCGAGTCGGTCAACGAAAACGCACAATTCGTCCGCACGGACAACGGTTATTGGATTGCGTGGCATGACGGCGTGGCGGCACTGCTTGCGCCCGATACGCCGCCGGGCATTCCCTGTTTTTGGGTGGAAGGCGCGGAAAGCCTTGAAGAGTTGTGCGCCATGGTGGAACGCGGCGAGTTTGACGAAGTGGAAGAGTTTGACGGTGATGACGTCGCGTGGCTTGAAGCGGCTAAAGGTTGCGGACACCACGGCGACGCTTGCGCCTGCGGATATTGATTCGGATTTCCCGTAAAAAATGCCGTCTGAAATGTGTTCAGACGGCATTTTGTCGGTTTGCGGCTTATGCGGCAAAACGTTTGGCGACTTCGTCCCAGTTGACGATTTCCCAGAAACCTTTCAGGTAGTTGGGACGGCTGTTGCGGTAGTCGATGTAATAGGCGTGTTCCCACACGTCGCAGGTCAGCAGCGGCGTGTTTTCAGTGGTCAGCGGAGTTGCTGCGTTGGAAGTGGAAACCAAATCCAATCCGCCGGCAGGGGTTTTCACCAGCCATGCCCAACCGGAGCCGAAAGTACCGGCAGCGCAAGCGGAGAATGCTTCTTGGAATTTCTCGAAGCTTCCCCATTTGGCGTCGATGGCGGCGGCCAGTTCGTCGGCAGGTTTGCCTTGACCTTTGGACGTGAAACCCAGCCAGTAGAAGGTGTGGTTCCAAGTTTGTGCCGCGTTGTTGAACACGCCGCCCGAAGATTTTTTCACAATCTCTTCCAAAGGCAGGTTTTCAAATTCGGTGCCTTTGATTTGATTGTTCAGGTTGGTGATGTAGGTTTGATGGTGTTTGCCGTAGTGGAATTCCAAAGTCTCTTTGCTCAGATGCGGGGACAATGCGTCCAGTTCATAAGGCAGTTGCGGCAGCTTATGTTCCATTTTGTGCTCCTAATATTGTTTTAAATGTTGTATTTTGGCAGTGTGCTGCAAATAGCTCGGCAGCGCACATATTTTACCTGTTTTGAGGGATGGAAACCAATTAAACCTGCTTTACGCTATAATAGAAGATTGCAATTTCGGCACGACAGATAGGATGTACCATGAACGATTACACAGCCATGCCGTCTGAAGACCGTGAGATCGGCGCATTGTCGCTGCCTCCACATTCGATGGAGGCGGAACAATCCGTTTTGGGCGGGTTGATGCTGGAAAATCCGGCATGGGACAGGATTGCCGATGTGGTTTCGGGAGAGGATTTCTACCGGCATGAACACCGCCTGATTTTCCGATCCATTGCCAAATTAATCAATGAGAGCCGTCCCGCAGATGTGATTACGGTTCAGGAAGATTTGCAGCGGAACGAAGAATTGGAAGCGGCAGGCGGATTTGAATATCTGATTACGCTGGCGCAAAACACCCCGTCTGCCGCCAACATCCGCCGCTATGCCGAAATCGTGCGCGAGCGTTCCATCATGCGCCAGCTCGCCGAAGTGGGGACGGAAATCGCACGCAGCGCATACAATCCGCAAGGCAGGGACGCGGGTCAGCTTTTGGACGAGGCGGAAAACAAAGTATTCCAAATCGCCGAAAGCACGGCCAAATCCAAGCAGGGCTTTTTGGAGATGCCCGATTTGCTGAAAGAAGTCGTACAGCGCATCGATATGCTCTACTCGCGCGACAATCCCGATGAAGTTACTGGAGTGCCGACGGGGTTCATCGACCTCGACAAAAAAACCTCGGGTCTGCAGCCCGGCGACCTGATTATCGTCGCCGGTCGTCCGTCTATGGGTAAGACCGCCTTTTCGATCAATATTGCGGAACACGTTGCCGTAGAGGGCAAGCTGCCCGTTGCCGTCTTCTCGATGGAGATGGGCGGTGCGCAACTGGTCATGCGTATGCTCGGCTCGGTCGGACGGTTGGATCAAAGCGTCTTGAAAACAGGCAGGTTGGAAGACGAACATTGGGGGCGTTTGAATGAGGCAGTCGTCAAACTTTCCGACGCGCCTATGTTTATTGACGAAACCCCGAATCTGACCGCCCTCGAGCTGCGCGCCCGTGCCCGCCGTCTCGCCCGTCAATTTAACAATAAGCTTGGATTGATCGTCATTGACTACCTGCAACTGATGGCGGGATCCGGCCGTTCCGACAACCGAGCTTCGGAGCTGGGAGAGATTTCACGTTCGCTTAAAGCGTTGGCGAAAGAATTGCAGGTTCCTATCATCGCTTTGTCTCAGTTGAGCAGGACGGTCGAATCGCGTACCGACAAACGCCCGATGATGTCCGACCTCCGCGAATCCGGTGCTATCGAGCAGGATGCCGACCTGATTATGTTTATGTACCGCGACGAATACTACAACCAAGACTCGCCCATGAAAGGCCTTGCCGAATGTATCATCGGTAAACACCGTAACGGCCCGGTCGGAAAAGTTTTCCTGACATGGATGGGGCAGTTTACCAAATTCGACAATGCTGCCTATATTCCCGAGGAGGCAAAGATAGAAGATTAAATGGCTATATAAAAATTTATTAGGCGAAATCAGGCAAAATCGTTTAAAATCATGCTTAGAGATTGCCCTAAAAAATAAAACGCGGTCTTGAGGCATTTTTGCATTAAGACGGCATATAATTGAAAATACATTACCAGTTAACGTCCTATTGCTTATGTGTACACGAAAACAACAAGGTTTCACGCTAATAGAGCTGCTCATCGTGATGGTCATTGCAGCCATTATGGCGATGATAGCCCTCCCCAGTATGAGCCGGTGGATTGCATCGCGCCGCATTGCCAGTCACGCGGAGCAGGTTGCCAACCTTTTGCGTTTCTCCAGGGGCGAAGCCGTCCGGCTCAATCTCCCTGTCTATATCTGTCCTGTTCAAGTTAAAAAAGACGGTACGGTCAACAACCAATGCGACTTCAGTAAGAAGGGGCAGGGAATGTTGGCTTTCGGCGACAAAAACGGCAATAAGGCATATGACGGCGATGCTGCGGATGTTTTTCTCCGCAGCGTGGTGTTGAATGATGCCGACGACAGCCGGATTAATTATGCCTTCAACCATATCGCTTTCGGTCAGACACAGCCGACTGCCGACCGTGTTGTTTGGACTTTCAACCAAAACGGGGCATTCGGCTATTCGTCCGATCAGAATCTCACGCGCACTTCCAGATTTGTTTACTCTGACGGTTATATCCAAATCGTGTTGACAGATGCGAAGGCGGTTTCTGCCGATGAAAAGAAATTCCGTTCGGCAGTGGTTTTGATTGACGGCAGCGGCAGGGTTGAGGTTTGTCCTAGAAACGATACGCGCGCCGTATGCCAACGTCAATGACTGTTTTAGTCGGTTTGGGAAATAAAAAATGAAGAATAATGATTGCTTCCGCCTGAAAAATCCCCAGTCCGGTATGGCGCTGATAGAAGTTTTGGTTGCTATGCTCGTTCTGACCATCGGTATTTTGGCATTGCTGTCCGTGCAGTTGCGGACAGTCGCTTCCGTCAGGGAAGCGGAAACGCAAACCATCGTCAGCCAAATCACGCAAAACCTGATGGAAGGGATGTTGATTAATCCGACCATTGATTCGGACAGCAACAAGAAAAACTATAATCTTTACACAGGGTCGTACACCCCCGCTTCCTCCGACGGCGATTTCACGCTTAATAATTTGAAAAGCAAGAAGGATTTGGCAAAAGCCCAGTTGGACAGGTTCGGTTATGAATTGAAAAATGCCTTGCCGGATGCGGCAGCCATTCATTACGCCGTCTGCAAAGATTCGTCGGGTAACGCGCCGACATTGTCCGACAGCGGTGCTTTTTCTTCAAATTGCGACAATAAGGCAAACGGAGATACTTTAATTAAAGTATTGTGGGTAAATGATTCGGCAGGGGATTCGGATATTGCACATACGAATCTTGAAGCGAACGGCGACAATATCGTATATACCTATCAGGCAAGGGTCGGAGGTCGGGAATGAAACGTAAAATGCTAAACGTACCAAAAGGCAGTTATGATGGTATGAAAGGTTTTACCATTGTTGAATTTCTGGTTGCGGGCCTGCTCAGTATGATTGTCCTGATGGCGGTCGGATCGAGTTACTTTACATCCCGGAAATTAAATGATGCGGCAAACGAGCGTCTTACCGCGCAACAGGATTTGCGGAATGCGGCAACATTGATTGTCCGCGATGCAAGAATGGCAGGGGGCTTCGGTTGTTTCAATATGTCCGAGCATACTACAACTGATGTTGTTTCCGATACGACGCAACAAAATTCTCCTTTTTCCTTAAAAAGCAAAGGCATAGATAAACTTATCCCCGTAGCGGAATCTGGAAATATCGGTTATCCGGGTTTTACCCAATCCGGTAAGGCATTGATTTTCCAATACGGTATCGACGATGCTAATGCAAACGCCGCGACTACCGTCGTCAGCAGTTGTGCCGCAATATCAAAACCGGGCAAGCAAATCTCTACATTAGAAAATGTAAAAAAAGAATTGAAGATTCCGGATACGGATAACAGGCAAGATGGCAATATTGCGCGTCAAAGGCATGAGGTCAATGCCTATGCGGTCGGCAAGATTTCTGATGAGGAGGGTTTGTTCCGCTTCCAATTGAATGATAACGGCGGGTGGGGTAATCCCCAGTTGCTCGTGAAAAAGATTACCCATATGAATGTGCGGTATATCTATGTTTCCGACTGCCCTGAAGATGAAGATGTCGGCAAAGAGGAAAAATTCAAATATACGGATAAATTTGACAGCTCCAAAGGTGCTGTTACGCCCGCCGGGGTGGAGGTTTTATTGAATAGCGGTACCGATGCCAAGATTGCCGCTTCTTCAGACAATAATATTTATGCTTACCGTATCGATGCGACAATACGCGGGGGAAATGTATGCGCAAACAGAACGCTTTGACGGGAATCCCGACTTCTGACGGACAGAGGGGGTTCGCACTGTTTATCGTGCTGATGGTTATGATCGTCGTGGCCTTTTTGGTTGTAACTGCCGCGCAGTCTTACAATACCGAGCAGAGGATCAGTGCCAACGAATCAGACAGGAAATTGGCTTTGTCTTTAGCCGAGGCGGCTTTGCGGGACGGCGAATTTCAGGTTTTGGATTTGGAATATACTACGGACAGTAAGGTTACATTTAGCGAAAATTGTGAAAACGGCCTGTGTACCGCAGTGAATGTGCGGACAAATAATGATAATGAAGAGGCTTTTGACAATATCGTGGTGCAAGGCAAGCCCACCGTTGAGGCGGTGAAGCGTTTTTGTCCTGCAAATTCTACCAACCTGTGCATTGACAATAAAGGGATGGTATATGGGAAAGGTACGGGAAGCGTCAGCAAAATGCCGCGTTATATTATCGAATATTTGGGTGTGAAGAACGGTCAGAATATTTATAGGGTTACTGCCAAGGCTTGGGGTAAGAATGCCAATACCGTGGTCGTCCTTCAATCTTATGTAAGCAATAATGATGAGCAATAAAATGGAACAAAAAGGGTTTACATTGGTTGAGGTAATGATAGTCGTCGCGATACTCGGCATTATCAGCGTCATTGCCATACCTTCTTATCAAAGTTATATTGAAAAAGGCTATCAGTCCCAGCTTTATACGGAGATGGTCAGTATCAACAATGCTTTCAAACAGATTATTTTGAAAAATCCCGGGGAAAGTAATCAGAACCTTGAAACGGAACTGAAGAAGTTTGCGCCGGCTTATAGGATGAACCCGAAAATTGCCGAAAAATATAGTGTTTCGGGGGAATTTGTCGATGCGGCAAAATCAAGGGCATACAGGTTGGTCGGCGTTCCGAAGGCGGGGACGGGTTATACTTTGTCGGTATGGATGAACAGCGTGGGCGACGGATACAAATGCCGTGATGCCGCTTCTGCCCGAGCCTATTCGGAGACTTTGTCCGCGGATGCCGGCTGTGAAGCTTTCTCTAATCGTAAAAAATAGGGCTGTTTTGCCAATGCCGTCTGAAAATCAATGTTCAGACGGCATTTTTTACGGACATTTTGAAATGAATTATGTCATCAACCATCCTAAGATGCCTGACGAGCCGACCCCTATCAATACGGTAGGCAACATAGAAAAGCGGCAGGCTGCCAAGGCGGTTAACGCGATGGCGATAAGTTCGTGCGGCTTGTCGGATACGAAATAGGGGGCAATGACGGAAATCAGGACGCAGCCCGGCGCGGCTTCCATAATGGTTTGGGCGCGGCGGCTTAGGGTTCGGTTACGCAGTGCGAAAAAGCCGATCAGCCGGGTAGAGTAGGTAACGGCAAGCATACAGGAAAACAGCAGGAATGGTGGGAACGACAATAAATCTTTCATTTCCACCCACTCCAAAAATAAGCGGACAACAAGCCGGACAGTGCGCCGGCAGGAACATACCACGCGCCGTCAACGGTCAGGTAAACGGCGGATGCAACAATCAGGCTGACAAACCATGGTCTTGATGCGGAAAAACTTTTCCACATCCCTCTCAATAAAACCAGAAATACGGCAGGAAACGCCATACCGAATCCCCAAGCGTCCACATTGCCGAACACGGGTCCTACTGCCGCGCCGAATGCGGCAAATCCTATCCAAGTAATGTAGAGGATAAAGCATACGCCCATATAAAAAGGCATATTGAATGCGGGCAAACCTGCTGCTTTCCGCTTTTGGATTTCGGAGAATGCCATCGCCCAGCTTTCATCACACATAAAAAACAGTGCGGGCACGGCTTTTTTCAGCGGTATTTCTTTTAGGTGCGGGGCAAGTGCCGCCCCCATCAGGATATGCCGAGAATTAATCATAAAGGTTACGGTGGCGATAAGCAGTATCGGCAGAGGTTCCGCCCACAGGTTGACCGTGGTAAATTCGGAGCCGCCGGCGAAGTTCATACCGGTCATCAGCAACATTTCCAGCCAAGTCATACCTTTTTGCCCACCCTGCATACCGAGTATTAATGCCCAAGGCAAAAGCCCAATCAGCATAGGCGAACTTTCTTTGATGCCGCGTATAAATTCGTTATGCGGGGAAGGTGTGTGCATAATGTTCGTCTTCATAACCGGAAGGGCGGGTATTATACATTGGCAACGGATTTCAAAACAAAACCGATTTGCCGTGTTTCAGCGTAAACACGGCTTGTGTATAATCTCCCATCTTTGAAACTGGCCGTATGCAGGAGCAAGACGATGAATATTGAAGTAGAAATGAAAGTGTTGGACGAGAGGATGGCGGATTTTATCCCTGCCTATGCGACGGCGGGTTCTGCCGGTTTGGACTTGCGCGCCTGTTTGGATGAGGAAGTCGTTTTGCAGCCGGGCGAAACGTTGCTTGTGCCGACCGGTTTGGCAATTTATTTGGCCGATCCTTCATATGCCGCCGTTTTGCTGCCCCGTTCCGGCTTGGGGCATAAACACGGCATTGTTTTGGGCAATTTGGTCGGTTTGATCGACTCCGATTATCAAGGGGAATTGAAGGTGTCGTTATGGAACAGAAGCAGCGAGCCGTTTACTGTCAAGCCGTTTGAGCGTATCGCGCAGATGGTTATCGTGCCAATCGTGCAGGCGCATTTCAAACGTGTCGAAGAATTTGTCGGAAGCAGCCGGGGTGAGGGCGGTTTCGGCAGTACGGGTTTGCATTGAATATAAAATGCCGTCTGATGGGTGCCGTCAGGTTCAGACGGCATATCTTCCGATATACCGACAACCGGAGAACATTATGAATACCTTACTTAACCAACTCAAACCCTATCCCTTTGCCCGACTGCGTGAAGCGATGCAGGGCATTTCCGCGCCCGAAGGCGTGGAAGCCGTCCCCCTTCACATCGGCGAACCGAAACATCCGACACCGAAAGTCATTACAGATGCGCTGACCGCCTCATTGCATGAGTTGGAAAAATATCCGCTGACGGCCGGTTTGCCTGAACTGCGTCAGGCGTGTGCGAACTGGTTAAAACGCCGTTATGACGGCTTGACGGTCAATCCGGATAATGAAATTCTGCCGGTTTTAGGCAGTAGGGAGGCGTTGTTTTCTTTTGTTCAAACCGTGTTGAACCCTGTTTCAGACGGCATCAAACCCGCAATTGTCAGCCCGAATCCCTTTTATCAGATTTATGAAGGTGCGACACTTTTGGGCGGCGGTGAAATCCATTTTGCTAATTGCCCCGCGCCGTCTTTCAATCCGGACTGGGGCAGCGTTCCCGAAGAAATTTGGCACCGCACCAAGATGGTATTTGTTTGTTCGCCCAACAACCCCAGCGGCAGCGTGCTGGATTTGGATGGCTGGAAAGAAGTTTTTGATTTACAGGATAAATATGGTTTCATTATTGCCTCGGATGAATGCTATTCCGAAATCTATTTCGACGGCAACAAACCTTTGGGCTGCCTGCAAGCCGCTGCACAGTTGGGTCGAAGCAGACAAAAACTGCTTATGTTCACCAGTTTGTCCAAGCGGTCCAATGTTCCGGGCCTGCGTTCCGGTTTTGTCGCTGGCGATGCCGAACTGCTTAAAAACTTTCTGCTTTACAGAACCTATCACGGCAGCGCAATGAGCATTCCCGTGCAGCGCGCAAGCATTGCCGCTTGGGATGACGAACAGCACGTTATCGACAACCGCCGTATGTATCAGGAAAAATTTGAGCGCGTTATTCCCATTTTGCAACAGGTATTTGACGTTAAATTACCGGATGCCTCGTTTTACATCTGGTTGAAAGTCCCCGATGGCGACGATTTGGCATTTGCACGCAATTTATGGCAAAAAGCCGCTATCCAAGTATTGCCCGGACGTTTTTTGGCACGGGATACCGAACAGGGCAATCCTGGGGAAGGTTATGTGCGTATCGCTTTGGTTGCCGATGTCGCAACTTGTGTCAAAGCTGCGGAAGACATAGTTTCACTGTATCGGTAAAGAATAAAAAATGCCGTCTGAACTTTTCCTGACGGCATTTTTTAACACCATCAAGATGTATTTATTATAACGGTATTTGCACCACAATTAATTGGCTTGCCTGAGGATGCTTTTAAATCTAAAATTCCGACGTTTTACACTATACCGAGCAGATTATGTTTTTTGTCCTTTCCCCTGCGAAAAACCTTAACGAAAAAGACCCTGCCCCTGTCAGCGAGTTTACCCAACCCGACCTGCTGGCAGAGTCCGAAATTCTAATGCAGCAGCTGCGCGAGCTTGCTCCGCAACAGATTGCCGAACTGATGCACGTTTCCGACAAAATTGCCCTCTTAAACGCGCAGCGCAATGCAGAATGGCACACGCCGTTTACGCCGGAAAACGCCAAACAGGCGGTCTTTATGTTCAACGGCGATGTTTACGAAGGTATGGATGCAAACACATTGAATACCGATCAAATA
The DNA here is from genome assembly GCF_047915665.1 of Neisseria sp. LACPHL-SPEC-2024-00856. Taxonomy (NCBI): domain Bacteria; kingdom Pseudomonadati; phylum Pseudomonadota; class Betaproteobacteria; order Neisseriales; family Neisseriaceae; genus Neisseria; species Neisseria sp. LACPHL-SPEC-2024-00856. The sequence continues at coordinate 170,099 of NZ_JBLRPR010000001.1, forward strand.
CAATATCTGCAAAACCATGTCCGTCTGCTTTCTGGTTTGTACGGTCTTCTGCGCCCATTAGACCTAATGCAGCCCTACCGCCTGGAAATGGGAACGCCCTTCGCCAATTTGCGCGGCAAGAATTTGTATGAGTTTTGGGGCGACATCATTACCAACCTTTTAAATGATACGCTTGCCCAAGCAGGCAGCAATACGCTTGTCAACCTTGCCTCACAGGAATATTTCAAGTCCGTCAACACGAAAAAACTTCGGGTGCGGCTGATTACCCCGATATTTAAAGATGAGAAAAACGGCAAATATAAAATTATCAGTTTCTATGCCAAGCGCGCACGCGGATTAATGGTGCGCTATGCGGCAGAACACAATATTACCGATCCTGAAATGCTGAAAAATTTTAATTACGAAGGCTACGCATTCAATGATGCGGCTTCCAATGAAAGCGAATGGGTGTTTATGCGTTCGGAACAAATAAAGTGAAAACAATAAATTAAGTATTTTCCGAAAAAAGTGCTTGGCAAAATGTATAAACTTCATTATTATTCCTACTCTTCAAGAAGACGGAAGCGTGGCAGAGCGGTTTAATGCAACGGTCTTGAAAACCGTCGAGGGTTGATAGCCCTCCGTGAGTTCGAATCTCACCGCTTCCGCCATTTCTTGAGAGTAGAACCAAATAAGAATGCAATAGTAGCAAATATTGTATTTTTATTTGGTTTTACTGCATTATCGGAAACGTGGCAGAGAGGCTGAATGCAGCGGACTCGAAATCCGCTGAGGGTGCAAATCCTCCGTGGGTTCGAATCCCACCGTTTCCGCCAGAAAACATAACCGCCCTGAATCAGGGCGGTTCTTTTTTGTTCAAGTTGTGTCAATTACTATATAAAAATCATCGATTTACCCTGATTTTTCGTAACGCCCTGCAACAAACCGCAATCGGCAGACGCTTTTTATTAATGTTTTATGGTATTAATTTGTATGGTCATTTTTTGGAATGGGAACTTACCATAATGGTTAAAGCCGTTACTCCGTTTAATCCTGTTTGGGTCAGGGATGCGGGGAAGGCGGGTTTTATCAAGCCGCGCGTTTTGATGTGAGAATGCCGTCTGAAATCATTGTTTCAGACGGCATTGTTATTGCTGATGCGGCTTTATTCGCAATTCAGATTGCGGGTTTTTTCTGCAAACGAATCCATAGCGATTTGGCACATTTGCTTACGCTGTCCCAAATCGGCGGCAGGCAGGGCTTGGAATAGGAATTTGGTGTTGTTGCGTGCGAAATCTGCTTTGTTTCCGGCTTTGTTGTAACAGGTCTCGGCGCGTTTGAAATATTGTTGGCAAATCGGAGGCAGCTCGTCCATAGTCAGGGGTTTGCTCTTATGCATACCGTGTGCGGATGCAGGAAGGGCGGTTGCCAAAAGGATGCTAATCAGGATGGTTGGAATAGCTTTCATATTATTGTCTTTCCGTAGGGTCAAAACTAAAGATTATATGATTTATATCCAATGGGTGCGGCGTTTAATCATAATCAGGCAGATAGGAATAACTAATGCCGTCTGAACGACGAATGTTCAGACGGCATTTTTACCTTTGTGCTTATAAGGTGTTTAGTGCCTGATTAAAGGTTGCGCTTGGGCGCATCGCTTGTGCGGCTTTTTCAGGATTGGCTGCGTAGTAGCCGCCGATGTCGACCGCTTTGCCTTGTACGGCAGAGAGTTCTTCAACGATTTTGGCTTCGTCAGCAGTCAAAGCGGCTGCCAATGGCGCAAATGCGGCTTTCAGTTCGGCATCTTTGTCTTGCGCTGCCAATTCTTGCGCCCAATAGAGGGTGAGGTAGAAATGGCTGCCGCGGTTGTCGAGTTCGCCTGCTTTGCGTTTAGGCGATTTGTCGTTCAACAGCAGTTTTTCGGTGGCTGCATCCAAAGTGTCGGCGAGGACTTGGGCTTTGGCGTTGCCGGTTTTTTGCGCCAAATGTTCAAACGATACGGCAAGCGCGAGGAATTCGCCCAAAGAGTCCCAACGCAAGTGGTTTTCTTCGAGGAATTGTTGGACATGTTTCGGTGCAGAACCGCCCGCGCCGGTTTCAAACATACCGCCGCCGTTCATCAATGGGACGATAGACAGCATTTTCGCGCTGGTACCCAGTTCCAAAATCGGGAACAAGTCGGTCAGGTAGTCGCGCAGGACGTTGCCGGTTACGGAAATGGTGTCTTCGCCGTTTTTCAGACGGCCCAGGCTGAACTTGGCGGCTTCTTCGGGAGCGAGGACGCGGATATCGAGGCCGTCGGTATCCAGTTCGGCAAGGTAGGCTTTAACCTTGGCGAGCAGGCTCTTGTCGTGCGGACGGTTTTCGTCGAGCCAGAACACGGCGGGCGTATTGCTCAGACGGGCACGGTTGACGGCGAGTTGCACCCAGTCTTTAATCGGAGCGTCTTTGGTTTGGCACATACGCCAGATGTCGCCTGCTTCAACGTCGTGCTGCATCAGGACTTTTCCTGCCGCATCAACTACTTGAACCTGACCGTCGGCTTCGATTTCAAAAGTTTTGTTGTGCGAACCGTATTCTTCGGCTGCCTGCGCCATCAGCCCGACATTGGGTACTGTACCCATTGTTGTCGGGTCGAACGCGCCATGTTCGCGGCAGAAGTCGATGGTTGCTTGGTAAACGCCGGCATAGCTGCTGTCGGGAATCACGGCTTTGGTGTCTTGCGCTTTGCCGTCTTTATCCCACATACGGCCGGAGTTACGAATCATCGCAGGCATAGAGGCATCAACGATGACATCGCTGGGAACGTGCAGGTTGGTGATGCCTTTGTCGGAATCGACCATCGCCAAATCGGGGTTGGCGGCGTAAACGGCGGCGATTTCAGCTTCAACGGCAGCGCGGGTGTCCGCATCCAGTTTGTCCAAATTGGCAAGCAGGTTGCCGAAGCCGTTGTTGACGTTGACGCCTGCGGCAGCCAGTTTGTCGCCGAATTTTTCAAATACAGGCGCGAAGAACACTTTGACGGCGTGTCCGAAGATAATCGGGTCGGACACTTTCATCATCGTGGCTTTCATATGCAGCGAGAACAATACGCCTTTAGCTTTTGCGTCTTGCACTTGTTCGGCAAGGAAGGCGAGCAGGGCTTTTTTGCTCATCACGGTTGCGTCGATGATTTCGCCGGCTTTCAGGGCGACGGGCGCGCGCAGCTCTTTTTTGTTGCCTTGTTTGTCGGTGAATACGATGGATACGGAAGTCGCATCGGGTACGGTAACGGATTGTTCGTTATGGAAAAAGTCGCCGCTTTGCATGGTGGCAACGTGGGTTTTGGAGTCTTTGGTCCATGCGCCCATGCTGTGCGGATTTTTTTTGGCAAAGTTTTTCACTGCTTTAGGTGCGCGGCGGTCGGAGTTGCCTTCGCGCAAAACAGGGTTTACCGCGCTGCCTTTGATGCGGTCGTAGCGTTCGCGCACGGCTTTTTCTTCATCGGTTTGAGGGTCGGCAGGATAATCGGGAACGGCAAAGCCTTTAGACTGCAATTCTTTAATCGCGGCGGTCAGTTGAGGTACGGATGCACTGATGTTCGGCAGTTTGATTACGTTTGCATCGGGTTGTTTTACCAGTTCGCCCAATTCGGCAAGCGCGTCGGGTACGCGCTGCGCTTCGGTCAGGTATTCGGGAAACGCCGCCAAAATACGGCTGGACAGGGAAATGTCGCTGGTTTTGACATCAATATCGGCGTGGCGGGCAAAAGCCTGTACAATCGGCAGCAGCGATTGGGTCGCCAGCGCGGGGGCTTCGTCGGTATGGGTATAAACAATGGTGGATTTTTGAGTCATAGGATTATTCTCTTGTAGGTTGGTTTTTTCTTTTGGAACACATTGCGCGGGGAATGTGCGCGGCTATTATGGCATATTTTGGCGGCTTTGTTCGCGCTTTGTTCGATCTTGGCGTGTTTGAACGCGGCGACGTGAAAGGAAGGGGGAAATGGTTTTCCCGCGTTTGGCGGCGGTGTCGGAGGTGCTGTGCATGATGTGCGGCGGCATATTTTCGGTGAAATTGATTTTATAGTGGTTTAAATTTAAACCAGTACAGCGTTGCCTCGCCTTGTCGTACTGCTTGTACTGTCTGCGGCTTCGTCGCCTTGTCCTGATTTAAATTTAAACCACTATAATATTCGGTAACTGTTGGAATATCTGCTAAAATTCCGCATTTTTCCGCCCCGGGACACTCGGGGCGTATGTTCAATTTGTCGGAATGGAGTTTTAGGGATATGGGCTTGAAAAAGGCTTGTTTGACCGTGTTGTGCCTGATTGTTTTTTGCTTCGGGATATTTTATACATTTGACCGGGTAAATCAGGGGGAAAGGAATGCGGTTTCCCTGCTGAAGGACAAACTCTTCAATGAAGAGGGGGAACCGGTCAATCTGATTTTCTGCTATACCATATTGCAGATGAAGGTGGCAGAAAGGATTATGGCGCAGCATCCGGGGGAGCGGTTTTATGTGGTGCTGATGTCTGAAAACAGGAATGAAAAATACGATTATTATTTCAATCAGATAAAGGATAAGGCGGAGCGGGCGTATTTTTTCTACCTGCCCTACGGTTTGAACAAATCGTTTGATTTCATTCCGACGATGGCGGAGCTGAAGGTAAAGTCGATGCTGCTGCCGAAGGTCAAGCGGATTTATTTGGCAAGTTTGGAAAAAGTCAGCATTGCCGCCTTTTTGAGTACTTACCCGGATGCGGAAATCAAAACCTTTGACGACGGGACAGGCAATTTAATTCAAAGCAGCAGCTATTTGGGCGATGAGTTTTCTGTAAACGGGACGATCAAGCGTAATTTTGCCCGAATGATGATCGGAGATTGGAGCATCGCCAAAACCCGCAATGCTTCCGACGAGCATTACACGATATTCAAGGGTTTGAAAAACATTATGGACGACGGCCGCCGCAAGATGACTTACCTGCCGCTGTTCGATGCGTCCGAACTGAAGGCGGGGGATGAAACGGGCGGCACGGTGCGGATACTTTTGGGTTCGCCCGACAAAGAAATGAAGGAAATTTCGGAAAAGGCGGCAAAAAACTTCAAAATACAATATGTCGCGCCGCATCCCCGCCAAACCTACGGGCTTTCCGGCGTAACCACATTAAATTCGCCCTATGTCATCGAAGACTATATTTTGCGCGAGATTAAGAAAAACCCGCATACGAGGTATGAAATTTATACCTTTTTCAGCGGCGCGGCGTTGACGATGAAGGATTTTCCCAATGTGCACGTTTACGCATTGAAACCGGCTTCCCTTCCGGAAGATTATTGGCTTAAGCCGGTGTATGCCCTGTTTACCCAATCCGGCATCCCGATTTTGACATTTGACGATAAAGATTAATCGCATAGCAAATCAAAATAGAAAATGGCGGAGTAAGTAAGGCAAAAATCAGGATATGGCGTATTTTTTGAATTGACGATAATTTCTGATTGCTTTGCGTGTGCTGAAATGGCAAAGAAAATGCCGTCTGAAGGCTTCAGACGGCATTGTTTTGTTTTGGATGTTATTCGGGCGCGCGGAAGCTGTCGTGGCAGGATTTGCAGCTTGCGCCGGTTTCGCCGTAGGCGGCTTTGATTTCGTCCAGTTTGCCGGTTTGGGCGGCGGCGTTGAGTTTTTCGACGGCGGCGGCGAATTTTGTTTTTTCGGCTTCAAATTTTGCACCATCCGACCAAACGGCTGGCAGGGCGCGGCCGTTGCCTTGCGGATCGGAATCAAAAAGCGTAAACGGTTTCTTGCTGCTTTCGGCAAACGCCGCGGCAGCCTGTTTGAATTTTTCGACATCGTAAGGCTCTTCGCCTTTGACCATTTTGCCCATACGCGAGAAGTCGGGCATCATAGATTTGAACGCGGCGGTGCGGTTTTCGGAAATTTCGCCTTTGGGCTGTGCGGGCGCGCCGCCGTTTCCGCAGGCGGAAAGGAATAGGGCGAGGGCGGTTGCGGCAAGGCGGGTTTGAATGTTCATCGTGTTTCCTTTTCGGTTGAAACCCCGCCCACTTGGACATCCGTCCTTCGGGGCGGTAGAATCAGATTTTATTTGGGAAGGGTGCAATCCCTTCCGAATCAGGACGGCACATAGGGCGACGCTTTATGTGTCGTCCTGTGTGTTGAAACATATTGAATGTGTCCTGTCGTGGTGGTATGGTTGTTGTCATTTTCAGCCGGCGCGATGCCGTCTGAAGGGCGTTATGATACCTGAAACAGGTTTGGGAAACGAGAAAGAAAGGAAAAACAATGGCTGTTTTAATTACCGGTGCTTCGGCAGGATTCGGCGAAGCGATGTGCCGCGCGTTTGTCGGGGCGGGATACCGCGTTATCGGTGCGGCGCGTCGTGCGGACAGGCTTCAGGCCTTGGCGGATGAATTGGGTGCTTTGTTTTACCCTTTGGAAATGGACGTGTCGCGCCGCGAGTCGGTGGAAAACGCCTTAAACGGCATCCCCGATGAATTTTCCGACATCGACTGCCTCATCAACAATGCCGGGCTGGCTTTGGGTTTGGACACGGCGGACAAGGCGGATTTTGAAGATTGGGAAACAATGATTCAAACCAATGTTTTGGGTTTGACGTTTCTGACGCGCAAAATTTTGCCGCAAATGGTGGCTCGAGGCGGCGGTTATGTGATGAATTTGGGTTCGATTGCAGGCAATTATGCTTATGCCGGCAGCAACGTTTACGGAGCGACCAAGGCGTTTGTGCGCCAGTTTAGCCTGAATTTGCGCACAGAGTTGGCGGATAAGAACATCCGCGTTACCAATATCGAACCGGGTTTGTGCGGCAATACGGAGTTTTCCAATGTGCGCTTCAAAGGCGATGACGAGAGGGCGACGGGCGTGTATGAGGGTGTGGAATTTATCCGCCCCGAAGATATTGCGGAAACCGCATTGTGGCTGTACCGCCGGCCGGCGCATATGAATGTGAACACGATTGAAATTATGCCCGTGGCGCAGACTTTTGCAGGAATGAAGGTCATAAAAAAAGCCGTGCCGGAAGTGCGGGAAGACTTTGAAAAACAGAGTATGTCGCTGTTTTCCCGCATCAGGTCTTGGTTCAAATGATGCGGAATGCCGTCTGAAGACAGTTTCAGACGGCATTTTTACGGGTATTTTCACGGAGTAGGCAATAAGCCCGACAATTTGGGGTTGCCTTCTTTCGGAATCGGGCGCGGATTGCCTTCCGCATCGATGGCGACATAAGTGAACACCGCCTCGGTTACGAGGTGGCGGTCTTCGGTAACGCAATCGTTCATCAAAGTTTTCACCCAGACTTCCACTTTAAGCTGGAGCGAGGTGTTGCCCACGCGGACGCAATGCCCGTAGCAGCAGACGACGTTGCCGACCTTGACCGGGCGGATGAAGTTCATTTCCTGAACGGCGACGGTAACGATGCGTCCCCGCGCGATTTCCGCCGCCAATATGCCGCCGCCCAAATCCATCTGCGACATAATCCAGCCGCCGAAAATGTCTTGGTTGGGATTGGTATCGCGCGGCATAGCGACGGTACGCAGGAGCAGTTCGCCTTGAGGGCGTTGGCGGTTGCCTTCTTCGTGCTGCATAAAGTTTCCTTGTTTTATTGAAAGATAAATCGGACCTGCACCCCTGCCCGAAACGGGAAGTCGGGAAGTACGTAGTTTAACCCATTTGAGACATACAAGGGCGGGCGCGGGACAGATTCGCAAGGCGCATTGTAGGGCGGGGCCGTAGCAACTGTATTTTTGCCCGACGGGGTGAAAAATACAGTTGCTATGCAACTGAACCGTCATTCCCACGAAAGTGGGAATCTAGAATCTTGGGGTTTGGGCAACTGTTTTTATCCGATAAGTTTCTGTGCGGACAGGTCTGGATTCCCGCCTGCGCGGGAATGACGGGTTTCGAGATTACGGTGTTGTCGGGAATGACAGGAAATGGCGGGAATTGTGTAAAAAATGCCGTCTGAAACCGTTGGAAGCATCGGAAGCGTTGGAGTCGATGAATCGGTGGGCTTCAGTCCGCCATTTCCATCAATCCAACATTTCTACCGTTTTCATTGAATCCATCGAATCCGCCACTTTCGACGACTCAGTCCTACGCAACTGAACCCGTCATTCCCACGAAAGTGGGAATCTAGAACGCGGGGTTTGGGCAACTGTTTTTATCCGATAAGTTTCTGTGCGGACAGGTCTGGATTCCCGCCTGCGCGGGAATGACGGGTTTCAAGATTACGGTGTTGTCGGGAATGACGGTTCGGGCATTTCCCTGCGCCCGCCCCGCGCCTGTAAACGGCGAGTGCATCAAAAATACCGTCTGAAGGTTCAGACGGCATCGGTATCGGGAATCAGCGAGCCGTAGGGTGTGCTTCAGTCCGCCATTTCTATCAATCCAACATTTCTACCGTTTTCATTGAATCCATTGAATCCGTCCCTTTCGACAATCCAGCCCTACGCAACTGAACCGTCATTCCCACGGAAGTGGGAATCTAGAACGCGGGGTTTGGGCAACTGTTTTTATCTGATAAGTTTCTGTGCGGACAGGTCTGGATTCCCGCCTGCGCGGGAATGACGGATTTTGAGATTACGGTGTTGTCGGGAATGACGGTTCGGGTATTTCACTACGCCTGTCCTGCGCCTGTAAACGGCAAGTGCATCAAAAATGCCGTCTGAAGGTTCAGACGGCATCGGTGTCGGGGAATCAGAAGCGGTAGCGCACGCCCAATGAGGCTTCGTGGGTTTTGAAGCGGGTGTTTTCCAAGCGTCCCCAGTAGTGGTAGCGGTATCCGGTGTCCAAGGTCAGGTTGGGTGTGATGTCTATGCCTACGCCTGCCACTGCGCCGAAGCCCACGCGGCGGATGCTGTGGCTTTCGTGGATGGGCGGATGGGTATCTGTTGGTCCTCGTTTGATATTGGCGATGGTAAGAGTTAATTGGTCTTCTACAGCAATGCTGTGTTTGATTTTGCCTAAACCAACCCGTGCACCAACATAGGGTTTGAAGCGGGTGCCGGTGTCGAAATCGTAGATGGCGGAGATGCCGTAGTTGGATTCGGCTTTGAACGTGCCTTTGTCAGTGTGGTCTATTTCTGTTTTTACATCAAGGTTGTTGATTTTTTTGCTGTTTTCTGCGTGAATATGCTTGCCATGTCTCCAAGTATTGTAACGGGCGTAATCGAGGGCGATGCGCCAGTTGCCGAAATCGTAGCCGACGGAAAGGCGAGGGTGGGTGGAATGGGTTTTGACGTCGCGGTAGTCGTCGAAGACTTTGGCGTTGTCGCCGGGATAATCGTAGGTAATGTGTTCGTAGGCGTAGGCTAAATCTGCCTGCACATACGGGCCGCGACCATTGTCTTCACTTGCCGCCTGCGCTGCGGAAGAGAAGAGAAGAGAAGAGAAGAGAAGAGAAGAGAAGAGAAGGGTTTTTTTGGGGGCTGGATTCATTTTCGGCTCCGTATTCGGTTTAACTGATTAGAAAAGAACGATTTTCACTGATGGTTCAAGGGCGGATTGTATCGGGTTTGGGGCGATGTTTCAATAAGAAACAATAAGAAAGCCGCCATTATGGTTTAATCCTGCGCGTTGGATTTGAGGGCAGGGGCTTGCGCCATTTTGAAACAAGACCGGCCCGCCGTCTTGAAGTATGGGGGTTTAACTGTTAGAAAACAATGGCAAAGCGGCTTGTTTCTGTCCGACATTGTATGGGTTTTCTTTTCAATGATATATTTCCGCCTGTTTATGCAATATTTTCCGATTGATGGTTTTTATAGTGGATTAACAAAAACCGGTACAGCGTTGCCTCGCCTTAGCTCAAAGAGAACGATTCTCTAAGGTGCTGAAGCACCGAGTGAATCGGTTCCGTACTATTTGTACTGTCTGCGGCTTCGTCGCCTTGTCCTGATTTTTGTTAATCCGCTATAAAGACCGTCGGGCATCTGCAGCCGTCATTCCCGCGCAGGCGGGAATCTAGACCTTAGAACAACAGCAATATTCAAAGATTATCTGAAAGTCCGAGATTCTAGATTCCCGCTTTCGCGGGAATGACGAAAAGTGGCGGGAATGACGAAAAGTGGCGGGAATGACGGTTCGGGCATTCCTTAAATTACCCGTGTATCGCTGTAAATCTTAGAGATGGCGGAATATAGCGGATTAACAAAAACCGGTACAGCGTTGCCTCGCCTTAGCTCAAAGAGAACGATTCTCTAAGGTGCTGAAGCACCAAGTGAATCGGTTCCGTACTTATTTGTACTGTCTGCGGCTTCGTCGCCTTGTCCTGATTTTTGTTAATCCACTATATCGCGATTTTTCGGAATTTGCCTTTCGGGGCGGCCTGTGTTTTGTGCGGGATGTCGCGTGTCGGGATGTTCGGATTGTCAGAAGCAATATAGGAGAAGATGATGTATGAGATAAGACAGCCTTTTCATAGCGGATACTTGCAGGTGTCTGAAATTCATCAAATTTATTGGGAAGAGTCGGGCAATCCCGACGGTGTGCCGGTCATTTTCCTGCACGGCGGACCGGGCGCGGGGGCTTCGCCTGAATGTCGGGGTTTTTTCAATCCCGATGTGTTCCGCATCGTCATTATTGACCAGCGCGGTTGCGGACGTTCGCGCCCGTATGCTTGTGCGGAAGACAATACGACTTGGGATTTGGTGGCGGATATTGAAAAAGTCCGTGAAATGCTGGGTATTGAAAAATGGCTGGTGTTCGGCGGTTCGTGGGGCAGCACTTTGTCGCTGGCTTATGCCCAAACCCATCCGGAACGGGTAAAGGGATTGGTATTGCGCGGGATATTTTTGTGCAGGCCGTCTGAAACGGCGTGGCTGAACGAGGCGGGCGGTGTGAGCCGGATTTATCCGGAACAATGGCAAAAATTTGTCGCGCCGATTGCTGAAAATCGGCGGAACCGGCTGATTGAGGCGTATCACGGATTGCTGTTTCATCAAGATGAAGAAGTGTGCTTGTCTGCCGCGAAGGCTTGGGCGGATTGGGAAAGCTATCTGATCCGTTTCGAGCCGGAGGAAGTGGATGAAGATGCTTATGCCTCGCTGGCAATCGCGCGTTTGGAAAACCATTATTTTGTCAACGGCGGTTGGTTGCAGGGCGATAGGGCGATTTTGAACAATATCGGCAAAATACGGCATATCCCGACCATTATCGTGCAGGGGCGGTATGATTTGTGTACGCCGATGCAGAGTGCGTGGGCGCTGTCGAAAGCCTTTCCGGAAGCGGAATTGAGGGTGGTTCAGGCAGGGCATTGTGCGTTCGATCCGCCTTTGGCGGATGCGTTGGTTCAGGCGGTTGAGGATATTTTTCCTCGGTTGTTGTAAAAAGTTCCGCATAAAAAAAGCAGCTTCTGTTTGGAAGCTGCTTTTGTTTTGAACGGTTTAACGCAGTTCGGAATGGAGTTTGCCCAACAGTGCGGATGCGTCTTTGCCGGCATATGCGCTGCCGTCTTTGTTGAGCAGGACAATGCGCGAGCCGTCGGCAACGGGTTCTGCATAGACAATCAGTTCCGGCTGTTCGGCAGGTTTCTCCGCTTTGCCTTTGCCCAGCAGGCGTTTGAACAGCCCCGGTTTTTGTTCGGTAACTGCATTGCTTTCGTTCGGGGCTTTTTGAACCAGGAAGGCGTGGCGTTCGGTGTTTTGACCGACGACGGTCAGTCCGATGCGGTCAAGGGCGAGCGCGGTGCGCCGCCAGTTTCTGCCGTAGTCGCCAAAGACAATCAGGCTTTTGCCTTCGATACGCGCCATTTCGTTGGCGGCGGGAAGGGTCGGTTTTTTTGCCAATGCGTTTTCCGCCTGCTGTCCGTCAACGCCCAAATATTGCATAAAGCGCGTCAGGAATGCCGCTTCGAGGTTGGGGTCGGAAGCGGAAGGCTGCCACATGGTCGTGTCTTTGTTTTTGTCGCCATACACTTCTTTCATCGCTTTGTGGGCGAAGAAGATGTCGGAAACGCCGTTTTTGCCCTGTTCGATACGGACGATGAATTTGTCGCGCTCGCCGGTGGAGTAGATGCCGCCCAAACCGACTTTGTCGAATAGGCGGCGCAAGCTGTCTTGGGGGATTTTGGCACGGTTTTCCGCCCACTCGGTTTCCATTTGTCCGATGGCAGGTTCTTCGGACTTGATGTCGAAGCCGTTTTCCTGCCAGAAGGCTTTCAGGAGCGGCCATATTTCCGCCGGTGATTTGCCATCGACAACGAGCCAGCGTTGGCTGCCGTCGCGCTCGAGACGGACGCCTTTGACGCTTTTCAATACCTCGGCATCGGCAGGCTGTTGGACGGCGGGTGTGCGGCGTTTTTCCAAATCGCTGGCGCGGACGGCTCCCGAACCGGCAGGAAGGCGGTAGAGGTTGCCTTGGTCGGGGTTGTTTAAGTCGGGGGGAACTTCGAGTTTCACCGAACGGTTCGACTGGCTTTGGTAGTCGAGCTTGGGCTGCTCGGTCGTGCTGCCGGTGCAGGCAGTTAGTCCGATGAGGAGTAGTGCGGAGATTACAGGTTTGATATGGGTCATCGTGTCATCCTGTGTGATGGATATTAAAGTGTTTGTTGCGTTATGCCGTCTGAACGCTTCAGACGGCATGGCTATATTTAAAGTTGTCCTGAGGCTTTCAGGGCGGCGCGGACTTTTGCCTGTCCGCCTTCCGTCAGAGGAACGAGCGGCAAACGGACGTGCGGTTCGCATTTGCCCAGGGCGGATACCGCCCATTTCGGTGCGGCGGGACTGGGTTCGCAGAACATGGTGTCATAAATCGGAATCAGCCGGTCGTTGAGTTCGCGTGCGAGGGCGATATCGCCTTGAAGCGCGGCGCGACACATATCGGCAAAGAGTTTGGGTGCGGCGTTGGCTGCAACGGTAACGACGCCGTGCCCGCCGCACAGCATGAACGGCAGGGCGGTATGGTCGTCGCCGGAAAGGACGGCGAAGCCTTCGGGGACGCGGTTGATGAGTTCGATGTTGCTGCCGATGTTGCCGCTGGCTTCTTTCACGCCGACGATATTGGAGATTTCTGAAAGGCGCAGGATGGTGTCGTTAGTCATGCTGACGACGGTACGGCCGGGCACGTTGTAGATAATCATCGGAATCGAAGTGGCTTCGGCGATGGTTTTGAAATGTTGGTAAATGCCTTCTTGGGAGGGCTTGTTGTAATAGGGGACGACGGAGAGAGTGAAGTCTGCACCGGCTTTTTCGGCGGCTTGCGAAAGTGCGATGGCTTCAAGGGTGTTGTTGGCGCCGGTACCTGCGATGACGGGGACGCGCTTGTTGACGTGTTTGACCGTTTCTTCGATTACGCTTAAATGTTCTTCGACGGAGAGGGTGGCGGATTCGCCTGTCGTGCCGACAGCGACGATGCCGTCGGTACCGCTTTCGATATGCCAGTCGATCAAATCGCGGAGTTGTTCGTAATGGATGCTGCCGTCTTGATTCATCGGGGTAATCAGGGCAACCAAGCTACCTTGTAACATACGGAAACCTTTTATTCATTGAGTGAGGTCGATTATGCTTCGGATTGTAGCTTACTTTGTTGTTTGTGTGAAACATATCGGTCGCACGGTTGGTTCTAAGGCTTGAGTTCTATCATATCTTAATAAATAATATTTTTTATAATCATGAAATTATTGGGTTTAAGCAGTGGATGCGCCGTTGAGGATTAAAATGTGTTAAGCGCATGAAGGCCCTCTGAAAATGAAGGACTGTCCGGTGCGGAAATTCAAAGAAATTTGAATTCGGACAACCGGTGGTGTTTTTGCACATGAGGATTTGAATTGATAAGGAATCTTTGATTCGTTACAATTCCGTTCTTAAAATTTTTTAACGTTTGACAACGGATAGAAAGACTCCAATGGCTGAAACAATGAAAAAACAGGCGGATTCGCCTGATTTGGTGTACGGTTTGGAAGACAGGCCGCCGTTCGGTAATGCGCTCTTGAGTGCCGTTACCCATCTTTTGGCGATTTTTGTGCCGATGATTACGCCCGCGCTGATTGTGGGCGGCGCGCTGGAACTGCCGGTGGAAATGACGGCGTATCTCGTGTCGATGGCGATGGTTGCGTCGGGTGTCGGCACTTATTTGCAGGTCAACCGCTTCGGGCCGGTCGGTTCGGGGATGCTGTCCATCCAGTCGGTGAATTTCTCGTTCGTTACCGTCATGATTGCGCTCGGTGCGGGGATGAAGGAGGGCGGCTTGACTAAGGATGCGATGATTTCGACGCTCTTGGGCGTATCGTTTGTCGGCGCGTTTTTGGTGTGTTTCTCGGCGTGGCTGCTGCCTTATTTGAAAAAAGTGATTACGCCGACGGTCAGCGGCGTGGTCGTGATGCTGATTGGCTTGAGTTTGGTACACGTCGGCATTACTGATTTCGGTGGCGGCTTCGGCGCGAAGGCGGACGGCACGTTCGGCTCGATGGAAAACTTGGGGTTGGCTTCGCTGGTGTTGCTGATTGTGTTGATATTCAACTGCATGAAAAACCCGCTGTTGCGCATGAGCGGCATCGCGGTCGGTCTGATTGCCGGCTACATCGTCGCGCTGTTTTTGGGCAAGGTGGATTTTTCCGCGCTGCAAAATCTGCCGCTGGTTACGCTGCCCGTACCGTTTAAATACGGTTTTGCTTTCGACTGGCACGCATTTATTGTGGCGGGCGCGATTTTCCTGTTGAGCGTGTTTGAGGCGGTCGGCGATTTGACCGCGACGGCAATGGTGTCCGACCAGCCGATTGAAGGCGAAGAATACACCAAACGCCTGCGCGGCGGCGTGTTGGCTGACGGCTTGGTGTCAGTGATTGCGACGGCTTTGGGTTCGCTGCCGCTGACGACGTTTGCACAAAACAACGGCGTGATTCAGATGACCGGCGTGGCTTCGCGTCATGTGGGCAAATATATTGCCGTGATTTTGGTGTTGTTGGGTCTGTTCCCCGTTGTCGGACGCGCGTTTACGACGATTCCGAGTCCGGTGTTGGGCGGCGCGATGGTTTTGATGTTCGGCTTAATTGCGATTGCGGGCGTGCGGATTTTGGTCAGCCACGGCATCCGCAGGCGCGAGGCGGTAATTGCGGCAACTTCGGTCGGTTTGGGCTTGGGTGTCGCGTTTGAGCCGGAAGTATTTAAAAACCTGCCCGTCTTGTTCCAAAACTCTATTTCCGCCGGCGGCATTACGGCAGTCTTGCTGAATTTGGTCTTGCCCGAAGATAAAACCGAGGCGGCGGTCAAGTTTGATACCGACCACTTGGAACACTGATTTTGAAAATGAATGCCGTCTGAAACGGAATCCCTGTTTCAGACGGCATTGTTTTTGAGGCTTACGCTTTTTCGTTTTTCAATACGCGTTGCCGGCGGGTTTCGCTTAATACCATTCCGGCAGACACGGAGACGTTCATGCTTTCGACCGTGCCGAACATGGGTATGGACACCAGCATGTCGCAATGTTCGCGTGTCAGGCGGCGCATACCGTCGCCTTCGTTGCCCATTACCCATGCCGCGCTGTCGGGCAGATCGCAATGGTAAAGGTCGGCGTCGCCGCCCATGTCGGTACCGATAATCCAGATGCCGTATTCTTTCAGCTCGCGCAGGGTGCGGGCGAGGTTGGTTACGGTAATGTAGGGGACGGTTTCCGCCGCGCCGCAGGCGACTTTGCTGACGGTGGCGTTCAGCCCCGCGCTTTTGTCTTTCGGTGCGATGACGGCGTGTACGCCCATTGCGTCGGCGGTACGCAGGCACGCGCCGAGGTTGTGCGGGTCGGTGATGCCGTCGAGTATCAGCAGCAGCGGCGGTTCGCTGAGGTTTTCCAATACGTCTTCGAGGTGGACGTGGTTTTTGGAAGCGTCGATAAACCCGACCACGCCCTGATGGCGCGCGCCTTTGCTGATGGCGTTGAGGCGGTCGGCATCGGCAAAATATACGCGGATGTTTTCGTTTGCCGCCTTTTCCAACACTTCGCGCGTGCGTGCGTCTGATTTGCCTTCTTGGATGTAGAGTTCGACGATGGATTTGGGGTTTTGCCACAAACGGGCATTGACGGCGTGGAAGCCGTAAATAAGTCTTTGATTTGCCATAATGGTGTTTGTCAAAAGGTTTCAGACGGCATTATAGCAATTTGCCGGTATGCCGTCTGAAGGGGTTAAAACAGGTAGGCGATGTATTTCACCAACAGGATAAACAAGATGGATACGGCGCAGCCGATTTTGAACGCCGTACCGATGACAAGTCCCAACAGTGTACCCAAGCCCGCTTTACCTGCCTGAAGCATATTGCGTCTGTCGATGAGTTCGCCTGCCGCCGCGCCGATAAAGGGGCCGAGTATTAGTCCGGGCAGGGAGAAAAATATGCCGATGATGCTGCCGATAAAAGCACCGCGCACGGCGAACCTGCCTGCTCCGGTATATTTTACCCCCAATATGCCTGCTACATAGTCCGCCAGTATGCCGACAAGGCTGATGAGTCCGACCGTCCACAAAACACCTGCGCCGTAGATTTGGTATCCGCCGGCATAGGCAAGCAGCCATGTTCCGGCAAACATCAATGCCAATCCGGGCAGGGCGGGGTAAACGATGCCCGCCGTACCGACGGCTATCAGGGCGAGGGCGAGGATGACGAGCAAGGCGATCATAGGTTCAACCTTTTCTTTTGTTCTGAAAAAAACGGCTTAATACGGCGCAGCATTCTTCTTGCAGGATTCCGCCCCGTATGGCGGTGTGCGTATTGAGGCGTTTGTCGGCAAACAGGTTGACGATGCTGCCTGCCGCGCCGGTTTTGGGTTCTGCCGCACCGTATATCACGCGCTTGATTCGTGCCTGTATCAGTGCGGACGCGCACATGGCGCAGGGTTCGAGGGTGATATATATGTCGCATCCGTCAAGGCGGTAGTTTTGTATTTCGCTGCCTGCCTGTGCCAAGGCGTTGATTTCGGCGTGTCGGCTGACATTGCAGTCGGCAATGCAGGTGTTGTGTGCCGATGCGATGATTTTGCCGTCTGAAACGATGACTGCCCCGACGGGTATTTCGCCGTCGGCGGCGGATTGTTTTGCTTGGCGCAGTGCTTCGCGCATGAAGTGTTCCATTTCTTCCTGAGGCGGAAAGGCGGCGACGGGCGGATGGTTTTTCAATTCGGCAAGAAGGCGGGCTTTATGCGCTTGCGCCATTTCTTGCGGCGGTGTGCCGTCCAGCAGCGACTCGAGTTGCCACAGCGTGCTTTTCGTGAGGGTCAAACCTGATGCCTTCAATAACAAGAAGGTTTGAACCGCGCCGGTTTGACGCAGTTCTTCGAGCGTACGGATACCGAGCCTGTGTAGGGCGGCGACGGTTTTGGGGGCGAGCGGCGGCGTGATCAGCATAGTTTATACACCGAAAAACCGTTTTGCCGCCTCAATCAGGCGTGTGCCTGAAGTGCCGTCTGAAAACGGGTCGGCAACGCAGTCTAAAGGTGTTTTGCGCAACCAAGTCAGTTGGCGTTTGGCAAGTTGGCGCGTGGCGGCAATGCCTTTTTCGACAAAGGTTGGGAAATCGGTTTTTCCGTCCAGATATTCCCACGCCTGACGGTAGCCGACACAGCGGATGGCAGGGGAGTCGGCGGTCAGACCGGGATAGCGGCAGCGCAGGTTTTCTACTTCGCCGATAAAGCCCTGTTCAAGCATCAGGTGGAAACGCTGGGCGATGTTTTCATGCAGGCGGGCGCGGTTTTCGGGAATCAGGGCGGCGGTATGCAAATCAAAAGGGAGCGTATGGGAGGTTGGGCTGCCGAGGTGCGCACTCATCGGTTTGCCGGTTAAATAATAAACTTCCAAAGCGCGTCCGATACGCTGGCTGTCGTTCGGTTTCAGACGGCATGCGGTTTCAGGGTCGACTTTTTGCAGGGTGCGGTAGAGAAAATCCAAGCCGTACATTTGTTTTTGTTCGTCCAAGTCGGCACGCAGGCAGGCATCGGCCTCGGGCAAATCGTTCAAACCTTGGGTCAGGGCGCGGAAATACATCATCGTGCCGCCGACAATAAGGGCAAACCTGCCGCGTGAGGAAATTTCCCCGACCAAGCGCGTGCAGTCTTCGACAAAGCGGGCGGCGCTGTATGATTCGGTAGGCGGGATGATGTCGATAAGGTGGTGCGGTATAAAGGAACGCTCGGCATGAGACGGTTTCGCCGTGCCGATGTCCATACCGGTATAGACCAGTGCGGAATCGAGGCTGATGATTTCGACCGGCAGGGTTTCGGCGATTTTGAGGGCGAGCGCGGTTTTTCCTCCGGCGGTCGGCCCGAGCAGGGCAAAGGCTTTCGGGGTCGGCATAACGTTTCAGGTTTGGAAAAATACGGATTATAGCGGAAAGCGCGCCGCCCTTATATTTTGCTTTGCGGAAGCACGCTGACGGCAAGGGGGCGTGTTTACCGTATGCCTTTATATAGTGGATTAAATTTAAACCAGTACAGCGTTGCCTCGCCTTGCCGTACTATCTGTACTGTCTGCGGCTTCGTCGCCTTGTCCTGATTTTTGTTAATCCACTATAAAATTTCAAACCGACGCGCCGGGTTTTCAATATGCCCGTGCCCGATGCTGCCTTGTCCGCAGGCATCGGCGGCAGCGTTCGAGTTTTCGGGGAACGCCCGTCCCAGGCGTATTTAAAGGTTCGGCGGTGCGGCGTTTCCCGGCGGCAAGGCTTCAGACGGCATCTCCGGTGCGTCCGTTAGACAAGGCGTGCGCTTGGGGCGATAATGGTGTTTTGCTTTTTTTGAAAGCCTTGCAATGTCTCGAAACCTGCTTGTCCGCTGGCTTGCCGTCTGCCTCATCCCGTTGGCGACGCTTGCCGTTTTCGCCGCCAATCCGCCCGAAGACAAACTCCAGCATCTGATCAACGGCATCATCCTTGCCTGCGAAGCGACGTTTTTGTTCAAATTCGTCCTTTTCGACACCATCAAGCATCATTTGAAACAAGAGTTTGATTTGAAACGTCAAACTATGTTTCTGTTTATTCCGATTGTTTTGCTGATTGTGTATTTGTTCCACTATTTCGGCGCGTTTTAGCCCGTTTCCGTTATTTCTATGAATACTCCTCCTTTTGTCTGTTGGATTTTTTGCAAGGTCATCGACAATTTCGGCGACATCGGCGTTTCGTGGCGGCTTGCACGTGTTTTGCACCGTGAGTTCGGTTGGCAGGTGCATTTGTGGACGGACGATGTGTCCGCCTTGCGTGCGCTTTGCCCTGATTTGCCCGATGTTCCCTGCGTTCATCAGGATATTCATGTTCGCACTTGGTATGCCGAAGCGGCGGATATTGATACCGCGCCTGTTCCCGATGCCGTTATCGAAACTTTTGCCTGCGACCTGCCCGAAAATGTGTTGCACATCATCCGCCGACACAAGCCGCTTTGGCTGAATTGGGAATATTTGAGCGCGGAAGAAAGTAATGAAAGGCTGCACCTGATGCCTTCGCCGCAGGAGGGTGTTCAAAAATATTTTTGGTTTATGGGTTTCAGCGAAAAAAGCGGCGGGTTGATACGCGAACGTGATTACCGTGATGCCGTCCGTTTTGATACCGAAGCCCTGCGTCGGCGGCTGATGCTTCCCGAAAAAAACGCGCCCGAATGGCTGCTTTTCGGCTATCGGGGCGATGTTTGGGCAAAGTGGCTGGACATGTGGCAACAGGCAGGCAGCGAGTTGACCCTGTTGTTGGCGGGTACGCAAATCATCGACAGCCTCAAGCAAAGCGGCGTTATTCCGCAAAACGCCCTGCAAAACGACGGCGATGTTTTTCAGACGGCATCCGTCCGCCTCGTTAAGATTCCTTTCGTGCCGCAACAGGATTTCGACAAACTGCTGCACCTCGCCGACTGCGCCGTCATCCGCGGCGAAGATAGTTTCGTGCGCGCCCAGCTTGCGGGCAAACCCTTCTTTTGGCACATCTACCCGCAAGACGAGCATGTCCATCTCGACAAGCTCCACGCCTTTTGGGATAAGGCACACGGTTTCTACACGCCCGAAACCGCATCGGCACACCGCTGCCTTTCAGACGACCTCAACGGCGGAGAGGCTTTATCCGCAACACAACGCCTCGAATGTTGGCAAATCCTGCAACAACATCAAAACGGCTGGCGGCAAGGCGCGGAGGATTGGAGCCGTTATCTTTTCGGGCAGCCTTCCGCATCCGAAAAACTCGCCGCCTTTGTTTCAAAGCATCAAAAAATACGCTAGAATAGCGCGTTTTACGACAACCGATTTGATTGGAAAATCACAATGAAAACAGCACAAGAACTGCGCGCCGGCAATGTATTTATGGTCGGCAACGATCCTATGGTCGTTCAAAAAACCGAATACATCAAAGGCGGCCGCTCTTCCGCCAAAGTCAGCATGAAACTGAAAAACCTGCTGACCGGCGCGGCTTCTGAAACCATTTACAAAGCCGACGACAAATTCGACGTGGTCATCCTGTCCCGCAAAAACTGTACGTACAGCTACTTTGCCGACCCGATGTACGTCTTTATGGACGAAGAATTCAACCAATACGAAATCGAAGCCGACAACATCGGCGACGCGTTGAAATTCATCGTTGACGGTATGGAAGACCAATGCGAAGTTACCTTCTACGAAGGCAATCCCATTTCTGTCGAACTGCCCACTATCATCGTGCGCGAAGTCGAGTACACCGAGCCTGCCGTCAAAGGCGATACTTCCGGCAAAGTGATGAAAACCGCGCGCCTGGTCGGCGGCACCGAAATCCAAGTGATGTCTTACATCGAAAACGGCGATAAAGTCGAAATCGATACCCGTACCGGCGAATTCCGCAAACGCGCTTGATTTGTTGCATTGAAAAATGCCGTCTGAAAACGTTTCAGACGGCATTTTTTTATCTTCGCCCCAAGTTTGGATTGAAGTAGATGTTTTTTTCGTAAACGACAATACGCGTGATTTTGCCATTTTCGTCAAAATGGATGTCTAAAAACGGTTTGTCGGGATTGCGTTCACGGTTGGACAGCCGGAAGAGTGATTGGTTTTCAAGCATTTCTCCGTGTATTTTCAGATAGCCGGGCAATTGGCTGATGTATTGGAAATTGCCGCCAAGTCCGTTGTTGTGCCGGCTCGAATAGGCAGGGGTTGCCGAAACTTCAAAATAACGCGTGCGTTTCGGCTCCTCGCCTTGCCCGCGGGTTTCTTCGCTGCCCTGTGTCAGTAACAGTGTCGCTTCTCGGAGGCGGCGTTCCTGTTCCATTATGGCATCTTGTGCCTGCCGGCTGATGGTGCGCTTTCCGTAACGCAAGTCTTCAATTGCCAGTATGATTTTCTGATGGTAGTCGGGATCTTCAGGGCGGATGTCGGGAAACAGCAGCCGCTGTATGTTGTCATAGCCACTGTCGGGTAAGCCGAAACGGGTTTCCAGTTCGTGATGGGAAAGGGCAAACAGACAGTCCGAGTCGATGTGTTCGGCGATTTGCTGCATGAGATCGTCAATGCCGGTGGCGGGGTGCAGGTCGGTGCAATTTGACGGCGGCACGCTTTCTGCCTGCTTGACGTTATCAGGGGCGGATGCGGTCGGTTGCAAATCGGTTTGGGAAGGAGCTGATGACGCGGAGGACGAAGCAGCGGATGCACCGACTTCTTTGGTTTTATCGTCTTTGCTCGGAGAACACGCGGTCAGCATGATTGCGGTAAGCCATAAGAGAAGTGATGAGGTTTTGTTTTTCATTCTATTGTTTCCAATATTAAAAAGGCCGTCTGAAAACCTGCCGTTTCATTTTTCAGACGGCCTGTTGTTAATAGAACCGAAGAACCCGTTATTGCCGACAAGGTTCTCAACCTGTCTTACCCGACGCGGTAAAACGCAAGGCTGCCCAAAAAGTTGGGGAAATGTTTGACCTGTTTGTTACCCGTCATCACGGCGCGCTCGAGGACGCGTATGTTGTTTTTGGCGCACAATAAATCAAAGTCTTTGAGCGTGCACCAATGGATATTGGGCGTGTCGTACCAATGGTAGGGCATACGTTCGGAAACCGGCATATGTCCGCCGAGTGCGATTTGGACGCGGTTGCGCCAGTAGCCGAAATTTGGGAAGCTGACGATTGCCTGTTTTGCCACGCGCATCAGGCAGCGCAGGATTTTTTCGGTATTCTGCATCGCTTGGATGGTTTGGCTCAAAACAATCACATCAAAACTTTGATCGTTGAATGCGGTTAAACCTTCTTCCAAATCGGCTTGGATAACATTCACGCCGCGCGACATCGCGGCAATCACGCTGTCGGTGTCGATTTCGATGCCGTAGCCGCTGCATTTTTTGTGTTCGACCAATGCGGCAAGCAGTTCGCCGTCGCCGCAGCCCAAGTCCAAGACGCGGCTGCCTTCGGGTATCCGGTCGTAAATCAGTTGCAAATCATCGCGCAGGTTCATTGCTGACATTCCTTATAAACGTTGTTCATATAGGCGGCGACCGCACGCATATAGGCTTCGTCTTCCATTAAAAAGGCATCGTGCCCGTGTGCGGATTTGACTTCGATATACTGCACGGATTTTTGGGTGGCAATCAGTGCCTTGACCAATTCGTGCGAACGTTCGGGCGCGAAACGCCAATCGGTGCTGAAGCTGGCGACAAAGAATTTTGCCTGCACATCCTGCACGGCGCGGGTCAGGCTGTTGCCGAAATCCGCCGCCGGATCGAAATAGTCCAAAGCTTTGGTCATCAGCAGGTAGGTGTTGGCGTCGAACCGTCCGACGAATTTGTCGCCCTGATAGCGCAGATAGGATTCCACTTCAAATTCAACGCCAAAGCCGTATTGATAGCCGTTGGAGCGCAAATCGCGTCCGAATTTTTTGCCCAAACCGTCTTCGGCAAGATAGGTAATGTGTCCCATCATACGGGCAATCCGCAAACCGCGTGCGGGAACGGTGTTGCGGCTGCGGTAATGTCCTTCGTTGAAATCGGGGTCGGTCAAAATCGCCTGACGCGCCACATCGTTAAACGCGATATTTTGCGTGGACAGCTTCGGCGCAGACGCAATCACTAAAGCATGGCGCACGCGCTCGGGATAGGAAATCGTCCACTGCAAGGCCTGCATACCGCCCAAGCTGCCGCCGACAACCGCCGCCCATTGCCCGATGCCGAGATAATCGGCAAGCGCGGCTTGGGATTTTACCCAGTCCTTCACCGTAACCACCGGAAAATCCGCGCCGTATTCTCGGTTGGTTTCAGGGTTGATCGACAGAGGCCCGCTGCTGCCGTCGCAGCCGCCCAGATTGTTCAAACCGACCACGAAAAATCGTTCCGTATCAATCGGTTTGCCGGGACCGACCATATTGTCCCACCAGCCCGCATATTTATCCTCCGCCGAATGCCTGCCCGCAACGTGATGGTTGCCCGACAGCGCGTGGCAGATTAAAACCGCATTGTTTTTTTGTGTATTCAGTTTGCCATAAGTTTCAATCATTAAATCGAAACGCGGCAAAGTTTTACCGTTTTCCAAAACCAGCGGCATCTCAAACGGAATTTTTTGGGGCGTTACAATGCCCACCGAGGCATTTTGACTCATATCCTGTTCCAACAAATGCGGCAAAAAGCGTTATTATATCGCAAACGGTATGACTTTTTGACACGGCCGGGCAGGCAGCCGGACGCGTTTGACCCCCATACCGCCGCACACGGACCATACTTTTCAGACAGCTTCCCGCTTCCCGATATGATAGGCAGACTTTTCCGTATTTTTTTCTTTTTCGCACTTGCCGCGCTGATTATCAACCGCCTCTTCAGCCGCAGGCAGAAGCGCGCCCTGCGCGAAGTTGCCAAAATCAGCGCATGGGTACTGCTCGGTGCAGCTGCCGCGACGCTGTTTTGGTATCTGCTTATGCTGTATTTCAAACACATTCCGGATTCGTATTGACGGAAAAAAATGCCGTCTGAAACGCTATTTTCATGTTTCAGACGGCATTTTTTTGAAAAGGGCTTGCGGTAGGAGGAGATTTACAACCGAAGCAGGAAGGGCAGGGGGTCAGCGTTGGCGCGCTTTAAAACGCGGATTGCTTTTGCAGATGACGTAAACTTTGCCCCTGCGCCTGACGATTTGGCAGTCGCGGTGGCGTTGTTTGGCGGTTTTGAGTGAAGACAGAACCTGCATTATTTGTCCTTTCTAAACGATGACATGACGGATTGGAAACGTTGGTTGAACTTACTGGCACGGCCTTCGGTGTTGACGTTGCGCTGCTTGCCGGTATAGACGGGGTGTGAGGAAGAGGAAGTATCTAAGGAAAAGAGCGGATATTCTTTGCCGTCTGTCCAAACCATCGTTTTTCCGTGCGTTTCGGCGCAAGAACGAATCAGCCAGCCTTCATTGGCGCTGCTGTCGAAAAAAAGGACGGTTCGATAATTGTCAGGATGAATATTCGGTTTCATATATTGCCTTGATTGGAGTGTTATAACATAACAAACTTTATCATAATTTAGAAGGCTTGTGCAAGAAAAGCGTATGGTTTTTGCTAAATATTAAAAATTTTCATCATAAACCTGAAAATTTTGAAATTGACTCATATTCGGTGCAACCTTATCATACCGCCTGAAACATCATATAAAAGATAACGAAGGTATGCGGATATGAATTACGCAAAAGAAATCAATGCGTTAAATAACAGCCTTTCCGATTTGAAAGGCGACATTAACGTTTCGTTTGAATTTTTCCCGCCGAAAAACGAACAAATGGAAACGATGCTGTGGGACTCCATCCACCGTCTGCAAACCCTGCATCCCAAGTTCGTATCCGTAACTTACGGCGCAAATTCCGGCGAACGCGACCGCACGCACGGCATCGTCAAACGCATCAAACAGGAAACCGGCTTGGAAGCCGCGCCTCACCTGACCGGTATCGACGCTTCTCCCGACGAATTGCGCCAAATTGCCAAAGATTATTGGGACAGCGGCATCCGCCGCATTGTCGCCCTGCGCGGCGACGAGCCGCCCGGTTACGAGAAAAAACCGTTTTATGCCGAAGACTTGGTTAAGCTATTACGCTCCGTCGCCGACTTCGACATCTCTGTGGCGGCATATCCCGAAGTGCATCCCGAAGCCAAATCCGCACAAGCCGACCTGATTAATCTGAAACGCAAAATCGATGCGGGCGCAAACCACGTTATCACCCAATTTTTCTTTGATGTGGAACGCTACCTGCGCTTCCGTGACCGCTGCGTGATGCTGGGCATCGATGTGGAAATCGTCCCCGGCATCCTGCCTGTTACCAATTTCAAGCAGCTCGGCAAAATGGCGCAAGTAACCAACGTCAAAATCCCAAGCTGGCTGTCGCAAATGTATGAAGGTTTGGACGACGACCAAGGCACGCGCAACCTCGTCGCCGCCAGTATCGCCATCGATATGGTCAAAGTCTTATCCCGCGAAGGCGTGAAAGATTTCCACTTCTACACGCTCAACCGCAGCGAGCTGACTTACGCCATCTGCCATATTTTAGGCGTGCGCCCTTAAAGCTGAAAACGGCTTCAGACGGCATCCGAGGCCGTCTGAAAAGCAAAACGCCGCCCCATCCGAGCCATTCTGATTTACAATACCGACCGATTCGGATTGAACCGGTCCTTACAAAATCCAACTGGAGAGTTCAACATGACAACATTACATTTCTCAGGCTTCCCGCGTGTCGGCGCCTTCCGTGAATTGAAATTCGCACAAGAAAAATACTGGCGCAAAGAAATCAGCGAGCAAGAATTGCTGGCTGTTGCCAAAGACTTACGCGAGAAAAACTGGAAACACCAAGCCGCTGCCAACGCCGATTACGTTGCCGTAGGCGATTTCACTTTCTACGATCATATCCTCGAGCTGCAAGTCGCCACCGGCGCGATTCCCGCCCGCTTCGGCTTCGACAGCCAAAACCTGTCTTTGGAACAATTCTTCCAACTGGCGCGCGGCAACAAAGACCAATTCGCTATCGAAATGACCAAATGGTTCGACACCAACTACCACTACTTGGTGCCTGAATTCCACGCCGATACCGAATTCAAAGCGAACGCCAAACATTACGTCCAACAACTGAAAGAAGCCCAAGCCCTCGGCTTGAAAGCCAAACCGACCGTTGTTGGTCCGTTGACTTTCCTGTGGGTGGGTAAAGAAAAAGGTGAAGTCGCATTCGACCGTCTGAGCCTGTTGCCTAAACTGTTGCCTGTTTACGTTGAAATCCTGACTGCTTTGGTTGAAGCCGGTGCCGAGTGGATTCAAATCGACGAGCCTGCTTTGACTGTTGACCTGCCTAAAGAATGGGTAGAAGCATACAAAGACGTTTACGCTACTTTGAGCAAAGTCAACGCCAAAATCCTGCTGAGCACTTACTTCGGTTCTGTTGCCGAACACGCCGCATTGTTGAAATCCCTGCCTGTTGACGGCCTGCACATCGACTTGGTACGCGCTCCCGAGCAACTGGACGCATTTGCCGACTACGACAAAGTTCTGTCTGCAGGCATCATCGACGGCCGCAACATCTGGCGCGCCAACCTGAACAAAGTTTTGGAAACTGTCGAGCCTCTGCAAGCCAAACTGGGTGCCCGTTTGTGGATCTCCAGCTCTTGCTCTCTGCTGCATACTCCATTTGACTTGTCAGTTGAAGAAAAACTGAAAGCCAACAAACCTGACCTGTACTCTTGGCTGGCATTCACCCTGCAAAAAACCCAAGAATTGCGCGTTCTGAAAGCCGCATTGAACGAAGGCCGTGATTCTGTTGCCGAAGAACTGGCCGCCAGCCAAGCTGCTGCCGACTCCCGTGCCAACAGCAGCGAAATCCACCGTGCAGACGTTGCCAAACGCTTGGTCGACCTGCCTGCCAACGCGGACCAACGCAAATCTCCATTTGCCGACCGTATCAAAGCGCAACAAGCATGGTTGAACCTGCCTCTGCTGCCGACGACCAACATCGGTTCTTTCCCGCAAACTACCGAAATCCGCCAAGCACGCGCAGCCTTCAAAAAAGGCGAACTGTCTGCCGCCGATTACGAAGCCGCGATGAAAAAAGAAATCGCCTTGGTGGTTGAAGAGCAAGAAAAACTGGACTTGGACGTACTGGTACACGGCGAAGCCGAGCGTAACGATATGGTCGAATACTTCGGCGAACTGTTGAGCGGTTTTGCATTCACCCAATACGGCTGGGTACAAAGCTACGGCTCACGTTGCGTTAAACCACCGATCATCTTTGGTGACGTAAGCCGTCCTGAAGCGATGACCGTGGCTTGGTCTACTTACGCACAAAGCCTGACCAAACGCCCGATGAAAGGCATGTTGACCGGCCCTGTAACCATTCTGCAATGGTCTTTCGTCCGCAACGACATTCCTCGCTCTACCGTGTGCAAACAAATCGCACTGGCTCTGAACGACGAAGTATTGGATCTGGAAAAAGCCGGCATCAAAGTCATCCAAATTGACGAACCTGCCATCCGCGAAGGCCTGCCTTTGAAACGTGCCGATTGGGATGCCTACCTGAACTGGGCCGGCGAATCCTTCCGCCTGTCCTCTACTGGTTGCGAAGACAGCACACAAATCCACACTCATATGTGCTACTCCGAGTTCAACGATATCCTGCCTGCGATTGCTGCAATGGATGCGGACGTGATCACCATCGAGACTTCACGTTCCGACATGGAACTCTTGACCGCGTTCGGCGAATTCAAATACCCGAACGACATCGGCCCGGGCGTTTACGACATCCACAGCCCGCGCGTACCGACAGAAGCCGAAGTGGAGCACCTGTTGCGCAAAGCCATCGAGGTTGTACCGGTTGAACGTCTGTGGGTTAACCCGGACTGCGGCCTGAAAACCCGTGGCTGGAAAGAAACTCTGGAACAACTCCAAGTGATGATGAACGTAACCCACAAACTGCGTGCCGAACTGGCTAAATAAGCAGGGATAACGTGATCAGATGCCGTCTGAATACTTTTCAGACGGCATTTCTGTTTTCAAATGAGCGTAGGGGAGTTTCTAAGAATTTTTCTCAAATAAGACTTGTTTTTTTTAGGCATGGCTTTATATACTGTAAAAGTTGGTCGAGGTTGGTGATTAATAGTTTTGAATAATTAATATTATTTGAACTATAAATTATACAAATCGACTTATTCGGGGTAGAATGCCCAGCGATTCACAATCATTTCTTAAACCTATCTATTAAGGAGCTCAAAATGGCTTTGCAAGATCGTACCGGTCAAAAAGTACCTTCCGTAGTATTCCGCACCCGCGTCGGCGACACTTGGAAAGATGTGTCTACCGATGATTTGTTCAAAGGCAAAAAAGTAGTCGTATTCTCCCTGCCCGGCGCATTTACTCCAACTTGCTCTTCTTCTCACCTGCCACGTTACAATGAATTGTTCGGCGCGTTCAAAGAAAACGGCGTTGATGCAATCTACTGCGTATCTGTAAACGATACTTTCGTAATGAACGCTTGGGCGGCCGAAGAAGAATCCGACAACATCTACATGATTCCTGATGGCAACGGCGAATTTACCGAAGGCATGGGTATGTTGGTCGGTAAAGAAGACTTGGGCTTCGGCAAACGCTCTTGGCGTTACTCCATGCTGGTTAACGACGGCGTGGTTGAAAAAATGTTCATCGAGCCTGAAGAACCAGGCGATCCGTTCAAAGTATCCGATGCAGATACTATGCTGAAATTCGTTGCTCCTGATTGGAAGGCTCAAGAATCTGTGGCAATTTTCACTAAACCAGGTTGCCAATTCTGCGCCAAAGCCAAACAAGCTTTGCAAGACAAAGGTTTGTCTTACGAAGAAATCGTATTGGGCAAAGATGCAACCGTTACTTCTGTACGCGCCATTACCGGCAAGATGACTGCTCCTCAAGTCTTCATCGGCGGTAAATACATCGGCGGCAGCGAAGATTTGGAAGCTTACTTGGCTAAAAACTGATAGCTGTTTGATTAAGGCGGTTTGATTAAACTGTCTGATATACCGGATAGAGTTATTCGGGCGGTTCTACACTACCGCTCCGAATAACTCTATATTTATAAGAGGATTTGGATATTGTTGCACTCAATCGAAATTTTGTTTTTATTTATCTGGATAATGTTTTTGATTGGGAAAATATTTCAATGCCGTCTGAAGCCGATATATTCCGTGTCGGCAGTGTTTCAGACGAAAACGGAAGGACAAAGATTATGAAAAAAATTCAAGCAGATGTCGTCGTAATCGGCGGCGGTACTGCCGGTATGGGCGCGTTCCGCAATGCCCGTTTACATTCGGATAATGTTTACCTGATTGAAAACAATGTGTTCGGCACGACCTGCGCGCGCGTGGGCTGTATGCCTTCCAAACTCTTGATTGCCGCCGCAGAAGCGCGCCATCACGCATTGCATACCGACCCGTTCGGCGTGCATTTGGACAAAGACAGTATCGTCGTCAACGGCGAAGAAGTAATGCGGCGTGTTAAATCCGAGCGCGACCGTTTTGTCGGCTTTGTCGTTGCCGATGTGGAAGAGTGGCCTGCCGACAAGCGCATTATGGGTTCGGCCAAATTTATCGACGAACATACCGTCCAAATCGACGACCATACCCAAATCACGGCAAAAAGTTTCGTGATTGCTACCGGCTCGCGTCCCGTCATCCTGCCGCAGTGGCAGTCTTTGGGCGACCGTTTGATTATCAACGACGACGTTTTCTCGTGGGATACGCTGCCTAAGAGCGTTGCCGTGTTCGGACCGGGCGTTATCGGTTTGGAACTGGGTCAGGCATTGCACCGTTTGGGCGTGAAGGTCGAGATTTTCGGCTTGGGCGGCATCATCGGCGGCATTTCCGACCCCGTCGTTTCAGACGAGGCGAAAGCCGTGTTCGGCGAAGAATTGAAACTGCATCTGGATGCCAAAACCGAGGTCAAACTCGATGCAGACGGCAATGTAGAAGTCCATTGGGAGCAGGATGGCGAAAAAGGCGTATTTGTTGCCGAATATATGCTGGCAGCCGTAGGCCGCCGTCCGAACGTGGACAATATCGGTTTGGAAAACATCAATATCGAAAAAGATGCGCGCGGCGTACCCGTTGCCGACCCGCTGACCATGCAGACCAGCATTCCGCATATCTTTATTGCGGGCGACGCGTCTAACCAACTACCCTTGCTGCACGAAGCCGCCGACCAAGGTAAGATTGCCGGCGACAATGCGGGCCGCTATCCGAATATCGGCGGCGGTTTGCGCCGCAGCACCATCGGCGTGGTGTTCACCAGTCCGCAAATCGGCTTTGTCGGTTTGAAATACGCGCAGGTTGCCGCGCAATACAAAGCCGACGAATTCGTCATCGGCGAAGTATCGTTTAAAAACCAAGGCCGCAGCCGCGTGATGCTGGTAAACAAAGGCCATATGCGCCTGTATGCCGAAAAAGCCACCGGCCGCTTCATCGGCGCGGAAATCTTAGGTCCGGCCGCCGAACATTTGGCGCACCTGTTGGCTTGGGCACATCAAATGAAGATGACCGTTCCGCAAATGCTGGATATGCCGTTCTACCATCCCGTTATCGAGGAAGGTCTGCGTACCGCGTTGCGCGATGCCGATGCGAAATTGAAAGCCTGACCGATATGGCAAAACAATGCCGTCTGAAATTTTTTCAGACGGCATTTTATTTTTGGGGATGAGGTTGGGGGTCGGATGCTGATACCGTGTCGGGAAGGGGGTAAAACTAAAAATCTTTCTTTTAATCTGCTGTTTCCACGCGTGTTTGTCAAAATCTATCAGTTTGTTTTTAAAATACACTGTTCAAAATGGGATAAAACAGGTAAATTAACGTTTATGTAACCCAGTGTAGCAATGGGTTTACGGTTTTTGAGTCGATATATAACTACAGAGGAATTGACTATGTCTGTCAAACCGCGTCCTGTTTATCTGGATTTGCCGAACATCCGTCTGCCGATACCCGGGATAGTTTCCATCCTTCACCGCATCAGCGGGGTCGGGCTGTTTATTATGCTGCCTTTCTTGCTGTATTTCCTGTCCGGTACCCTGAGTCAAGAGTCTGCATTTGAAACTTACCGTGCCATTGTTTCCCATCCTTTGGTCAAGCTGGTTTTAATCGGTGTATTGTGGGCTTATCTGCACCATTCTCTCGCCGGTATCCGCTTTTTATTTTTGGATGCACACAAAGGCCTTGAGCTGAATACTGCGCGCAATACCGCTAAAGCCGTATTTGCTTCTGCATTGGTTTTGACTGTCGTTTTGGGAGCGTTGTTATGGTAGAACGTAAATTGACCGGTGCCCATTACGGTTTGCGCGATTGGGCGATGCAACGTGCGACCGCGGTTATTATGTTGATTTATACCGTTGCACTTTTAGTGGTTCTATTTTCCCTGCCTAAAGAATATTCGGCATGGCAGACATTTTTTAGTCAAACTTGGGTAAAAGTATTTACCCAAGTGAGCTTCATCGCCGTATTCTTGCACGCTTGGGTGGGTATCCGCGATTTGTGGATGGACTATATCAAACCCTTCGGCGTGCGTTTGTTTTTGCA
The DNA here is from genome assembly GCF_047915665.1 of Neisseria sp. LACPHL-SPEC-2024-00856. Taxonomy (NCBI): domain Bacteria; kingdom Pseudomonadati; phylum Pseudomonadota; class Betaproteobacteria; order Neisseriales; family Neisseriaceae; genus Neisseria; species Neisseria sp. LACPHL-SPEC-2024-00856. The sequence goes on from NZ_JBLRPR010000001.1 coordinate 201,520, forward strand.
GGTTGCCACCATCGTCTGGCTGGTCGGCTGCTTGGTGTATTCAATTAAAGTAATTTGGGGGTAAGTATGGGTTTTCCTGTTCGCAAGTTTGATGCCGTGATTGTCGGCGGTGGTGGTGCAGGTTTACGCGCAGCCCTCCAATTATCCAAATCCGGTCTGAATTGTGCCGTTTTGTCTAAAGTGTTCCCGACCCGTTCGCATACCGTAGCGGCGCAGGGCGGTATTTCCGCCTCTCTGGGTAATGTGCAGGAGGACCGTTGGGACTGGCACATGTACGATACCGTGAAAGGTTCCGACTGGCTGGGCGACCAAGATGCGATTGAGTTTATGTGTCGCGCTGCGCCTGAAGCGGTGATTGAGTTGGAACACATGGGCATGCCTTTTGACCGCGTTGAAAGCGGCAAAATTTATCAGCGTCCTTTCGGCGGTCATACTGCCGAACACGGTAAACGCGCGGTAGAACGTGCTTGCGCGGTTGCCGACCGTACCGGTCATGCGATGTTGCATACGTTGTACCAACAAAACGTCCGTGCCAATACGCAATTCTTTGTGGAATGGACAGCGCAAGATTTGATTCGTGATGAGAATGGTGATGTCGTCGGTGTTACCGCAATGGAAATGGAAACCGGCGAGGTTTATATTTTCCACGCTAAAGCTGTGATGTTTGCTACCGGCGGCGGCGGTCGTATTTATGCGTCCTCTACCAATGCCTATATGAACACCGGCGACGGTTTGGGTATTTGTGCGCGTGCGGGTATTCCGTTGGAAGATATGGAATTCTGGCAATTCCACCCGACCGGTGTGGCTGGTGCCGGTGTATTGATTACCGAGGGTGTGCGCGGTGAGGGCGGTATTCTGTTGAATGCCGACGGCGAACGCTTTATGGAACGCTATGCGCCGACCGTAAAAGACTTGGCTTCTCGCGACGTTGTTTCCCGCGCGATGGCGATGGAAATCTACGAAGGTCGCGGCTGCGGTAAAAACAAAGACCATGTCTTACTGAAAATCGACCATATCGGCGCAGAAAAAATTATGGAAAAACTGCCGGGCATCCGCGAGATTTCCATTCAGTTCGCCGGTATCGATCCGATTAAAGACCCGATTCCTGTTGTGCCGACTACCCACTATATGATGGGCGGCATTCCGACCAATTACCACGGCGAAGTCGTTGTGCCGCAAGGAGACGAATACGAAGTGCCTGTAAAAGGCCTGTATGCCGCAGGTGAGTGCGCCTGTGCTTCCGTACACGGTGCGAACCGTTTGGGTACGAACTCTCTGCTGGACTTGGTGGTGTTCGGTAAAGCTGCCGGCGACAGCATGATTAAATTCATCAAAGAGCAAAGCGGTTGGAAACCTCTACCTGCCGATGCGGGTGAGCTGACCCGCCAACGTATCGAACGTTTGGACAATCAAACCGATGGCGAAAACGTTGATGCGCTGCGTCGCGAGCTGCAACGCTCCGTCCAACTGCACGCCGGCGTGTTCCGTACTGATGAGATTCTGAGTAAAGGCGTTCAAGAAATCATGGCGATTGCCGAGCGCGTGAAACGTACTGAAATCAAAGACAAGAGCAAAGTGTGGAATACTGCGCGTATCGAAGCTTTGGAATTGGATAACCTGATTGAAGTAGCGAAAGCGACTTTGGTGTCCGCCGAAGCGCGTAAAGAATCGCGTGGCGCACACGCTTCAGACGACCATCCTGAGCGCGATGACGAAAACTGGATGAAACATACCCTGTATCATTCAGATACTAATACTTTGTCTTACAAACCGGTACATACCAAGCCTTTGAGCGTGGAATACATCAAACCGGCCAAGCGCGTTTATTGATGCATTTTCAGACGGCATCTGTCTTAGAGGCCGTCTGAAATCTAACCATACCCACATTGAACTGCTTGAATTTATAATACAAAATCATTGGGCAGTTGATGAGAAAAGGAACACTTCTCATGGAAAAAATGAGTTTTGAAATTTACCGTTACAACCCGGATGTTGATGCCAAGCCTTATATGCAGCGTTACGAGTTGGAATTGGAGCCGACCGACGTGAAACTTTTGGACGCTTTGGTACGCCTGAAAGCACAAGACGATACCTTGTCTTTCCGCCGCTCCTGCCGCGAAGGGATTTGCGGTTCTGACGGTATGAACATTAACGGCAAAAACGGCTTGGCGTGTCTGACCGATCTGCGTGGCTTGAAACAGCCGGTTAAAATCCGTCCCCTGCCAGGTCTGCCTGTTATCCGCGACCTGATTGTGGATATGACCCAGTTCTTCAAACAATACCATTCCATCAAACCTTATGTCGTTAACGACAATCCGATTGATGCGGACAAAGAGCGTCTGCAAACTCAGGAAGAGCGCAAAGAGTTGGACGGCTTGTACGAATGTATTTTGTGCGCCTGCTGTTCTACTGCCTGCCCGTCATTTTGGTGGAACCCTGATAAATTCGTCGGCCCATCCGGTTTGCTGAATGCTTACCGTTTCATTGCGGATAGCCGTGATACCATCACTAATGAGCGTTTGGATAATCTGAATGACCCATACCGCCTGTTCCGTTGCCACACCATTATGAACTGCGTAGACGTATGTCCTAAACACTTGAATCCGACCCGAGCCATCGGTAAGATTAAAGAGATTATGTTGAAACGAGCCGTTTAAGAAATGATGGTTTTTGACGATATTGCCAAACGGAAAATCCGTTTTCAAACCCGCCGGGGATTGTTGGAATTAGATTTAATCTTCGGCAGGTTTATGGAAAAAGAATTCGAGCATTTGAGCGATAAAGAGCTGTCCGAGTTTTCCGAAATCCTTGAATTTCAGGATCAAGAATTACTTGCCTTGATTAACGGGCATTCGGAAACGGACAAAGGGCACCTTATCCCGATGCTTGAAAAAATCAGACGGGTATGAGGTATCTGAAATCTGCCTGTGGGCAGATTTCAAAATGCAAAGGCCGTCTGAAAGCAAAGAACGTGCTGCGGATGCAGTAATGTGGGTTACAACTTGCAAAGGAGCGATAATATGTCCAAATCAATCAAACTCAACGTACCGGGTCAGGCAGGCTTGGATCTGCCGGTATTGGAAGCCAGCATCGGGCATGATGTGGTTGACATTCGGGGGCTGACAAAAAATACAGGTTTGTTTTCATTTGATCCCGGATTTGTTTCAACCGCAAGCTGTGAGTCTAAAATTACTTACATCGACGGCGATCAAGGCTTGCTTTATTATCGCGGATACCCCATCGAGCAGCTGGCTGAAAAGTCCGATTATTTGGAAGTTTGTTATCTGTTGATTTACGGCGAACTGCCTACAGCTGAGCAGAAAAAAGAATTTGATACCACTGTCAGCCGCCACACGATGGTGCATGAACAGCTGACTTGGTTCTTCCGTGGTTTTCGACGTGACGCGCATCCGATGGCGATGATGGTCGGCGTGGTCGGCGCACTGTCTGCGTTCTATCAAGACAGTCTGGATATTACCAATCCCGAACACCGAAAAATCGCAATTTACCGTCTGATTTCCAAAATTCCGACAATCGCGGCAATGTGTTACCGCTATTCTAACGGTTTGCCGTTCAATTATCCGAAAAACAATCTCTCTTACTCTGAAAACTTCCTTCACATGATGTTTGCTACACCGTGTGAAGATTATAAACCTAACCCGGTTTTGGCGCGCGCACTTGACCGCATCTTTATCCTCCATGCAGACCATGAGCAAAATGCATCGACTTCCACCGTCCGTCTGGCAGGTTCTTCGGGTGCAAACCCGTTTGCCTGCATTGCTGCCGGTATTGCCTGCCTGTGGGGTGCGTCCCATGGCGGTGCTAATGAAGCTGTGTTGAAGATGCTGGACGAAATCGGCGATGTATCTAATGTTGCCGAATATATGGAAGGTGTGAAACAACGCAAATACCGTCTGATGGGCTTCGGACACCGCGTGTACCGCAACATGGATCCGCGCGCCAGTATCATGCGTGAAACCTGTTATGAAGTTTTGAAGGAATTGGGTTTGGAAGACAGCCCAAAATTCAAGCTGGCAATGGAATTGGAACAAATTGCCCTGAAAGACCCGTTCTTTGTGGAGCGCAAGCTGTATCCAAACGTCGACTTCTATTCGGGCATCGTCCTGTCCGCTTTGGGAATCCCGACTGAAATGTTTACCGTTATCTTCGCCCTGTCACGCAGCGTCGGCTGGATTTCGCATTGGCATGAAATGATTAGCGATCCTTCGCTGAAAATCGGTCGTCCCCGTCAGCTTTATACCGGCTCGGCGCGTCGGGATTATGTATCTGTAAATGATAGGTAGTTTATATTAATATATTGTTGAGTAGGAAATATCGGAAAGTCGGATTGTTTGTTGGTTCAGCATTGTTGTAGTCGAATGAAACTAATGCAAGCAATCCGGTTTGAAATAGGGTAGAATGAAGTGTCTTTTCAGACGGCATAAGTTCCGCCGTCAGGACGCGGACTTCTACCCTTTGTTTATATTTTAAAGAAAAGAGCTCACGCCATGATGGACGAAAAACTCAATTTCTCTTATCTGTTTGGTTCTAATGCGCTATACATCGAGGAGTTGTATGAAAAGTTTCTGGATAATCCAGAATCTGTTGATGAAAAATGGAAACAGTACTTTACCGATTTGAGTAAACAGCCGGGCGCAGTCGCTGTCGATGTTGCCCACACACCGATTCGTGAATCATTTGCCACTTTGGCTAAAAAGAAAATTGCTGCAGCCGTTGCGGGTGGTGTGGATGAGGCAATGATGAAAAAGCAAGTCAGCGTTCTGCGTCTGATTTCTGCCTATCGTATACAAGGCGTGGGTGCAGCCCAACTTGATCCGCTCAAACGTATCCCACCTCAAAATATCGAAGCTCTCGATCCTAAGTTCCACGGTTTGTCAGATGCCGATATGGCGATTCAATTCAATATGGGCGAGGGCGATTTTTCCGGTCAGGGCAAACTGCCTCTTTCCAAAATCATCAGCAACCTCAAACAAACCTACTGCGGTCATATCGCGGTGGAGTACATCTACATCCCAAATACCGAAGAGCGTCGCTGGGTACGCAATTATTTTGAAAGCGTACTGTCTACGCCAAGCTACAACGTTGAACAAAAACGCCGTATCTTGAAAGAAATGACTGCTGCCGAAACTCTGGAACGCTACCTGCATACTAAATATGTCGGTCAAAAACGCTTTGGTGTAGAAGGCGGCGAAAGTGCGATTGCCGGTTTGAACTACCTGATTCAAAACGCCGGTAAAGACGGCGTGGAAGAAGTCATCATCGGTATGGCACACCGTGGCCGTCTAAATGTTTTGGTGAACATTTTGGGCAAAAAACCGGCTGATCTGTTTGCTGAATTTGAAGGCCGTGCTGAAATCAAATTGCCTAGCGGCGACGTGAAATACCATATGGGCTTCAGCTCCGATATTGCCACCCCTCACGGCCCGATGCACGTTTCTTTGGCATTTAACCCGTCACACTTGGAAATTGTTAACCCGGTAGTGGAAGGTTCTGCACGCGCCAAACAAAAACGTTTGGGCGAAAACGGTCGCGATAAAGTCTTGCCGGTATTGATTCACGGCGATTCCGCATTTATCGGTTTGGGTGTTAACCAAGCAACATTCAACCTGTCTAAAACACGCGGTTATACCACCGGCGGTACGGTTCACATCGTGATCAACAACCAAATCGGCTTTACCACTTCCGATATCCGCGATACCCGTTCAACCGTACACTGTACCGATATCGCAAAAATGGTTTCCGCCCCGGTTATCCATGTGAACGGCGATGATCCTGAGCGCGTTTGCTTTGCCATCCAAGCTGCTTTGGATTACCGCAAAAAATTCCATAAAGACATTGTGATCGACGTTGTCTGCTACCGTAAATGGGGCCACAACGAGGGTGATGATCCGACCTTGACCCAACCGATGATGTACAAAAAAGTATCGCAACACCCGGGGGCGCGTGCTTTGTACACCGAGCAACTGATTGCCGAAGGCGTGGTAACTCAAGCTGAGGCTGACGGTTACATCCAAGCCTACCGTGATGCTTTGGACAAAGGCGAACATGTTGAACAAACAACTTTGAGCAACTTCCAACGTACACAAATCGACTGGAGCAAATACCAAGGCAAAGATTGGCGCGAACACATCGAAACTGGTTTGCCTGCCGCAGATATTGAACGTCTCACTGAGAAGTTTACCGCCGTACCGGAAGGCTTTGCCCTGCATCCGACTGCAAAACGTGTGATTGAAGCGCGTAAAGCCATGGCATCCGGCAAGCAGGCCATAGATTGGGGTATGGCCGAAACCTTGGCATACGCCAGCCTCGTAACCAAAGGTCACGGCGTGCGTATTTCCGGTGAGGACTCGGGACGCGGTACGTTCTCGCACCGCCACGCCGTATTGCACGATCAAAAACGCGAAAAATGGGACGACGGTACTTATGTTCCCCTGCGCCATATGGGCGAAGGAATGGGCGAGTTCCTGGTTATCGACTCCATCTTGAACGAAGAGGCCGTGATGGCGTTCGAGTACGGCTTTGCCTGCTCCGCTCCTGACAAGCTGACCATTTGGGAAGCTCAATTTGGTGACTTCGCCAACGGCGCGCAAGTGACTATTGACCAATTCCTGTCTTCAGGCGAAACCAAATGGGGTCGTTTGTGTGGTCTGACCACCATCCTTCCGCACGGCTACGACGGTCAAGGTCCCGAGCACTCTTCTGCACGCGTAGAACGTTGGTTGCAACTGTGTTCTGAGAACAATATGCAAGTCATCATGCCGTCTGAAGCATCGCAAATGTTCCACATCTTGCAACGTCAAGTCTTGGGTTCATACCGCAAACCGCTGGTGATTTTCATGTCCAAACGCCTGTTGCGCTTCAAAGGTGCAATGAGCCCGCTGGAAAACTTCACCGAAGGTTCGACTTTCCGTCCGGTTATCGGCGATACCGCCGAACGCGCAAGCAACGACAGCGTGAAACGCGTGGTATTGTGTGCCGGTCAGGTTTACTATGACTTGGAAGCCGGTCGAGCCGAACGTAAACTGGAAGATGATGTCGCTATTGTCCGCGTTGAGCAGCTGTATCCGTTCCCATACGACGAGGTTAAAGCCGAACTGGCGAAATATCCGAACGCAAAATCTGTGGTTTGGGCACAAGAAGAGCCGAAAAACCAAGGCGCGTTCTACCAAATCCGCCACCGCATCGAAGACGTTATCAGCGAAGAGCAAAAACTGTCTTATGCCGGTCGTCCAAGCAGCGCATCGCCTGCAGTGGGCTACTCAAGCAAACACATTGCTCAATTGAAACAATTGGTTGAAGACGCTTTAGCGTTGTAAGCCAAGTAGCATTCCGTCTGAGGCTACTCAGGCGGAACACCCATATGCAGAATTAAAAACACACAACAGGCCGTCTGAAAGGGCCATTGGAGACACAAAATGATTATTGATGTAAAAGTACCTATGCTGTCTGAAAGCGTATCTGAAGGCACGCTCTTGGAATGGAAGAAAAAAGTTGGCGAAGCCATTGCCCGTGACGAAATCCTGATCGATATCGAAACGGACAAAGTGGTTTTGGAAGTACCTTCTCCACAAGCCGGCGTATTGGTTGAAATCGTAGCGCAAGACGGTGAAACCGTTGTTGCCGACCAAGTTTTGGCACGCATCGATACAGCTGCTACTGCTACTGCTGCTGCTGAAGCACCTGCAGCCGCGCCTGCCGAAGCAGCCCCGGCCGCCGCTCCTGCTGCCGCGCAAAACAACGCCGCTATGCCTGCCGCCGCCAAACTGGCTGCCGAGACCGGTGTTGACGTGAACGCATTGCAAGGTTCCGGCCGTGACGGTCGCGTATTGAAAGAAGACGTACAAAATGCCGCTGCTAAACCTGCCGCAGCCGCTGCTCCTGCCGTTGCACTTCCTGCCGGCGCACGTCCCGAAGAACGCGTACCGATGAGCCGCCTGCGTGCCCGTGTTGCAGAACGCCTCCTGGCTTCTCAACAAGAAAACGCCATTCTGACTACATTCAACGAAGTCAACATGAAACCAATCATGGACTTGCGTGCGAAGTACAAAGAAAAATTCGAGAAAGAACACGGCGTGAAATTGGGCTTTATGTCCTTCTTCGTTAAAGCCGCTGTTGCCGCCCTGAAAAAATATCCGGTTGTGAATGCTTCTGTTGACGGCAAAGACATCGTTTACCACGGCTACTTCGACATCGGTATCGCCATCGGCAGCCCACGCGGTTTAGTTGTGCCAATCCTGCGCGATGCCGACCAAATGAGCATTGCCGACATCGAACAAGCAATTGTTGATTACGCGAAAAAAGCCAAAGACGGCAAAATCGCTATCGAAGATCTGACCGGCGGTACATTCAGTATTACCAATGGCGGTACCTTCGGTTCTATGATGTCCACCCCGATCATCAACCCGCCTCAATCTGCAATTTTAGGTATGCACGCCACTAAAGAGCGCGCCGTGGTTGAAAACGGCCAAGTTGTTGTCCGTCCAATGATGTATCTGGCTCTGTCTTATGACCACCGTATCATTGACGGCCGCGAAGCTGTATTGACCTTGGTAGCCATTAAAGACGCGTTGGAAGACCCGGCACGCCTGTTGTTGGATCTGTAATCGTTTCAGACGGCCTTTTATTTGTTAATGAAAAGGCCGTCTGAATTTTTATAGTGGATTAAATTTAAACCAGTACGGCGTTGCCTCGCCTTGCCGTACTATCTGTACTGTCTGCGGCTTCGTCGCCTTGTCCTGATTTAAATTTAATCCACTATATTTAGATGTAGCGTAATGTAGTATCGTGCTACAATAGGCTCAACGAACGATTGAGGCCGTCTGAAACATTTGATTCGAATGAATCGACAGATATGGACTTTCAGACGGTCTTTTCTTAAAACCATCAAAACGCAGTCATTCAAAATAAAAAAGAAACAAAAAGTATCGTTTTTATTTTGAGATACTGCAAAAGCAAAGGATGACACGATGTCTCAATATGATGTAGTAGTGATTGGTGCAGGCCCGGGCGGATACGTTGCCGCCATCCGTGCCGCGCAACTGGGTTTCAAAACCGCTTGCGTCGATGCAGGCGTTAACAAAGCAGGCAATGCCCCTGCATTGGGCGGTACTTGCTTGAACGTAGGCTGTATCCCTTCCAAAGCCCTGTTGCAATCCAGCGAACATTTCCACGCTGCGCAACACGATTTTGCCGAACACGGTATCACTGTCGGCGACGTAAAATTCGACGCGGCCAAAATGATTGAGCGCAAAGATGCCATCGTGACCAAACTGACCGGCGGCGTAAAATTCCTGTTCCAAAAAAACAAAGTAACCAGCCTGTTCGGTACGGCTTCCTTTGCCGGTAAAAATGGCGATGCCTACCAAATCGAAGTCGATAACAAAGGCGAGAAAACCGTTATCGAAGCCAAACACGTCATCGTAGCAACCGGTTCCGTACCGCGTCCGCTGCCACAAGTCGCTATCGACAATGTGAACGTATTGGACAACGAAGGCGCATTGAACCTGACCGAAGTACCTGCCAAACTCGGCGTGATCGGTTCCGGCGTGATTGGTTTGGAAATGGGTTCCGTATGGAACCGCGTGGGTGCAGAAGTTACCATTCTTGAAGCCGCGCCGACCTTCCTGGCTGCCGCAGACCAACAAATCGCTAAAGAAGCCTTCAAATACTTCACCAAAGAGCAAGGCTTGAGCATTGAATTGGGCGTGAAAATCGGCGACATCAAATCTGAAGGCAAAGGCATTTCCGTTGCTTACGAAACTGCTGCCGGCGAAGCCAAAACCGAAGTATTCGACAAACTGATCGTTGCCATCGGCCGTATTCCAAACACCAAAGGCCTGAACGCCGAAGCCGTAGGCTTGGAAAAAGACGAGCGCGGCTTTATCAAAGTAGACGGCGAATGCCGTACCAACCTGCCTAACGTATGGGCAATCGGCGACGTGGTTCGCGGCCCGATGTTGGCACATAAAGCCAGCGATGAAGGCGTTGCCGTTGCCGAGCGCATTGCCGGTCAAAAACCGCATATCGACTTCAACAACGTACCGTTTGTGATTTACACCGATCCTGAAATCGCTTGGGTGGGTAAAACCGAAGAACAGCTCAAAGCCGAAGGCGTGGAGTACAAAAAAGGTACTTCAGGTTTCGGTGCAAACGGTCGCGCATTGGCAATGGGCAAAGCCAAAGGTACGGTTAAAGTATTGGCAGATGCCAAAACCGACCGCATCTTGGGCGTACACATGATCGGCCCGGTTGTTAGCGAATTGGTTACCGAAGGCGTGACTGCGCTCGAATTCTTCGCCAGCAGCGAAGACATCGCCCGCATTATCCATGCCCACCCAACCTTGTCCGAAGTGGTTCACGAAGCTGCATTGGCGGCCGACAAACGCGCTTTGCACGGTTGATAGACATTAAGGCCGTCTGAAACTTTTCAGACGGCCTTAAGGCCTTCGACAAATTGAATGTTCCGAGAGCTTCGTTTTCTGATTTATAATTCCGTCAGGCAAACAAACAGCATTTACATTCATTATGAACAAAGAAATAGTCGGTATTTTCTTTATACCGATGGGTATCATCAGCATGTGTATGGCCGCATTGTGGCAGATGTATGTGATGATGACCGAAACTTATACGCTCAACCGTTTCAAAGATAAAGAATTGGTTTGGCGCGTGGCATTGTTGTTTATCAGTTTCAGCCTTGCCGTTTACCTGCTCTGCCCGAATTCGCGTAAAAAAGGCATCGTCTTTTTTATTCTCGGGGGAGGCGGCGCGGTCATGTATTTGTTGGCGAGGATGTGGCTGCCTTTCAGTAAACAATAGTGCCGTCTGAAAATATAGGATTGTCCGCAGGGCGATTCCTAAGACCCACTCACCTTAAGGAGAAATCCATGAATCTACACGAGTATCAGGCTAAAGAACTGCTGGCTAGCTACGGTTTGCCCGTGCAAGGCGGTATTTTGGCGCACAACGGCGAAGAAGCCGCTGCAGCTTACGACAAATTGGGCGGTAAATTCGCTGTTGTCAAAGCACAAGTACACGCCGGCGGCCGCGGTAAAGCGGGCGGCGTAAAAGTCGTTAAAAGCCGCGAAGAAGCCAAAGAAGTGGCTGAAAGCCTGATTGGCACCAACTTGGTAACTTACCAAACGGATGCCAACGGTCAACCTGTCAACAGCGTTTTGGTTTGCGAAGACATGTATCCGGTTCAAACCGAGCTGTACTTGGGCGCAGTGGTTGACCGTTCTACCCGCCGCGTTACATTCATGGCTTCTACCGAAGGCGGCGTAGAAATCGAAAAAGTTGCTGCCGAAACTCCTGAAAAAATCTTCAAAGTAACCGTTGATCCGTTGGTCGGCCTGCAACCTTGCCAAGCTCGCGAAGTTGCCTTCCAACTGGGCTTGAAAGACAAACAAATCAACGAGTTCGTCAAACTGATGACCGGCGCGTACAAAGCGTTTATCGAAAACGACTTCGCCCTGTTTGAAGTAAACCCATTGGCAGTTCGCGAAAACGGCGCACTGGCTTGCGTGGACGGCAAAATCGGTATCGACAGCAACGCTCTCTACCGCCTGCCAAAAATCGCCGAATTGCGCGATAAATCTCAAGAAAACGAACGTGAGCTGAAAGCTTCTGAATTCGACCTGAACTATGTTGCCCTGGAAGGTAACATCGGCTGTATGGTTAACGGTGCCGGTTTGGCGATGGCTACTATGGACATCATCAAACTCAAAGGCGGCCAACCTGCCAACTTCTTGGACGTTGGTGGCGGCGCAACCAAAGACCGCGTGGTTGAAGCGTTCAAACTGATTTTGGAAGACAAATCTGTTAAAGGCGTATTGATCAACATCTTCGGCGGTATCGTACGTTGCGACATGATTGCGGAAGCCATCGTGGCAGCCGTTAAAGAAATCAATGTCAACGTTCCTGTCGTTGTTCGTTTGGAAGGTAACAACGCCGAACTCGGCGCGAAAATCCTGAACGAATCAGGCCTGAAACTGACTTCTGCAGACGGCCTGAATGACGCAGCCGAAAAAATTGTCGCAGCCGTAAACGCCTAAGGAGAAAAGAATGAGCGTATTGATTAATAAAGACACCAAAGTATTGGTTCAAGGTTTTACCGGTAAAAACGGTACTTTCCACTCCGAACAAGCTCTGGCTTACGGCACTAAAGTTGTCGGCGGCGTTACCCCGGGCAAAGGCGGTCAAACCCACCTGAACCTGCCTGTATTCAACACCATGAAAGAAGCTGTTAAAGAAACCGGCGCGGACGCATCTGTAATTTACGTTCCCGCTCCGTTTGTTTTGGATTCTATCGTTGAAGCCGTTGATTCAGGCGTAGGCTTGGTCGTTGTGATTACCGAAGGCGTGCCAACTCTGGACATGCTCAAAGCCAAACGTTATTTGGAAACCAACGGCAACGGTACCCGCTTGGTCGGCCCTAACTGCCCGGGCGTGATTACTCCGGGCGAGTGCAAAATCGGCATTATGCCGGGCCACATCCACACTCCGGGCCGCATCGGTATTATTTCCCGTTCCGGTACATTGACTTACGAAGCCGTGGCACAAACCACCAAACTGGGCTTGGGTCAATCAACCTGTATCGGTATCGGCGGCGACCCGATTCCCGGTATGAACCAAATCGATGCACTGAAACTTTTTCAAGAAGACCCAGATACCGACGCCATCATCATGATTGGTGAAATCGGTGGTACTGCGGAAGAAGAAGCAGCCGAATACATCCAATCCAACGTAACCAAACCTGTTGTAGGTTACATCGCTGGTGTTACCGCTCCTAAAGGCAAACGCATGGGCCACGCCGGTGCGATTATTTCCGGCGGCAAAGGTACTGCCGAGGAAAAATTCGCCGCGTTTGAAAAAGCCGGTATCGCCTATACTCGCAGCCCTGCCGAGTTGGGCACTACCATGCTGGAAGTGTTGAAAGCAAAAGGTTTGGCATAATCAGGGTTGACAACTGATTGAACATCAAATGCCGTCTGAAACCGGAAATCGGGTTTCAGACGGCATTTTGTTTGTCATTTCAAAAAGAGGCAGCCTCAACATACCCACATTATTTTTGCCCTTTGATGCAGTCAGAATATTTATCGGTCAAACAGGAGCAAACCCGTAAGTCAGGTTGCACGCGTCTTTTTTGAAGTCAGGGAATGATAAGTATTACATTTGAAAAGACTGATATTATTTTTTGCGGGATTCTGTTTTAGCACGCGACATTTTTTGTTTGATAAGATTGGAATGGATGTAGTCCGCGCAATGCTGCAAATCCGTTTCGTCGCGCACGGTGTGTTCGTAAAATACCGTTGCCAAATACCGCGTTCGTGCCGCCGCTGTTTGCTTGCAGACAGGTTTTGGGCATGAGGGAAATGTGCGGAGAATTTGGTTTTAATCAGCCGCCGGAGTAGGGAATAATCCGCATCATCGGGCGGCAGCGTCCAAATGGCGTGGATATGGTTCGGCAGCACGCATACGGCGACGGTTTCAAAGGAATATTGTTTTTGCACATCCATATAAGCTGCCCGCGAAGTCGATATGTTCGACAAGCAGGCGCGATTTCGGGTCGGCGAGTTTGACGGTGAAAAAGAATGTGCCGCCGGCAATGAAGTTTCTGCGATAACGCGCCATAGGATTTTTGCTTGTGGTTTGGGTGTTGGAGAAGGAATGATTTGTTGTTTAAGGTTTTAACTTTGTTGAAGCTGATGTTTTCAGACGACATTGGAGGTCGTCTGAAATGTTGAAACGGTAAACCGTCAATCAAGCAACCGCATGCGTGCGTACCGCACACACCCTACACGTTGGCTTTGAAGCTCCGTGCGATTCACAGGTAGGGTGTGTGGCGTAGCCACGCACGCGGTCGGTTGGATATGCAGGCTACGGCTTGCTACACGAATTATTGGTCGTTAATTTTGGCACTGCATCTTTTCTTGATAGCCACGAATCATCTCATTCAAATTTTGATTATCTATAGTTAATGTATTGATTTTTCGTTCAGTTGGGGCGTACCCGTTAATTTCATTATTATTATGCTCAATTTTTTGTCTAAGATTATCAATTTCTCTTTTAAACCCAAAATTTGCTGAACAACGTATAAATCTACTGTTGATCTCCTTATATGCACTATCCCACTTCTGAATATTTCCTTTTAACTCATTTATTTGATAATTAAGATTAGTTTCAGATCGCTCGAGCTTTTGAATTAACTGGTCTTTTGATACAAGAGCTGATTCTTTGCTTTCTAAACTTTCATTCAAAAGTTTATTAACTCTAGTTAATTTTGCGACTATTGACTCATTTTGTAAATAAGCATTTGAAGCTTCTAACTTTTGAATCTTTTTATTCAAATCATCAATTTCATTAGTTAGCTTGGGAATTCTGAAATACTCATAGAATGCACAAACTCCAAAAGTAAGACTCAAAATCACCATAGTAATTTCAATAAATTCGGTTTTATACCATTTGGGTTTGTTATATTGGTTGGGCGTGGACTCAGCAATATCTCCTTTTTGCTCTGTATTATGAGAAGATGGATTTTGGGTAGGTTGAGAGGAATCTAGATCTGTTGTTTCGGTTTTTTTATGCTGTGCCATAACTAATTATCCTAAATAAATTATTTGAATAATATAGAAATATTTTTATTAAATGCAAATTCACAAGAGTTTTTTCAAATATTTCCCAGTATAACTATTTTTCTCTTCCGCCACCCCTTCCGGCGTTCCACAAGCAATAATTGTACCCCCCCCATCGCCGCCCTCCGGCCCTAAGTCCACAATCCAATCTGCAGTTTTAATCACGTCCAGATTATGCTCGATAATCACAATCGAGTTGCCTTTGCCTTTCAGACGGCCTATCACTTCCAGCAGCAGGGCAATATCGGCGAAGTGCAGGCCGGTGGTGGGTTCGTCGAGGATGTAGAGCGTTCTGCCGGTGTCGCGTTTGGATAGCTCCAAGGCGAGTTTGACGCGCTGGGCTTCGCCGCCGGAGAGGGTGGTGGCGGATTGGCCGAGGCGGATGTAGCCGAGACCTACGTCCATCAGAGTTTGCAGTTTGCGCGATACGGTGGGGACGGCGTCGAAGAATTCGCGGGCTTCTTCGACGGTCATGTCGAGGACTTGGCTGATGTTTTTGCCTTTGTATTGGATTTCGAGGGTTTCGCGGTTGTAGCGTTTGCCGTGGCAGACTTCGCAGGGGACGTACACGTCGGGCAGGAAGTGCATTTCGACTTTAATCACGCCGTCGCCTTGGCAGGCTTCGCAGCGGCCGCCTTTGACATTGAAGGAGAATCTGCCGACGTTGTAGCCGCGTTCGCGCGAGAGGGGTACGCCGGCGAAGAGTTCGCGGATGGGGGTGAACAGGCCGGTGTAGGTGGCGGGGTTGGAACGCGGGGTGCGGCCGATGGGGGATTGGTCGACGTTGATGACTTTGTCGAGGTGTTCGAGACCGTGGATGTCGTCGTATGGGGCGGGTTCTTCTTGGGCGCGGTTGAGTTCGCGGGCAGTGATTTTGGCGAGGGTGTCGTTAATCAGGGTGGACTTGCCGCTGCCGGATACGCCGGTGATGCAGGTAATCAAACCGAGCGGCAGTTCGAGGGTAACGTTTTTGAGGTTGTTGCCGCGCGCGCCTTTGAGGACGAGCATTCGGTCGGGATTGACGGGCGTACGTTCAGACGGCACGGCAATGGATTTTTTGCCGCTGAGGTATTGTCCGGTAACGGAGTTTTCGCATTGGGCGACGTTTTCTGGCGTGTCGGCAATCAATACGTTGCCGCCGTGTTCGCCTGCGCCGGGGCCCATATCGACGACGAAATCGGCTTCGCGGATGGCGTCTTCGTCGTGTTCGACCACAATCACGCTGTTGCCCAAATCGCGAAGGCGTTTGAGGGTGGCGAGCAGGCGGTCGTTGTCGCGCTGGTGCAGACCGATGGAGGGTTCGTCCAAAACGTACATCACGCCAGTCAGTCCGCTGCCGATTTGGCTGGCGAGGCGGATGCGCTGGGCTTCGCCGCCGGAAAGGGTTTCGGCGGAGCGGCTTAGATTCAGGTAATCCAGTCCGACGTTAATCAGGAAGCCGAGCCGCTCGGTGATTTCTTTGAGAATTTTTTCGGCGATTTGTTTTTTGTTGCCGTCCAAATCCAGCGTTTCAAAGAATTGGTGGGTTTTGGTCAGCGGCCAGGCGGAGACTTCGTGCAACGGTTCGCCGCTGACGTAAACGTAGCGCGCTTCTTTGCGCAAACGTGCACCGCCGCAGCTTGGGCAGGCGCGGTGGTTCTGGTATTCGCGCAGTTTTTCGCGCACGGTTTCGCTGTCGGTTTCGCGGTAGCGGCGTTCGAGATTGGGAATGATGCCTTCGAAGGCGTGGCTGCGGTTGAAGGTGGTGCCGCGTTCGGATAGGTAGGTGAAATCAATGACTTCCTTGCCCGAGCCGTGCAACACGACTTTTTTGATTTTTGCAGGTAGGGTTTCCCAAGCAGCCTGCACATCAAAACCGTAATGCCGTGCCAGCGACTGAATCATTTGGAAATAGAACTGGTTGCGCTTGTCCCAGCCGTCAATCGCGCCCGAAGCCAGCGACAATTCGGGATGGGCGACTACTTTTTCGGGATCGAAGAAATTGGTGTTGCCCAAGCCGTCGCAAGTCGGGCAGGAACCCATCGGGTTGTTGAACGAAAAGAGGCGCGGCTCTAATTCGGGCAGGCTGTACGAACATACGGGGCAGGCGAAACGCGCGGAGAACCAATGTTCTTCGCCGCTGTCCATCTCCATCGCCAGCGCGCGCTCGTTGCCGTGGCGTAGCGCGGTTTCAAAACTTTCCGCCAGCCGCTGCTTGATGTCCGCCTTCACTTTCACGCGGTCGATGACCACGTCGATGTTGTGTTTGATGTTTTTTTCCAGCTTCGGTACTTCGTCAAGCTGATAGACTTCGCCGTCCACGCGTACCCGCGCAAAACCTTGTGCCTGCAAGTCGGCAAAGAAATCGACAAACTCGCCCTTACGCTCGCGCACTGCCGGTGCCAGAATCATCACGCGTGTATCTTCCGGCAGTTTCAATACGGCATCGACCATCTGCGATACGGTTTGGCTCGACAGCGGCAGCTTGTGTTCGGGGCAATACGGCGTACCGACGCGGGCGTACAAAAGGCGCAGGTAATCGTGGATTTCCGTAACCGTGCCGACGGTGGAACGAGGGTTGTGGCTGGTGGATTTCTGCTCGATGGAAATCGCGGGCGACAGACCCTCGATCAAATCGACGTCGGGTTTGTCCATCATCTGCAAAAACTGCCGCGCATAGGCGGAAAGGCTCTCGACATAACGCCGCTGCCCTTCGGCATACAGCGTGTCAAACGCCAGCGACGACTTGCCGCTGCCCGACAATCCTGTTACCACCACGAGCTTGTGGCGCGGAATGTCCAAATCGATGTTTTTCAAATTATGCGTGCGCGCGCCGCGGATGCGGATGGTGTCGTTGTCGTGCGAATGTTGGGGATGATGGTTGCACATAATGGATGCCGCCTGAAAAATAAAGGAAAACCGATATTGTAGCACTTTCTCGGATGCCGTCTGAAGCCGCGTTCAGACGGCATTTGTCGGCGGAACGCGGCAGATTCCGTTATAATGGCGGCAATTTTAACCCGCTTGAACAAAAGGATGACAAATGAACCGTCTTTACCCCCACCCGATTATCGCCCGTGAGGGCTGGCCGATTATCGGCGGCGGTTTGGCTTTGAGCCTGCTGGTGTCGATGTGTTGCGGCTGGTGGTCTTTGCCGTTTTGGGTGTTTACCGTATTTGCCCTGCAGTTTTTCCGCGACCCTGCGCGTGAGATTCCGCAAAACCCTGAAGCGGTGTTGAGCCCTGTTGACGGCCGTATCGTGGTGGTCGAGCGCGCACGCGATCCGTATCGTGATGTCGATGCTTTGAAAATCAGTATTTTTATGAACGTGTTCAACGTGCATTCTCAAAAATCGCCTGCCGATTGTACGGTAACGAAAGTGGTCTATAACAAAGGCAAATTCGTGAATGCGGATTTGGATAAAGCCAGCACGGAAAATGAACGTAATGCGGTTTTGGCGACTACGGCTTCAGGTCGTGAAATTACTTTTGTTCAAGTGGCCGGTTTGGTGGCGCGCCGTATTTTGTGCTACACCCAAGCAGGTGCGAAACTGTCTCGCGGCGAACGTTATGGCTTTATCCGCTTCGGTTCGCGCGTGGATATGTATCTGCCTGTCGATGCGCAGGCGCAAGTGGCGATTGGCGATAAAGTAACCGGCGTCAGCACTGTATTGGCGCGTTTGCCGCTGACTGCGCCGCAAACTGAATCTGAGCCTGAATCTGAGCCTGCTTTACAAACTGCTCCGGTTGAAACAGCGGCAAACCCATCTGCCGAACAACGGCAAATTGAAGCGGCGGCTAAGATTCAGGCGGCTGTGCAAGATGTGTTGAAAGATTAATTGCTGGTTTTAAAATTGATTTAAAGTAAGAAAAAGGTTTTCAGACTGCCGTCTGAAAACCTTTTTTGTTTGCCTAAAAACGGCAAAACAGGTTGAAGTCGATGCGGGTGATGAGGCTGTGTTCGAGTTTGGGATCGGAGAGGCTGTGCCATTGTCCGAGCAGGACGGCTTCATGGACAACAGGGGATAGGCGGGACGGTCGCGGTGGTCTCGGAGGTAACGGGTTCTTTGACGATTCAGGTACTGTTCAATCGGCTGCCAATCAATCACTTGATCCAACTCCAATAGTGGGAAGCGGTCGATATGTTTGGCAATCATGGCTTGGGCGGTTTGCCGGAAGAAGGTGCTCATGGAAAATCCCCTAAATGTCTTGGTGGGACTTTAGGGGATTTTGGGGAATTTTACAAAGGTCTCAGGCAGCCTGAAATGGGTTTTCAGGTTGCCTATTTAGTTTGTTTCGTTTTAACTTGCGGTACGTTGGTGGGACTTAATTCAATCGTGATGTTGTTTTGAATGGGCTGCTGTTGCATTGGCGTGTATTGCACTGGTGTGTGTTGCACTTTATCGCTGACATGGTTGGTACATTGATAGCGTTTTTCAAATCGCCAAATCAGACACGGCACTTTGGCATGGGCGCGTGCGGGAGTTGCCACGCAGCTTCGTGTTGAACCGCCAAACGCCTCGGCACTGTTGTAACCCCAAACTCGGCAACGAGTTTTCGCCACCTCGTTATCTTGTCCTATGCGGGGTATTAAGCGGGAGCGGAAATTTTGCTCATAAGCCAAAGTAATCGTACCATCAGTGCGGCTGCCATCAATTGCCTGCCATTCGGGAAGTCGCACGGAACGCACACCGCATCCGGTTAAAAAACATACTACAATCAACAAATAAGGTTTCAATTTTATTCCTTCTGAATTTATAAACGAAAAAATAACAAAGCAGCTTATTTATAAATTATAGTAAAAAAAAAAAAAAATACGTCAAGATTAATTCATATCGGACGGCTTAAAACATGGCTTTTTGTTTGGGGCCGACGTAGATTAGTAGCAGTAGGTCGGATTCTCGAATTCGACATTTTGATTTCAAGGGAACTTTTGGTGTCGGATACAAGTATCCGACCTACGGGTGTTTTTCAGGCTGCCTGCGTTTCCGATTTTAAAACTTCACGTTCACACCGCCGGTAAAGCTGCGGCCCATTTGCGGCGTATCAGAGAGGAAGCTGCTGTGGGCGTAAACGGATTGGTTGAGCAGGTTGTCGGCTTTGACGTACCAATTCCACTCGCCATAGCGCGTATTGCGGCGGTAGTTTGCGCCGAGGTTGAGCATATGGTGTCCGGGCGTACGCGTTTCGTAGCGGGCGAGTTTGTTTTGGGCAAACACGCGGTAGTAGTCCAAATTGGCATCGATGCGGTCGGTCAGCGAGGCTTTCAGGTGAACGCCGAGGCGCGCAGCCGGAACACGAGGGGCGTTTTGGTCGTCCTGTGCGATGAAAGGACGGTTGCCGTAGGCATCTTCCCTGCCGGGTAGGGACGGCAGGTTTTTCAGACGGCCTCGTACATAGTCGCCGGAAACGCCGATGCGGTAGCGCGGTGTCGGTTTGAAGTAGATTTCGCCTTCCGCGCCGTAGAAGTCGGCGCCGGATTGGTTGTAGCGCACGAGCTTCATTTCGCTGTCGTCTTCGATGGATTTGGGGCCGCGTCCGTCGTTTAAGGTTTGGGCGTAAATGTAGTTGCCGAAGCGGTTGCGATAGAGTGCCAGATTGTATTGCCAGCGGTCGCCTTCGTAGCCCAGCGCGAGTTCGATGTTGTTGGAACGCTCTTTGTTGAGGTGTTTGTTGCCGACTTCAAAAGTGTTGGTGGCGACGTGTTTGCCGTGTGCGTACAGCTCTTGCGTTGACGGCAGGCGTTCCTGATGGGAGGCGGTCAGGCTGAGTTTGTGTTGCGGCGTGAAATACCAGTTGCCCGAAAGTGCGAACGAGCGGGCGGTTTGGCGGTGTGCGCCGAGGTCGGGTAGGGGCTGGTTGTAGTAGTTTTCCCGATCAATCAATGCTTTGTCGTACTGGATGGAGGCTTTTTGTTTTTCCACGCGTACGCCGCCTTCAAGCGTGAAGTTGTCCCAGTTTGCCTGTTCTACACCGAAAAAGCTGTAATGGCGCACATTGTTGTCAATCAACATCGGCTGTTGGACGGTTTCGGGAATGGCGGAAAGCGCGCTGGATTTTTGTCCCAAATATTGCACGCCCCAGCTGCCTTTCAGACGGCCTATGGGTTGGTGGCGCAACTCGATACGGGCATTGTGTGTTTTGTTGTTGAAGAAGTTTTCTACTGCATCGCCTGCTTTTTCGTCGTGGTGGTAGTCGTTGCGGTTCAGGTGTACGCGCAGGGCTTCAAAACCGGGGAGCGGCTGCTTCCATTCGGCGCGGAGTTCGTAGCGTTTATTGCGCAGGTCTATCCACGGTTTGCCGTTGTGGACATGGGTGTGTGCATTATCGTCGTCGTGGAAGCCGCAGCTCAAGCCCGGATTGTCGTAATCGACGTCTTCTTCGGTCAACAGGTGCGGATAAAGCTGCAAATAGCGTTTGTTAATCAAACTCTTTTGCCAGATGATGTCGGCGTGGCAATCATCGTATTCGTGGCTGTGGGCAGGCAGACCGTATTGGTCGCGACGGTTGCTGTACGCCACGCCGATAAAGCCTTTTTCACCTACCCAAGACAGCCCGATGCTGCCTGTTTTGGAATCGGCATGGCTGTCGGGCAGTCGTTTCAGACGGCCTTCTTCTTTTTGATAGCGCGGTACGGCGTAATCGCCAGATTTGCGGTACAAGCCTTCGGTATGCAGCACGAAGTTGTTGCCCAAACCGATATTGATGCCTGCGGATGTCAGTTTTTCCAAATTGCCGCTGCTCAAACGCAATCCGGCTTCGCCCGATACGCCGTTTTCAGGCATTTTTTCGGGGATTTTGCCATCGGCAACATCGACCAAACCGGCCACATTGCCCGAGCTGTACAAGAGCGTAACCGGACCGCGCAGGATTTCGACCTGTTGCGACAAGGCGCTGTCCACCATCAGGGCATGGTCGGGCGAGAAGTCCGCCATATCGCCCGTTTCGCCGTGATGGTTCAAAACTTTAATCCGTCTGCCTGTTTGACCGCGAATGACGGGAGCGGACGCGCCGCCGCCGTATTGCGAGGCATGAATGCCCGGTACGCCGTCTAAAGCATCGCCTAAGTTGACAGCTTTTTGGCGCAAGGTGTCGCCGGAGATGATTTTGTCGGAGGCGGTCGAAGTGTGCAGCAGCCCGGATGTGGCGCGCGGACGGCTTTTGCCGACGACGCTGACCGTTTCCAAGCCCACCGATTGCTCAGTTTCATGCGCTTGGGCAAGGAGGGGTGTGTTGATTAAAAGAATTGATAAAACAATGGGCTTGAGTGTGGTTTGTTCCATTTTGGCTTCTCTTCGCATTTCAAAAGTTTGTTATTATATAACATTACATTTTTTATATCATAAGATTTTGAGAACACTCAGAGGGCATAGGCAAAAGTTTTTCAAATGACACGGTTGCGGCATCGGGCGGTGTCCATTTGTATCCGCCGTCATTCGGGGGCGTGGTTGATGTTGACGCAGATTCCGCTATGTTTGCCCATTATATTCGGCTGCGGGATAACCAAAATTTATGAGGGCATAAAATCGGTGCTTTCCTGAATGGTCGAAAAGATGGCAAAATTGCATACTTGTCAGAAAGCGAGACTCTGCGTCAGATTCCTAAGGGTGCATCAGGTACGCTAAGATATAGGGGGTATGATCGGGGGTATCGGAAATGCAGTTAACAACAAAAAATATTTTAAATCAATAGGTTAATAACAAAATGCTTTTGTTTATCGACAATTATGACAGTTTCACTTACAACATTGTCCAGTATTTTACAGAATTGGGGCAGGAAGTTGTCGTGCGCCGTAACGATGATATTACATTGGAAGAAATCGAAGCCTTAAAGCCGCAATATCTTGTAATCGGCCCCGGACCGTGTTCCCCTAAAGAGGCAGGGATTTCAGTAGAAGCCATGCGCCATTTTGCGGGCAGGCTGCCGATTATGGGTGTCTGCCTCGGACATCAGACGATAGGCGAAGCGTTTGGCGGAGATGTGGTACGGGCAAAAACCTTGATGCACGGCAAGGTGTCGCCTGTGTCCCATTCGGGTAAGGGTATGTTTAAAGATTTGCCCAATCCTGTTACCTGTACGCGTTATCACAGCCTCGTTATCGATCGGGATACGATGCCCGAATGTTTGGAAGTAACGGCTTGGACTGCGGACGGCGAGATTATGGGTGTGCGCCATAAGGAATATGCTGTTGAGGGGGTGCAATTCCACCCTGAAGCCCTGCTGACTGAACACGGACATGATATGTTAAACAATTTTCTAGTTGAATTTCAAAACTTCAAACCGCAAAAAATCTGACGTGATGCCGTCTGAAACCCTTCAGACGGCATTTTCGTCCGAATATTGAACGGAGGACAAAAATGATTACACCGCAACAGGCCATCGAACGATTAATCAGCAATAATGAGTTGTTTTACGATGAAATGACTGACTTGATGCGTCAGATTATGAGCGGACAGGTTCCGCCGGAGCAGATAGCGGCTATTTTGACAGGATTGCGTATCAAGGTTGAAACCGTTTCCGAAATTACCGCAGCTGCAGCCGTCATGCGCGAGTTTGCGACAAAAGTGCCGCTGGAGAATGCTCAGGGGCTGGTCGATATCGTCGGTACGGGCGGGGATGGTGCGAAAACCTTTAATATTTCGACGACTTCGATGTTTGTTGCCGCAGCGGCAGGCGCGAAGGTTGCCAAACACGGCGGGCGTTCCGTTTCATCTTCCAGCGGCGCGGCGGACGTAATGGAGCAAATGGGTGCAAACCTCAATCTGACTCCCGAACAGATTGCCCAAAGTATCAGCCAGACCGGTATAGGGTTTATGTTCGCACCCAATCACCACAGTGCCATGCGCTATGTCGCCCCGGTACGACGTTCGCTCGGTTTCCGAAGTATTTTCAACATATTGGGTCCGTTAACCAATCCTGCGAGCGCGCCGAACCAGCTTTTGGGCGTGTTCCATACCGATTTGTGCGGCATTTTGTCGCGGGTCTTGCAACAACTCGGTTCTAAACACGTTTTGGTTGTTTGCGGGGAGGGCGGCTTGGATGAAATTACACTGACGGGCAAAACGCGCGTTGCCGAACTCAAAGACGGAAAAATCAGCGAATACGACATCCGCCCAGAAGATTTCGGTATCGAAACCCGCCGCAATTTAGATGAAATCAAAGTTGCCAATACTCAGGAATCTTTGTTGAAAATGAACGAGGTGCTGGAAGGAAGAGAAGGGGCGGCACGCGATATCGTATTGCTTAATACCGCCGCCGCCCTATATGCCGGAAATATCGCTGCTTCGCTTTCAGACGGCATATCTGCCGCACGGGAAGCCATCGATTCAGGTAGGGCAAAATCGAAAAAAGAGGAGTTTGTCGGTTTTACACGGCAATTTGCCTAAGCAGGCAGAATGAATATAAAGCAACAAATGCCGTCTGAAAGGCTTCAGACGGCATTTGTGTTTCGGGGGCAAAAGAATGGGGGGAGGGCAATTTATTTATATAAAAACTTTTGGGGCTGTAAAGGAGCAAAGATTGCAGTTGCAACGTGTGGTAGAGTATGGCAAAAGTCAAAACATTACAGTCAAAATTACGGAGATCGAATAAATGACTTTCAATCAAGAACAAGATTATTGGGCTGGCTATAAGGCAAATGAAAGAGCCTTGATTATTCAAACATGGTCAGGATTTGGGCGATATGCTCCAGACCACCTATATCCCCCCCCATATCCTGCCATTGGATACCGACAATGAAACTTTAGGCACGACGGTCTTACAAGCATTGGCGAACAGCAGGACGTTAGACAACGAAGCTAAACGTATTGATTTTTTAAAACAGGAAAGTTTTAAACCACGTTATGAGGATTGGGTTGCCAAGCTATGCGGGAACTTGGGCTATAAAACCAGACGCGCCCTATTTAAAAACATGATGAGCGTGGATATTTGGCTGCACAACGGCTGCCTGAAAATCAGCCCGAGCCGCCATGCCAAGCCGGAAGCGTGGGATGCCATTGATGCAGACGATGTAATTTTATCATTGGATAACAGCTCTGAAGAAATCGGAGCAGGTTTAAAGTTGGCATTGAGCCGCTGCCGATAATATTTGATAAAAGGTCGTCTGAAAGCAGGGAATTGGTTTCATTAGATAATAAATATAGGAGTAAATAAAAATGGCAATTTGGAATTATCGGTACTACCTCATACCATCAGCTGCTATCAGAAATAAATTTAATGCAAATAAAGATATCATACTTGATGAGTATCGATCTAATGGTTTTCAGAATTTTAATGAGAATAAAAGTTTTGAAAATTACTTTATCGATAATGATGTTATATTATTATCAATAATAAATGAAGCAAAGAAACAGCTTAAATTGAAAGAGTCTTGGGATAAAGACGCAATCATGTTTTGTGATAATTTTGGTAATAGTCTTACCGTTTGGCCAGATGATATAGAGTGTGAACTTGATTTAAGATTTGATTATACTAAATTTATTCAGAAAACCATTGATTGGGCAATAAAATATAATTGTCTACTTGTAATAGAAAAAACAGGAAATGTAGTTTCCCCTAATATAAATAATCTAATGTATGAAATAAAAGCATATTTGGAAAGCAAGCCGTGGCCCATATGAAACCTAAACTCAACAAGTAGCATGTGTGCGGAATGCGCACGCATGCGGTTCTCAGGGTTTAAGCCAAAAGGTCGTCTGAAACAACAAAAAATACGTTTTCAGACGACCTTTAGCAATCAGACAAAAGCAACCTACATCACCTTATATATTGAAACTGTCCAATCAACCGTAGTTCGGCAAATATACCGAAGCCCTCAAGCGCGAAGTTGAAAAACGCGAAGGCAGAAAAATCAGCAGCCAAGAAGCGGCAATGAGAATCCGCAGGCAGATACTGCGTTGGGTGGACAAAGGTTCCCAAGACGGCTATACCGACCAAAGCGTCATATCCCTTATCGGAATGAAAGGCAAAGACAAAGCCTTGGGTTATACTTGGGACTACCGCGACTACGGCACAAGAAATCCGCAAGCCTATAATGATCCGAAACTGTTTGAGGAATACCGCCGACAGGACAAACCCGAATACTGCAACCTGACCTGGCTGCACAGCGGGACGAAAGACACCAAAATCAGGCAGGAAGAGCGGAAAAACGAAGAGTTTGCATTGAACGTTACCGACATCCTGACGGGCTTTGTCATCCCGAACCCAAGGGTAAATGCAGCAGTTCGTGCAGGCATCCGCAACCTGAAAAACATCAAACAGACCGTTACCGGCAGCGATCCCTTATTGGCGGGTGCGGGGAATATCCGTATCCCTGTAAACGGCAATGTTGCGAAGGGGGGCAGGATTCCGGATACGGCGTTGGCGTCGAAGAGTCATCAAAAGAATGATTTGGGAGCATCTAAAGGGCAGGTGGGTAGGTCTTCTGTACCTGTACCTGAAACTGTAAAAATTAAGTTTGATAATGAAGTTGTTACTTATAAATCGAACTCAAAACACACTCCAGGCGGTTCAGGTTGGAATCCAAAAGCCGGCAAAGGACCGAAGAATTCACTTGACTTATTTATAAAGTCTAAACCAATACCATCATCTCCGACAGTTCGATTTTCAAAAGACGAATATGGAAATATTCATCGATTTTCAGGGGATGATAATAATCAATGGCATTGGAATGGAAGTACGGGTGATGTCAATAATCAATTAAAATTAAACAATAAGGTTAAATTTGATTTAAGAAATTTAGGTTGGAAAGAAAAGGTTTTAAAATGATTTTTGGAAATAAACCAGATTTTTTCGTACAAACAGACATATTAATTAGAGATGGAGATTATTGCATGGGTCCCCTTGTATTCTGGATTAATGATAAAGCATATCCAGGGGAAGGGGCTGTGTTAACGTTAAACAGTGAAATAATGACTTTAAAAGATAATTTAGATAAGGCGTTATGTAAAAAGTTTCCTGGAAGTATTTTTTCATTGCATGATATTGATTTTGAAAAAGAAGAGGAAAGTGAAGAAAATATCATGTATTGTTATCTTTCGGAGCTGGGGGATTATGGTTTAAGAATGATGTGTGAGATTGTAGAGGATAAATTTAGGCTGTTTTATTCTCTGCATGAAGGGTCTTTTAAGCTGAAGGAAATTTCTTTGCAGTATTATAGAAATATAATAGTTGAGTTATTCAAATTTATTTCAGTCCAATCAGCAAACCATAGCCCATATGAAACCTAAACTCAACAAGTAGCATGTGTGCGGAACGCATGTATGCGCTTCTCAAGGTTTGAGCTAAGAGGTCGTCTGAAAACCGTGAACCCGTTTCAGACGGCCTTTATTTAGCGTTACCGAGCCAGTGGGTTACAAAGCGCAGTTAATACCGCTGCGCCCTATGCCTCCGAAGCAATAGGCAGGACATTTGGACACGGTGAAAACAAAAACGAAATCGTCCAAACTGTCGGACACTTCCTTTTAATAGCTTGGATTTTAAGTAAATGCCGTCTGAAAAGGTTTCAGACGGCATCGGTTTTTAAAAAGGCTTACGCGCCGTAAACGGGGTATTTGTCGCAGAGGGCGGTAATCTGTTTGCGGACGTTTTCCAGATTCGCTTCGTCGTCGGGATTTGCTAATACGTCGGCAACCAAGTTCGCCAATATGCGTGCGTCGGCTTCGTTGAATCCGCGCGTGGTCATCGCAGCGGAGCCGATGCGGATGCCGGAGGTAACGAACGGTTTTTCCGGATCGTTCGGGATGGCGTTTTTGTTGACGGTGATGTGCGCTTTGCCCAAAGCGGCTTCGGCGGCTTTACCGGTGATTTTCATCGGTTGCAGGTCGACGAGGAAAACGTGGCTTTCGGTGCGGCCGGAAACGATGCGCAAACCGCGTTTAACCAATTCTTCCGCCATGGCGGCAGCATTGATTTTCACTTGTTTTGCGTATTGTTTGAACTCAGGTTGCAACGCTTCTTTAAACGCCACGGCTTTGGCGGCGATGACGTGCATCAGCGGACCGCCTTGCAGGCTTGGGAAGATGGAAGAGTTCAGTGCTTTTTCATGCGTGTTGTCGCGGCACAAAATCACACCGCCGCGAGGGCCGCGCAGGGTTTTGTGGGTGGTGGTAGTCACGAAGTCGCAGAACGGCACGGGGTTGGGATATTCGCCGCCGGCAATCAGACCCGCATAGTGCGCCATATCGACGAAGAGGTATGCGCCGACTTTATCGGCGATTTCGCGGAATTTTGTCCAGTCGATTTGCAACGCGTAGGCAGACGCACCCGCCACAATCATTTTAGGTTTGTGTTCAAGAGCCAAGCGTTCCACTTCGGCATAATCGAGCACTTCGTTTTCATCCAAACCATAAGTAATGGCGTTGTAGAGTTTGCCGGAAATATTAACGCTCGCGCCGTGGGTCAGGTGTCCGCCGTGTGCCAGAGACATACCCAAAATGGTGTCGCCCGGTTTTAAAACGGAAGCATATACGGCTTGGTTGGCTTGGGAGCCGGAGTGCGGTTGGACGTTGGCATAGGCGGCACCAAACAGTTCTTTTACGCGGTCAATCGCTAATTGTTCGACAATATCGACGTATTCGCAGCCGCCGTAGTAGCGTTTGCCAGGATAGCCTTCGGCGTATTTGTTGGTCAGCTGGGAACCTTGCGCTTCCATAACGGCGCAGCTGACGTAGTTTTCAGAGGCAATCAGTTCGACGTGGTCTTGCTGCCGGCGGTCTTCTTGGGCGATGGCGGCCGCCAGTTCGGGATCATATTGGGTGATGGTTACGCTTTTTGAAAACATCTCTTGATTCCTTTGTGTGGTCAGGGTTAGGTATTGAAAATTTATGCGCAAAGCGGAGGATTGTCAACGATTTTGTCGGACGGTGGGGCGGTTTTCTGCGGGCGGTGTTGCCGTGTGTAACAAAACACTGGATAAAAATATTATCTTTGTTATAATTAATGTAAAGATTCAGTTTGACTTTTTAACCGTAAACCAAGAGAGGAAAGCGATATGTTCCCAGAATACCGTGATTTGATTTCCAAATTGAAACAGGAAGATTCCCACTTTGCCCGTCTGTTCGACGAACACAACGAGCTGGACGATAAAATTACCGGTCTGGTCAACAATCCGGTTACCAGCGGCGCGGAAAACATTGATGAGCTGAAAAAAGCCAAATTGAAACTGAAAGACGAGTTGTACGCCATCCTGCAAAAAGCAGCGGGCAAATAATTCGGGTTTGAGTTTTTGAAATGCCGTCTGAAATGTTTTCAGACGGCATTTTTGTTATTTGACCGGAAGGCTTGTGCTGTTTGAAATAACGGCGGCAGTATCAGATTGCCGCCGCCGTGTGCTTGTGTGAACGGCTGTCTGTCTATTTTGCGTGCAGGCGGTCGAGATAGGCGACTTCTTCGCTGCTGCCCATAATGACGGCGACGCGCTGGTGCAGGCTTTCGGGCTGTATATCGAGCATGGCTTGATATGCGTTGCTTGCCGATGCGCCCGCCTGTTCGAGTATCAGGGCCATAGGGTTGGCTTCGTACATCAGGCGCAGTTTGCCGGGTTTGGCGGGGTCGCGTTTGTCTTGCGGATACATGAACACGCCGCCGCGCATCAGGATGCGGTGGATTTCGGCAACCATACTGGCTACCCAGCGCATATTGTAGTTTTTGCCGCGCGTACCGGTTTCGCCTGCCAAGAGTTCGTCGATGTATTGCTGTACGGGGGGCAGCCAGTGGCGGCGGTTGGACATATTGATGGCGAATTCTTTGGTACTTTCGGGTACTTTCGGGTTTTCTTTGGTCAGGACAAATTCGTTTTCGGTATTTAGTGTAAACACGTACACGCCGTGTCCGAGTGTGAATACGAGCTGGGTTTGAGGCCCGTAGAGGACATAGCCTGCGGCAAGCTGGTGCCGGCCGACTTGCAAGAAGGACTCGGTTTTTAATTCGCCATCGGGTTTTTCAAGGATGGAGAAAATCGTACCGACGGAAATGTTGACATCAATATTGGACGATCCGTCTAAAGGGTCGAATAGGACGAGATAGCGTCCGTTTTCACCGGCACTTACGAAAGTGTCTTCTTCCTCGCTTGCCAAACCGGCAACGGCAGGGTTGGCTTTGAGTGTGTCAATCATAATGTTGTTGGCGATAACATCCAGTTTTTTCTGGTCTTCGCCCTGAATATTGCCTGTGCCCGCCATACCCAATACGCCGGCCAGTGCGCCGAGGCGGACTTTGGCGTTGATTTCGGTGCAGGCGGAAACAACGGACAGTAAAACGCCGCCGAGTGCTTCGGGCAGCTGGTTTTGTTGCAGGTGTTCGGGGAGGAATCGGGTCAGTGTGTCCATAGTTTGCTCGTTTCGGAAAGGTTTGTGCCGTCTGAAAGGCGGCAGGTTATTGTGGCGTATTCCTTTGGTGAGTTTTGCAGGATAGTCTAGGGGATTGTAGTGTAAAAAAACGGCATGGGGCAAGTCGGAACGCGGCAGGCGGATGAGGGGATATTTATTCTTAAAAGTGCCGACTGCCGGTATATCGTCCGGTTTTGTTTATTTGACGGGAGATGCCGTCTGAAGGGTTTCAGACGGCATTGGGGTCAGCGGATTTTGCTGTCCAACAGGTAGCGCGCGCCTTTGTCTTGCGCCAGCAGCCGCGTGAGGGCGGGGAGGTTTGCCGCCAATTGTTCCGCCAACAGATAGGGCGGATTGATGACGAACATTCCGCTGCCGTGCATACCGAAGCCGTCGGTTTTCGGCGCGTGGACGTGCAGTTCGGCGTGAAGGTAGTTGTCGGGCAGGAGTTTTTTCAATTCTTCGGGCAGCTTGCGGCTTTCTTCCCGGCTGAGGCAGGGATACCAGATGAGATAACAGCCGGACTCAAAACGTTTTAAAGCGGCTTTCAGCGTTTCCGTTACACGCCGGTAGTCCTGTTTTTCCTCATAGGGCGGGTCGATGAGGACGGCGGCGCGGCGCGGCGGGGACGGCAGCAGGGAAATCAGCCCTTTGTAACCGTCTTCGCGCAATACTTGTCCATGTTTGCCCAATCCTGCTTCGCCCATATTGTTTTTCAGATGGACAAAGTCGGTGGGGTGCAGCTCAAACAGGCGCAATTTGTCGCCGACACGGGTCAGCGATTGCGCCAGCCACGGAGAACCGCAGTAAAGTTCGGGCGAGGGCAGGATTTTTTGTATGTGCGCGGCAAAGTCAGAGAGTTCGGCAGGCAGGTTTTGCGCCTGTCGGAGCAGGGCGATGCCTTGCCGGTATTCGCCGACTTTCTGCGCCTCGTTGCCTTCGAGATTGTACAAACCCGCGCCGCCGTGCGTGTCGATGTACCAGTAGGGCTTGTCTTTGCGGTTGAAATATTGCAGCACTAAAAACAAGGTGAAGTGTTTGAGCATATCGGCGTGGTTACCGGCGTGGAATGCGTGTCTGTAACTGAGCATGGTATGAAAGCCGTTTGTGCGGAAATGCTGTCTGAACGCGGAAATATGGTTTCAGACGGCATGACGTAATGGAAAACAAATGCCGAATCAGCGTTTTTCGCCGATTTTGCCTTCTTTGCCTTTAAGCAGGTTGCTGATATTGCTTTTGTGGCGGAACAACACCAGCAGGGCGATAAGGAGCGTCGCCCAAATCCAAGAAGGGTGGGGCATAAAAAACAGCGCAGCAAGGGGGGCGGCGATTGTGGCGGTTAATGCGGCAAGGGAGGACACCTTGAAGCCGAATGCCATAACAAGCCAAATCAACGCGCAGACCAAGGCAGTTGCGGGAGAGAGTGCCAGAAGCACGCCCAATGCCGTTGCCACGCCTTTGCCGCCCTTAAATCCGAAAAATACCGGCCACATATGTCCGACCAGCGCGGCGAGTGCGACGGCAGCGATTGCGCTGTCGGACAAGCCGAGCGGTTCTTGAAACACGCGTGCAAGCAAAACGGCAACCAAACCTTTGGCGGCATCGCCCAAGAGCGTCAGCGCGGCCGCCTTTTTTTTGCCGCTGCGTAAAACATTGGTCGCGCCGGGATTGCCCGATCCGTAGGTGCGCGGGTCGTCCATCCCGTAATACTTGGAAACGATGACGGCGAAAGACAGTGAACCGATTAAATAGGAAACGGCGACGGTCGGTATGTTGAACATTTGCGGTACTTTACTTAGAATGGTGCGGTTATTTTAGCAAAAAACGGGGCGGATTATGGATAAAATCTTTTTGCACGGCATGAAGGCGGATACGCTCATCGGTGTGTACGGCTGGGAACGCGAACGGTTGCAGACCCTGATTGTCGATTTGGACATCGGCATTCCCGAGAAAGCGGGTTCGGACGACGATATTGCCAATACGGTGCATTATGCCGAGGTATGCGAAACATTGCGCCGACATCTAAAAGAACAGGATTTCCTGCTTTTGGAAGCGTTGGCGGAATATATTGCCGATTTGGTTTTGGGATATTTCGGCGCGGTGTGGGTGCGCGTGAAAATCGTCAAGCCGGGTATTTTGGAAGGCGTGCGCGAGGTTGGAGTGGAAATCGAGCGCGGTAAGCGTGAAGATTGAACGGCAGAATAGAAAACGGAAAGGAGATATGAAGTGGATTTGAGGGAAGTAAAATTAGGCGGCGAAACCATTTACGAGGGCGGTTTCGTCAGCATCAGCAAGGATAAGGTCAGGTTGCCCAACGGTAACGAAGGGCAGCGTATCGTCATCCGTCATCCGGGAGCGGCGTGCGTGTTGGCGGTAACGGATGATGAAAAGGTCGTTTTGGTGCGACAGTGGCGTTATGCGGCAAATCAGGCGACATTGGAACTTCCTGCGGGCAAGCTGGATGTGGCGGGCGAGGATATGGCAGCGTGTGCGCTGCGAGAACTGGCTGAAGAAACGCCTTATACCGCCGACAGCGTGCGCCTGTTGTACAGTTTTTATACGGCGGTCGGTTTTTGCAACGAAAAAATGTATCTGTTCGAGGCGGAAGGCGTGCGTTTGGGCAGTACGCTTGCCAATGACGAAGACGAGATTACGGAAACCGTATTGATGTCGAAAGAAGAAGTCCGTCAGGCATTGGCAAACGATGAAATTAAAGATGGTAAAACATTAATCGGTTTACAATACTGGCTGATGAAGGATTGACAGGATGTTGGAATTGCCCGCCGGAGTAGATCGGCGGGCATTTTGTTTGGCGGATGAGATATGCCTTTTCGGCTTGTCTCTGGGCGCGTCCTTCAAAGTCATTCGTGCTTTAGTAATAAGAGGGAAAAGGGTATGATAATTACCCAAACGAACATGATAATTTTTAAAATGGTTAATAATGAATATCTTTGTTACTGATTTTTCTTACCAGTTTATGAGCTTATTAATTCTTTCTTATATACCGTCAATTCATTCATCGGATGATAATATTGATTTTGGCAAAAGGGTTATGATGGTTACTTTTTTTGCATTTTTAGGCACAGTAATAGAGCGTTTTTTTTAAGAAAAAGCCTTGGTAGGATAAACCTACCAAGGCTTTTTCTTTGTTATAGACCTAAAAGCTCAATTTGAATTTGAGAACGGTAATTGGCGCAGGCAGTATTTAAACAAGCGAAGCCGATTTATGGAAGATAAGGAAATGATATGATATCTATTTTTAAAGCTTATTACGATGTTTATGAATTTAATGGGGAACTATTAAAAAGATGTATATTTTTAGATGAAGAAAATGAAGAAAATAATGAAATAATTAAAGATAGAATATATGAATACTTAATTTATGTTTTAACAGGAGACCTTTATCTACAAAAAGACATAGATGAAAATTTAGAATTTATCCATCAAGCAGAAAATAATCCCAATGAAGTTTATTCAGGAGGTGGACAAGGTTTTTGCTGGGATATTTCTGCTGAAAAAGTAGTTTTCTATAACAACGAATTTGATGAAGAAGACGGCTGGCCTGATTTAAGCTGTTCGCCGCATACTTTTAAAACTACTTTAATTGCTTGGAATGCTTTTTTGCAATTGCCTAAAAGTATTCATTCGGTGGTGGAAACCGTGATTGAGGAATAAGCATAATGGCTTAATGAATAGAATCAGAAAGTATAGATTGGGCTGCAAATCCACGCTTATATGCTGCGCCATGATTAAGATGTTAGGACTTGTATAGTTTGTGTCAAAACCAAAGGAAGCAATTTTTTCGATTATTTGACTGCCGTCCCTATCTTCAGCCCGAGCCAAGTCAGCAGCAGCGAACCTGCCGTGTGTAGGAAAATATTGGCAAGTGCTGAAGCAGGACGATTCGATTGGAGCAGGGTTACGGTTTCCAGCGAAAATCCGGAAAGCGTGGTCAGGCTGCCGAGAAAACCGGTAATCAGCAGCAGCTTCCATTGCGGGTGGCTGACGGTTTCGGCAAAGATTCCGATAAGAAAAGCGCCTATCCAGTTGGCAAACAGGTTGCCCGTGGCGGGCGATATGGCGGCAGGAACGGCGAGGTTGAGCAGCCAACGCGCCGTTGCACCGAGTGCCGCACCGATGGAAAGTGGGATGATGTTGGAAAGCATGGTTTTGCCTGTCTATGCCGTCTGAAGGCTACCGCCATATGCCGCGGTCGGACTTCAGATAGCGGTTGTCGTCGAAAGTGTTGATCCAATGTGGCTTCAGTGCAACAAATATGGCAGTTGAAATGCCGCTGAGGAAGGCTTCCGCCCACGCCAGCAGAATAAAGACGGGCAGGGCGGTCGTCCACAATATTTCGGACGGAAAAGCGTTTGCGGCATCCAAAATACCGGTCAGCACCAGCCCGGTCAGCAGAATGCCGGCGGCGGAAGCGAGAAAGCCGTTGACGAAAATAAAGATGAAAATATTGGGCGGCAGGCGGTTGACCAGCATACGCGACAGGCGGTTGACGACCAGCGCGGGCAGAATCAGCACCAAAGCGTTCGGCGGATATGCGCCGACAGAACCGGCAAACAGCAGGCAGTAGGGCAGCATCAGCAGCGCGGCAAGCCAAAAGGCGGCGGAAGTGCCCACCATCAGTGCAACCAGATTGACGGCGAGCAGGTGGTAGTTCATCTGTGCAAGCTGTCCGCCGCCGGCAGAGGCGTTCAGACACCATGCTGCGGAAAAAATTACGGTACACAGGGGAAGGGCGGAACGGTAGCGGGCAAGCGAGCGGAATGCCGACGGCGCGGAAGTTGCCAGTATCAGGATAAGGACAATCCACGAAACCGACAGTACCACATCTGAAAACCAGACTGTTTGGAAAATCATGGCAATGCCGCAAAGATTAAGGGAAGGGACGGCTATTATACTGTCGGCGGGGGCAAACCGAAAGCCGAATCGGTTTCGGCAGAATTGCCGGCCGGTTGTTTTTTTTGGGATGGAAACACGTTAAAATAAACCAATTTAATCGTTTGTCTTGCGGGAAACGGCATATGTTTTGGATAGTTTTGATCGTTATTTTGTTGCTTGCGCTTGCCGGCTTGTTTTTTGTCCGCGCACAATCCGAACGCGAGTGGATGCGCGAGGTTTCTGCGTGGCAGGAAAAGAAAGGGGAAAAACAGGCGGAGCTGCCTGAAATCAAAGACGGTATGCCCGATTTTCCCGAACTTGCCCTGATGCTTTTCCATGCCGTCAAAACGGCAGTGTATTGGCTGTTTGTCGGTGTCGTCCGTTTCTGCCGAAACTATCTGGCGCACGAATCCGAACCAGACAGGTCTGTGCCGCCTGCTTCTGCAAACCGTGCGGATGTTCCGACCGCATCCGACGGGTATTCAGACAGTGGAAACGGGACGGAAGAAGCGAAAACGGAAGCAGCAGAAACTGCGGAGGAAGAGGCTGCCGATACGGAAGACATTGCAACTGCCGTGATCGACAACCGCCGCATCCCATTCGACCGGAGTATTGCTGAAGGGTTGATGCCGTCTGAAAGCGAAATTTCGCCCGTCCGTCCGGTTTTTAAGGAAATCACCTTGGAAGAAGCAACGCGTGCTTTAAACAGCGCGGCTTTAAGGGAAACGAAAAAACGCTATATCGATGCATTTGAGAAAAACGAAACAGCGGTCCCCAAAGTCCGCGTGTCCGATACCCCGATGGAAGGGCTGCAGATTATCGGTTTGGACGACCCTGTGCTTCAACGCACGTATTCCTGTATGTTCGATGCGGACAAAGAAGCGTTTTCCGAGTCTGCGGATTACGGATTTGAGCCGTATTTTGAGAAGCAGCATCCGTCTGCCTTTTCTGCAGTCAAAGCCGAAAATGCACGGAATGCGCCGTTCCGCCGTCATGCAGGGCAGGTGGAGGCAAAATCCCCGGATGTTTCCCAAGGGCAGTCCGTTTCAGACGGCACAGCCGTCCACGATGCCTGCCGCCGCGTTTCCGTCAATTTGAAAGAACCGAACAAGGCAACGGTTTCTGCGGAGGCGCGGGTTTCGCGCCTGATTCCGGAAAGTCGGACGGTTGTCGGGAAACGGGATGTCGAAATGCCGTCTGAAACCGAAAATGTTTTCACGGAAACCGTTTCGTCTGTGGGATACGGCGGTCCGGTTTATGATGAAGCTGCCGATATCCATATTGAAGAACCTGCCGCGCCCGATGCTTGGGTGGTCGAACCACCCGAAGTGCCGAAAGTTCCCATGCCCGCAATCGATATTCCGCCGCCGCCTCCCGTATCGGAAATCTACAACCGTACCTATGAACCGCCGTCAGGATTCGAGCAGGCGCAACGCAGCCGCATTGCCGAAACCGACCATCTTGCCGATGATGTTTTAAATGGAGGTTGGCAGGAGGAAACTGCCGCTATTGCAGATGACGGCAGTGAAGGTGCGGCAGAGCGGTCAAGCGGGCAATATCTGTCGGAAACCGAAGCGTTCGGGCATGACAGTCAGGCGGTTTGTCCGTTTGAAGATGTGCCGTCTGAACGCCCGTCCTGCCGGGTATCGGATACGGAAGCGGATGAAGGGGCGTTTCCATCTGAAGAAACCGGTGCGGTATCCGAACACCTGCCGACAACCGACCTGCTTCTGCCTCCGCTGTTCAATCCCGAGGCGACGCAAACCGAAGAAGAACTGTTGGAAAACAGCATCACCATCGAAGAAAAATTGGCGGAGTTCAAAGTCAAGGTCAAGGTTGTCGATTCTTATTCCGGCCCCGTGATTACGCGTTATGAAATCGAACCCGATGTCGGCGTGCGCGGCAATTCCGTTCTAAATCTGGAAAAAGACTTGGCGCGTTCGCTCGGCGTGGCTTCCATCCGCGTTGTCGAAACCATCCCCGGCAAAACCTGTATGGGTTTGGAACTTCCGAACCCGAAACGCCAAATGATACGCCTGAGCGAAATCTTCAATTCGCCCGAGTTTGCCGAATCCAAATCCAAGCTGACGCTCGCGCTCGGTCAGGACATTACCGGACAGCCCGTTGTAACCGACTTGGGCAAAGCACCGCATTTGCTGGTTGCCGGCACGACCGGTTCGGGCAAATCGGTGGGTGTCAACGCGATGATTCTGTCTATGCTTTTCAAAGCCGCGCCGGAAGACGTGCGTATGATTATGATCGATCCGAAAATGCTGGAATTGAGCATTTACGAAGGCATCCCGCACCTGCTCGCCCCTGTCGTTACCGATATGAAGCTGGCGGCAAACGCGCTGAACTGGTGTGTTAACGAAATGGAAAAACGCTACCGCCTGATGAGCTTTATGGGCGTGCGCAATCTTGCGGGCTTCAATCAAAAAATCGCCGAAGCCGCAGCAAGGGGAGAAAAAATCGGCAATCCGTTCAGCCTCACGCCCGACGATCCCGAACCTTTGGAAAAACTGCCGTTTATCGTGGTTGTGGTCGATGAGTTTGCCGATTTGATGATGACGGCAGGCAAGAAAATCGAAGAACTGATTGCCCGCCTCGCTCAAAAAGCCCGCGCGGCAGGCATCCATTTGATTCTTGCCACACAACGCCCAAGCGTCGATGTCATCACGGGTCTGATTAAGGCGAACATCCCGACGCGTATCGCGTTCCAAGTGTCCAGCAAAATCGACAGCCGCACGATTCTCGACCAAATGGGTGCGGAAAACCTGCTCGGTCAGGGCGATATGCTGTTCCTGCCGCCGGGTACTGCCTATCCGCAGCGCGTTCACGGCGCGTTTGCCTCGGATGAAGAGGTGCACCGCGTGGTCGAATATTTGAAACAGTTTGGTGAGCCGGACTATGTTGACGATATTTTGAGCGGCGGCGGCAGCGAAGAGCTGCCCGGCATCGGGCGCAGCGGCGACGGCGAAACCGATCCGATGTACGACGAAGCCGTATCCGTTGTCCTGAAAACGCGCAAAGCCAGCATTTCGGGCGTACAGCGCGCCTTGCGTATCGGCTACAACCGCGCCGCGCGTCTGATTGACCAGATGGAGGCGGAAGGCATTGTGTCCGCACCGGAACACAACGGCAACCGTACGATTCTCGTCCCCTTGGACAATGCTTGATTTTTTGCAAATGGAAATGCCGTCTGAAGACTGTTTCAGACGGCATTTTTATAGTGGATTAACAAAAATCAGGACAAGGCGACGAAGCCGCAGACAGTACAAATAGTACGGAACCGATTCACTTGGTGCTTCAGCACCTTAGAGAATCGTTCTCTTTGAGCTAAGGCGAGCCAACGCCGTACTGGTTTTTGTTAATCCACTATATCAGACGTTTGAATTCGGATTATTCCCTAACCTGTCCCGTGCCTTGTACGATGTATTTGTAACTCGTCAGCTCTTTCAAACCCATCGGGCCCCGGGCGTGGAGTTTTTGCGTGGAGATGCCCATTTCGCAACCCAAGCCGAATTCGCCGCCGTCGGTAAAGCGTGTGGACGCGTTGACATACACGGCGGCAGAATCGATATGGGTCGTGAAATAGTCCGCAGCGTGGCGGTTTTCGGTAACGATGCCGTCTGAATGGTGCGTGCCGTGCGTTTCGATGTGCCCGACCGCCTCTTCGACCGAAGCGACGGTTTTCACGGCGAGGATGTAGTCTAAAAACTCGGTATCGAAATCGTCTGCACCCGCTGCTTCGCCGCCGATATGCCGCGCCGCCTGCGGATCCAAACGGAAGCGGACGGGCGGCAGTCCGGCTTCTATACGGTCGCGCACCAACAGCCGTTCGAGCTTGGGCAGGAAGTCGGCAGCAATGTCTTCATGCACCAGCAGCACTTCCATCGAGTTGCACACGGACGGACGGCTGGTTTTGGCGTTGTACACGATACGGAGCGCCTTGTCCCAATCCGCGTCCTTGTCGATATAAATGTGGACGATGCCCGTCCCCGTTTCAATGACCGGCACGACGGCATTTTCAACCACCGCCCGTATCAATCCCGCCCCGCCGCGCGGAATCAGCAGATCTAGATAATCTTTCGCCCTCATCATTTCGTAACTGCTTTCGCGCCCGGTGTCTTCAATCAGTTGGAGCGCGTCGGGGTCGATGCGGGTTTGCGCCAACCCCGTTTTCAGGGCGGCAACGATGGCGCGTGCGGATTGGAATGTATCTTTGCCGCTGCGGAGTACGACCGCGCTGCCGCTTTTCAGTGCCAAAGCCGCCGCATCGGAAGTAACGTTCGGACGGCTTTCGTAAATAATGCCGATAACGCCCATCGCAACGCGCTTTTTGACGATTTTCAAGCCGTTGGGCAAAGTCGAGGTTTCCAGTATTTCGCCCACGGGATCAGGCAGCGCGGCAACCGCCCTGATGCCGTCCGCCATCGCGCCAATGCGTTTTTCGTCCAACAAAAGGCGGTCGGTCATGCTTTCGGGAATTTTGCCTGCCGCCGCTTCCAAATCTTGGCGGTTTGCCGCCAAAATATCTTCCGCTGCCGCTTCCAAGCTGTCCGCCATAGCAAGCAACGCGCGGTTTTTTTCTTCCGTATCCGCGGTGTTGATGGATTTTTTTGCCGCTTTGGCAAGGGCAAGCTGTTTTTGTGTGTTTGACATAGGTTTCCTTTTCTAAAATTCGGTCAGAAGCAGGCGTATTTCGGGCGTGATGGAAATCCAATCGTCCCGATGGATGAACACGCCTTTCGCTTTACGCGATTTGAGCAGGTCTTCGGCGGCGGCAGAGCCGAAAAGGACGCGCCCTTTACCCAGGAGCTGTTTGGTTGCGTTGCTGTACACGGTTACGGTGTCCATACGGGAAAAATGCCCTTCGATTCCGGCAATGCCCGACATCAGCAGGCTTTTTCCCTGTTCGGACAAAGCGTGTTCCGCACCTTCGTCCACATAAACGCCGCCCCGGCTTTCGGAATAGAACGCCAGCCATTGCTTCTGCGTCCGCAAACCTTTGGCACGGGGGACGAAAAACGAGCCGTCCGCCTGATTATCTGCCGCTTCGGCAAGTGCATCGGTTTTGAGCGAGGAACAGATATACACCGGTACGCCGGACTCGGTCGCAATCGTTGCCGCTTTGATTTTGGTCAGCATACCGCCCGTGCCGTTTGACGAGCCCGCACCGCCTGCCATTTCGATGATTTCATGGTTGATGTGTTTGATTCTGTCCAGCCGTACGGCATCGGGATTGCTGTTCGGGTTGCCCGTGTAAAGACCGTCTATGTCGGTCAGCAGCACCAAGAGGTCTGCCTGTATCATCGCCGCCACTTGCGCACTCAATGTGTCGTTGTCGCCGATTTTCAACTCCTCAACCGAAACCGTGTCGTTTTCATTGATGATGGGAATCGTGCGGCGTTGCAGCAGCACGGAAAGTGCGCCGACGGCATTTTGGTAGCGGCGTTTGTCGGCAAAGTCGGTGCGGTTGAGCAGGATTTGTGCGGACACGATGCCGTCTGAAGACAGGTTTGCCGTATATTCTTCCATCAGCAGCCCCTGCCCGACGGCGGCAGAAGCCTGTTTGTCGGCGATTTTGACCGGACGTTTTTTGAAACCCAGCGCACCGAACCCTGCCGCAACCGCGCCGGAAGACACCAAGACCAGCTCGTGTCCCGCATGATGCAATGCGGCAAGCTGGCGGGTGATGGTTTGGATTTTGCCGCGCGAGAGGCTGCCGTCCGAATGGGTAATCGAAGATGTGCCGACTTTAAATACGATTCTTTTGTATTTCATTGTTCCGTCCTTGTTGGTTTGTCCTGTCTCGTTGCCGTCTTGTGCCGCCGAATTTGCCCTGTTCTGCCGCAATTGTCAACAATCACGCCGCGCCTGCAATAAAATGGACAAAATGTATAAAATTAATAAAATCTATAGCGGCTTATTGAGATTTTTTCAAATTTATATTGCCGTTTTGTCCAAAATGCGTATAATCCCGTCCATATTTCTGCTGTAGGCTGATTTATTTTAGACAAGGACTACCATGCAATTAGATATAGACCGCTTGGTTGCTTATTTCGGCGGCGTGAACGCGCTTGCCGAAGCGTTGAAACAGCACGATCCCGAAAATGCCGCGACGACCGCCGCCATCTATAAATGGCGCACGCGCGGCTCGCTGCCCCTGGCGCAGCTGCAAAAGCTGACCGCATTGGCGGAAGCGCAAGGCAGACCGCTGGATTTGAATGCTTTTTTACAAAAAAACGAATCTCTGGAGAGAACAGAAATGACACAGACCAACCGCGTAATTATTTTCGACACCACCCTGCGCGACGGCGAACAATCGCCCGGCGCCGCTATGACCAAAGAGGAAAAAATCCGCGTCGCCCGCCAATTGGAAAAATTGGGCGTGGACATCATCGAAGCGGGTTTTGCCGCCGCCAGTCCGGGCGATTTCGATTCGGTCAATGCGATTGCCAAAATCATCACCAAATCCACAGTCTGCTCGCTGGCGCGTGCCGTTGAAAACGATGTGCGTAAGGCAGGCGAAGCCGTTTCGCCTGCGCCGAAAAAACGCATCCATACCTTCATCGCCACCAGCCCCATCCATATGGAGCACAAACTGAAAATGAAGCCGCAGCAGGTCATCGATGCGGCGGTCAAAGCAGTGAAAATCGCCAAAGAATACACCGACGATGTGGAATTTTCCGCCGAAGACGCCGTGCGTTCGGATTTGGACTTCCTCGCCAAAATCTTTACGGCGGTTATCGAAGCGGGTGCGACCACCATCAATATTCCCGATACCGTCGGCTATTCCATTCCTTCCGTGTGGTACGAACGTATCAGCAACATCATCAAAAGCGTGCCCAACGGCGACAAAGTAGTCTGGTCGACCCACTGCCACAACGACTTGGGGATGGCGGTTGCCAATTCGCTGGCCGCTGTTCAGGCAGGCGCGCGCCAGGTGGAATGTACCGTCAACGGTTTGGGCGAACGCGCGGGCAATGCCAGCCTTGAAGAAATCGTGATGGCGTTGAAAGTGCGCCACGACTTGTTCGGCTTGGAAACCGGCATCGACACCACGCAAATCGTGCCTTCGTCCAAACTGGTGTCCACCATTACCGGCTATCCCGTCCAGCCCAACAAAGCCATTGTCGGCGCGAATGCGTTTTCGCACGAGTCGGGCATCCATCAGGACGGCGTGCTGAAACACCGGGAAACTTATGAGATTATGTCCGCCGAATCGGTCGGTTGGGCAACAAACCGTTTGAGCTTGGGCAAATTGTCCGGCCGCAACGCCTTCAAAACCAAGCTGGCGGATTTGGGCATCGAGTTGGAAAGCGAAGAAGCGTTGAACGCCGCGTTTGCCCGCTTCAAAGAACTCGCCGACAAAAAACGCGAAATCTTCGATGAAGACCTGCACGCGCTGGTGTCGGACGAAATGGGCAATATGAATGCCGAAAGCTACAAATTCATTTCCCAAAAAATCAGCACCGAAACCGGCGAAGAGCCGCGCGCCGACATCGTGTTCAGCATCAAGGGTGAAGAAAAACGCGCTTCCGCCACAGGCTCCGGCCCCGTGGATGCGATTTTCAAAGCGATTGAAAGCGTGGCGCAAAGCGGCGCGGCTTTGCAGATTTATTCCGTCAACGCCGTCACGCAAGGTACGGAAAGCCAGGGCGAAACCAGCGTCCGTCTGGCGCGCGGTAACCGCGTCGTCAACGGTCAGGGCGCGGATACCGACGTTTTGGTCGCCACCGCCAAAGCCTACCTTTCCGCTTTGAGCAAACTGGAATTTAGTGCCGCCAAACCGAAAGCGCAGGGCAGCGGTACGATTTGAGCGTGAAAACAGACGATGCCGTCTGAAGCAGAAAAAGGCTTCAGACGGCATTGCGGAGATAATAGGGCGCAAAACCCATTTGAAAAGGAAAATGATGGATTCCCGAAAATTTACCGAAGCGTCCAAACGGCGGTTGGGCGAATTGTTGGATGCCAAAAGCGAACAGGGCAACACGATGCGTTGCGACGAGGTTCAAGGTTTTATGACGGCGCTGTTGAGCGGGCCGGACAAACTGACACCGTTCGACTGGCTGCCGGAAGTGTTGGGCGACGAATCGCAATTTACCGCCGCCGAACGTTCCGAAATCGAACGGCTGGTTTTGGCAATGGCGATGGACATAACCGCCGCGATGTCGGATAAAAAGCTGCCCGATTTGTGGCTTTATGAAAACGAAGACGGCGGCAGCGATTTTTACACTTGGTGCAATGCTTATCTTTACGGTTTGGATATTGTGCCGACCGA
The DNA here is from genome assembly GCF_047915665.1 of Neisseria sp. LACPHL-SPEC-2024-00856. Taxonomy (NCBI): domain Bacteria; kingdom Pseudomonadati; phylum Pseudomonadota; class Betaproteobacteria; order Neisseriales; family Neisseriaceae; genus Neisseria; species Neisseria sp. LACPHL-SPEC-2024-00856. Next base: position 244,655 of record NZ_JBLRPR010000001.1, read on the forward strand.
TTGGTTTGAAGCCGCCGATGATGAAGAGTTTGAAGAGTTGTTTTATCCCATTATGGCGTTGGGCGGCATTTACGACGAAGAGGAAAACGGCTCTATCCGCCTGCAATTCACAGAAGGCGAGCTGGCGGAACTGGAATCCGAGTTGCCTTACGCGCTGGCGGACATTTACCGCTACTGGCAGGCGGTCATCAACAAACCGCAAACCGTCCGCAGGGAAGGGGAAAAAACCGGCAGGAACGATCCCTGTCCTTGCGGCAGCGGCAGGAAATACAAGGCGTGTTGCGGTAAAAATTGACGGCTCGGGCGGAATAAAACGCCGTCTGAAATGCAGTTTGCGTTTCAGACGGCGTTTTTGTCGGAAAGGTTTAGTTTTTCCTGCTGCCGAAGAAGATGAAGCCGGCGATACCTAAAACAATCATCGGGACGCTCAACCATTGCCCCATCGACAGCCCCAAGGTCAGCAGCCCGAGATAGTCGTCGGGTTGGCGTGCAAATTCGGCAATAAAGCGGAACACGCCGTAGCCGCCGAGGAAGAGCGCGGCGGTCTGCCCGGCCGGGCGCGGTTTTTTGGAAAACAGCCACACGGCGATAAACAGGCAGATGCCTTCAAGGGCAAACTGATAAAGCTGCGAGGGATGGCGCGGCAGCATACCGTATTGTTGCAGCCAATCTGCCCAAAGGGGATTGTGCGCGGCGGCTTCGGCATCTTCGTAATGCGCCTGCGGGAAGCCCATTGCCCAAAATGCGTTAATGTCGGTAATGCGTCCCCAAAGTTCGCCGTTGATGAAGTTGCCGATACGGCCGGAAGCTAAACCTAAGGGAACGAGCGGGGCGACCGTGTCCATCAGTTTGAGGAAGCCGATGCCGTGCTTGCGGCTGAACAACCACATGGCAATAACTACACCCAAAAAGCCGCCGTGGAACGACATTCCGCCTTCCCATACTTTAAAAATATCAAGCGGATGGGCAAGGTAGTAGGCGGATTTGTAAAACAGAACGTAACCCAAACGGCCGCCCAAAATCACGCCCAAAATGCCCCAAGTGAGGAAGTCGTCGAGCGATTCTTTGGTAAAAACGGACAAGCCTTGCGCGATGCGCCTTCTGCCGAGAAAGGTAAAAAGAATAAATCCGAGTATGTAGCTTAGGGCATACCAGCGGACGGCAAGCGGACCGATACTGATAAGGACGGGGTCGAATTGGGGATGGATAATCATAATGGGCTTTCGTTTTCAAATGCCGTCTGAAAGACGCAAAAGGGCTTTCAGACGGCATTTTTCAGTGGGGAGTGTCAACGCAAATCGCCGGCGACGTTCAAAATGGCGGAAAGCACCGCTTCGCCCAAACGCAGCGAACGCTGACCGTTCCAGCCGAAATCGTCGTCGGGCAGATTGGCATTGTCTTTGAACGGCATTTCCAGCGTGTAGGCAAGGCAGTTGAAACGGTTGCCGACCCAGTTGGTCGCCAAGGTCATGTTGGCCTGACCGGGCGCGTCTTTTTCGTAGCCGTATTCGTCTTGAAAATCTGGGCTCGCGTTTAAAAGGGCATTTTTAAATTGCGCTTCCAACGCGGCGATGCGTGGATTGTAGTTCGGCACGCCTTCCGTACCTGCAACAAAGACAAAGGGCAGCCCTTCGTCGCCGTGGATATCCAAAAACAAATCTACGCCGGTTTCCAGCATTCTTTCACGCACGAAGAATACTTCGGGACTTTTTTCCACTGTCGGATTTTCCCACTCGCGGTTGAGGTTCGCACCGGCGGCGTTGGTACGAAGGTTGCCCAGTGCCGAACCGTCGGGGTTCATGTTGGGGACGATATAGAACGTGGCGCGGTCGAGCAGGGTGCGCGCGGTCGCGTCCTGAGGGTCGAGCAGCCTGCCGAGCAGCCCCTCGATAAACCATTCCGCCATGGTTTCCCCCGGATGCTGGCGGGCGGTAATCCAGATTTTCAAATCGCTTTCGACCTGATTGCCGATGGTCAGCAGATTGATGTCGCGCCCTTGCACGGTGCTGCCCAAGTCATCGATGCGGCACAGGCCGCTGCCTTGCGCGTCGCCCAAGAGGTTCAGATGCTGTTCTTCGGAGTAAGGTTCGAAATAGGCGTAATACACGCTATTGGACAGCGGGGTATGGTTGATGGTCAGTACGCCGTTTTCATAGCCCGTCGGCACGCGGAACCAGTTGCGTCTGTCGTATGAGGCACACGCCTGATAGCTTTCCCAGCCTTTGGGATAAGCGGCATCTGCCGCATTGTCAAAATGCATGATGCAGTTTTGATATGCCGCCCCTTGCAGCCGGAAGTAGAACCATTGTGCGAAATCGGAGGCGTTGTCGGGACGCAGGGCGAGGCGGATGTTGGAAGGATCGGTCAGGTCTTTGACGACGACCGAACCGGCATCGAAGCGGGTGCTGATTTTAATCATGGGAAAGTCCTTGCTGTCGCCGGTTTCTCGAACCGGATAAACCGCGATTTTACCGCCCGTATCGCAAGGCTTCAACCTGCCCGAGGTCTGCCGGATGCCGTCTGAAGATTGTTTCAGACGGCGTTTGGCGTTAACATAAGCCGAAATTGTCAACAATAGGGAGCCGTTATGGAGTCTGAAAACATGATTTCCGCCGCCGACAAGGCGCGTATCCTTGCCGAAGCGCTGCCTTACATCCGCCGGTTTTCCGGTTCGGTCGTCGTCATCAAGTACGGCGGCAACGCGATGACCGAACCTGCCTTGAAAGAAGGGTTTGCCCGTGATGTCGTGCTGCTGAAACTGGTCGGCATTCATCCCGTCATCGTTCACGGCGGCGGGCCGCAGATCAATGCGATGCTTGAAAAAGTCGGCAAAAAGGGTGAGTTTGTCCAAGGAATGCGCGTTACCGACAAAGAGACGATGGATATTGTCGAAATGGTGTTGGGCGGGCACGTCAATAAAGAAATCGTGTCGATGATTAACACATATGGCGGGCATGCGGTCGGCGTAAGCGGACGCGACGACCATTTCATTAAGGCGAAGAAACTTTTGGTCGATACGCCCGAACAGAATGGCGTAGACATCGGACAGGTCGGTACGGTGGAAAGCATCGATACCGGTTTGGTTAAAGGGCTGATAGAACGCGGCTGCATTCCCGTCGTCGCCCCCGTCGGCATAGGTGAAAAAGGCGAAGCGTTCAACATCAACGCCGATTTGGTGGCAGGCAAATTGGCGGAAGAATTGAACGCCGAAAAACTTTTGATGATGACGAATATCGCCGGTGTGATGAACAAAACGGGCAATCTGCTGACCAAACTCACGCCGAAACGGATTGATGAACTGATTACCGACGGCACGCTGTATGGCGGTATGCTGCCGAAAATCGCTTCTGCGGTTGAAGCCGCCGTCAACGGTGTGAAAGCCACGCACATCATCGACGGCAGGGTGCCCAACGCACTTTTGCTGGAAATCTTTACCGATGCGGGTATCGGTTCGATGATTTTGGGCAGTGGGGAAGATGCCTGAAGCAAAGTCGGAAAATGCCGGCTTTGGCGGGAAGCCGGGTTGTCCGGTTTCCGCTTTTTTGGGTTTCGGGCAATTCCTAAACCGTCATTCCCGCAAAAACAAAAAAAATCAAAAACAGCAAACTGAAATCCCGCCATTCCCGCAAAAACAAAAAATCAAAAACAGCAAACTGAAATATCGTCATTCCCGCGCAGGCGGGAATCTAGACCTGTCGGCACGGAAACTTATCGGATAAAACGGTTTCTCCAACCCTGCGTTTCAGATTCCCACTTTCGTGGGAATGACGGGATTTTAGGATGAAGATGGCGGGAGTCGGTGGATTGGTGGGCTGAAGCCCACCCTACAGCCCACCCTACAGCCCACCCTACAGCCCACCCTACGCCAGGATTACATCACGTCCTACAGCCCGGACTGCAGCACGCCCTATGCAACTGCTTTCGAGGGAATGATGATAGAGGGGTTTCCCTTTGAATTTACTATAAAAATGCCGTCTGAACGCCGAATCGGGCTTCAGACGGCATTTTTTATTTGAAATTCAAAACCGGCCAGCCTTTTTCTTTGGCTTCTTCTTCCAGCTCGGCATCGGGGTTGACGGCGACGGGTTCGCTGACGAGGCGCAGCAGCGGCAGGTCGTTTTTGGAGTCGCTGTAAAAATAGGTTTTGCCGTAGCTTTCGAGCGTTTCGCCGCGTTCGGCAAGCCATTGGTTCAGGCGGGTGATTTTGCCTTCTTTGAGGCTGGGCGTGCCGATGTAGTTGCCGGTGTAGCGGCCGTCGGGCCCGGTTTCAAGTTGCGTGCCGATAATATTGCGAATGCCGAAAAGGCGGCAGACGGGGGTGATGATGAACTCGTTGGTCGAGGAGATGACGAGGGTTTCGTCGCCTGCCATTTGGTGGCTCTGCACCAGCATACGCTGCATAGGCGAGATGTGGGGGATGATGTATTCCGCCATAAATTCGCGGTGAAACTCTGCCAGCTCTTCTTTGCTGTAACGGGCGAGCGGGGCGAGGTGGAATTTGAGGAATGCGTCGATGTCGAGGCAGCTGTTTTGGTAGTCGCGGTAGAATTTTTCGTTTTGCGCTTCGGTTTCGGCAGCGTCAACCAACCCTTTTTTGATGAGGTATTGCGGCCAGGCGTGGTCGGAATCGGTGTTGATGAGGGTGTTGTCGAGGTCGAAGATGGCGAGGTTTTTCATTGGGTTTCCTGTTGTTTCAAAAGCTGGCGCAAAAGCGGCAGGGTGATGCGTTTGCCCATCGTGACGGCGTAGTTGTCCAGCGTGTCGAGCATCATCATCAGGCTGTCCATATCGCGCCGCCAGTGTTTGAGCAGGTATTCGAAAATTTCGGAATCGACGGTTACTTGGCGTGCCGCCGCCATACTGGCGAGCGCGTCGATTTTTTCTTGGTCGGTCAGGGGTTTGACTTCGTAAACGAGGCAGTATGCCATACGCGTCCGCAAGTCTTCGCGGATGACGAGCTGCTGGGGCGTGTATTCCGAACCGAGCAGCAAAAAGCCTTTGCCGCTGTTGCGGAAGCGGTTGAAGATGGAAAAAAGTAGGGCTTGTTCTTCGTTGCCCAGTTTTTCGACTTGATCGACGGCGAGGTATTCCGCCTCAAACGCGGCATCGGTCAGCGGCATGGAGGCGGCATCGATATAGGCGGCGTTTTTGCCGGCTTCGAGCGCCTGTGCGACCCACGCCTGCAAAAGATGGCTTTTGCCCGCGCCTTCTTCGCCCCAAACATAGATGAATTGTCCGTGTTTGTGTCGGAGGACATAGACCAGTTCCGCGTTTTCCGTGCCGAGGAATTTGTCGAAACCCGGATAGTCGTGTGCGGCAAAGTCGAAAATAAGCTGGTTCACGGTTCGGCATTCCGAGGGGTGGTAAACGGGTTTATTGTACGTTGTTTTCGCGTGTCTTTCCAATTTGAACGATGCCGTCTGAAAACGGCTTCAGACGGCATCGTTCAGCCGCAGGCAGCGTTGCCGACATCGAGGTGCATATTGTGGAACACGTTGAGCGTGCTTCGGTGTCCGATGCTGATGATGATGCTGTCGGGCAGTTTTTGCTTTAAGGCGCGGTAGAGTGCGGCTTCGGCCGGTTCGTCCAAGGCGGCGGTGGCTTCGTCGAGCAGGACGATTTTGGGCTTGGAAAGCAGGGCGCGGACGAAGGCGACGCGTTGTAGTTCGCCCGGGGAGAGTTTGTGCTGCCAGTCGTCTGTTTTGTCCAATTTGTCAATCAGATAACCCAAGCGGCAGGTGTTCATGGCTTCGGCTAACTCGGGATGCTGTTTGTCGATATCGGGGTAACAAACCGCGTCGCGCAGGCTGCCCTGTGCCGTGTACGGGCGTTGCGGCAGGAAGAGGATGTCTTGATGCGGCGGACGGCTGACTTTGCCGCTGCTGCCGAACGGCCAAAGCCCCGCCAGCGCGCGCAACAGCGAGGTTTTGCCGCAACCGCTCGGGCCGCGTATCAGCAGGGAATCGCCGCTTTTGAGTTTGATATTGATGCCGTCCAATAAAACTTCGCCGTTGTGGCGGAACAGGGCGACGTTTTCCAGTGCAATGCCGTCTGAAACTTCGCTAATCTCGGGTTGCTGCGCGGTGTGTTGTTCTTCCGTACTCAGCAAAAAGCCGTATAAACGTTCCAACCGGGCGCGGTAGGCGGTGAATTTGTTGTAGAACATCCGGAAAAAAGACAGCGCGTTTTGCAGTCGTGCAAAGGCTTGGACGGTCTGCTGGATGTCGCCGATTTTGATTTGTCCGGCAAACAGGCGCGGCGCTTGCAAAATAATCGGGAAGAGTTTGATGCCGTTGGTGAACATATCGTTAAAGCCGCTTAAGCAGACGCTTTGTCGCGCGATGTGCCAACGGTTGCGGATAATGGCTTTAAAGCGGTCGGAAAGCCGGCCGTGTTCGTGTTGCTCGCCGCTGTAAAACGCCACGCTTTCGGCGTGGTCGCGCACGCGGATGAGGGAATAACGGTAGTCCCCGTTGAGCTTTTCGTTTTCATAGTTGTAACGAATCAAGGGGTTGCCTATCCACATCGCGATAAAGGTCGCCAAAATCACAAAAATAAAGACAAACCAAACGATGCCGTGCGGAATGTCGAAGCCGAACACGGTCAGGATGCCCGCCAAGCCCCACAAAACAACGGCAAATTCCAACGAGGTAACGACCGAATTGATCATACCGCGCACAAATTCAATGGTCGAGGCGATAAATTCCTGCGCGTCCTGTTGGATACGCTGGTCGATGTTGTCCGGCGCGTGGCGGCGCATTTGCAGGCGGTAGTAGTTTTTGCCGGCAAGCCAGCGCGTGGTCAGCACTTCGTTGAGCCGCTCCGACCATTTAATCGCCAAGCCTTGATCGAGAAAGTCGTTGACGACGTTGTTAAACGCCCGTATCAGCACCACGCCCGCGTTCATTGCGGCAAACATCCAAAATGCCGAAGCATTCAAATCCTGCATCGAGTCGTAAAGCCCTTTGGACATAAAGGTACTTAACACATTCAGCCGCACTTCGGTTAACAGCAGCGTAATCATCGCCGTAATCAGCAGCAAGACTTTGACCGTACTTTTCGGTGTCAGGCAAAGGCGCAGGATATAGGCAAACTCGCGCCCGAAGCGCGTTTTCCGTGTCAAAAACAGAATCACCGCTGAAGCGGCGGCGACCGTCAATAAGGTCTGCAACAGCCAAGACGGCGTGGAATAAAGCTCGGTTTGCCATTTCTGCATGGGAAGTCTCTTACGGTATCAATGCCGTCTGAAAAAGACGGGTACAGTTGATTTTTTGATGAAGTTTGGGGAAGTTTTGCCGGTCAGGGCATATTGCTTGTTATAGTGGATTAAATTTAAATCAGGACAAGGCGACGAAGCCGCAGACAGTACAGATAGTACGGCAAGGCGAGGCAACGCTGTACTGGTTTAAATTTAATCCACTATAATTTACCATACAACCACGCCGGAATTAAGTTTGAATTTGAATAAAAGGTTCGGGTTCTGCAAAATACAGAACCCGAACCTTGTTCGGATATTGAAATCGGCTGCCCGATTTTGGGCGGTGCGGCTTGGAAGTATCAAGATTCGCATATGCCGTCTGAAGCTCGGAGAGGTTCGGACGGCATATGCTTATTTGGGCTGCTCTTCGACGAATCTCGGACCTTTCAAGATGCCGTTGCGGGAATAGGGCGACAGCAGGTTGTATGCGGCGGTTTTGGAAACTTGATAACCGCGGTCGGTCAGGCTGTTGGCAATCTGGTTGACCACTGCGCTGACCAAAGCACCCAGCAGGCCGCTGTTGCTGTTGTTGCTGCCTTCGCGGATACTGGCCGAACCCGACCACAACACTTTCCCGTTGCGGGAATCGACCAGCCGTGCTCTGGCGGATACGCTGGTTACGCTGTCTAAAATTTGATATGAAGTGCCGTATTCGGTAATTGTAATGTACAAAACCGCATCATTGCCGAAAATCTGATGCAGTTTTTCCGGCCGGACGGCGTGAATATCGGCGGCATTGGTCAAACCGTTTTGTTTGAAGGTTTCCTCCACGACTGCGGCGGGGAAGACGTAATAGCCGGCTTCGGAAAGCGGCTCGGCGGTCGAAGCCAGCATCCCCCAAGCGCCGTTGACATCGGGCGATTCGTTCAGGGGCGGTACGACCAGAATCGAGGCGGGCTTGCTTTCTTTGAATGCCGTGTAGTCGAAATCGGGAGCTTTTTGAACTTGGCAGGCAGACAGTGCCAACACGGCGGCAAGCCCTAAAATCAAAGGTTTCATCGCTTGCCTCCTTTACCGGTTTTCATCAGGAAGTCCATAAATACGCCCGATTCGGGAAACAGCTTTTTCTCTTCTTCAAACTGGCGGAACGCGCCCTCTTTGTCTCCCGAACGGGAAAGCAGCAGTCCCAGATGGGCGTGCGCACCCGGGGCGGCATTCATTTTTTTGTTGCCGGCTTCCACAAAGTATTTTTCCATCTTTTCGGTCTGCTTGCCCAACGAAGTGTCGTCGTTTTTCAAACCTTCATAGACAGTATCGGGATAGTCGCCGTAATAATACAGGTTTTTATGCCCGCCGCCGCCGCAGGCGGTCAGAGCCAAGACCGCCGCACACAGCGACAAACGGCTCAAGGTTTTCGGATTCATCATTTGTCCTTAACGGTTGGGTTGCCATGCGCCGTTGTCGACAGCCTGAACCAGGTTGTTGACGGCTTCGCGGATTGCCAAGTCTAAAACTTTGCCGTTCAAAGTCGCATCGTAGCCGGAAGTGCCGCCGAAACCGATGATTTCGCGGTTGGAAAGTGCGTATTCGCCCGCGCCCTGTGTGGAATAGACGATTTCGGAAGTATTGACGTTGACGATATTCAGAGCCACTTTTGCATAGGCGATTTGCGATTTGCCGCGACCCAAAATGCCGAAGAGCTGATGATCGCCGACATCTCTGCGCCCGAATTCGGTTACATCGCCGGTAACGACATAATCTGCGCCTTTCAGGTTTTGCATTTTGCCGGAAATGCCGGATTCCTGTTTCAATGCGCTAAGGTTGGTGCGGTTCAGTACGTTGAAGCGGTTGGTTTGTTGCAGGTGCGTTACCAGAATGGTTTTCGCCTGGCTGCCCAAACGGTCTTCCCCGTCGGAGAAAATGCCTTTTTGGAAGCTGGAGCGGTTGTCGAATGTTCCAACGGAAATCGGGGTGCGAACACCGTGATATTGCGTATTGTAGGAGGCGACTTTTGCTACCTCGAGGCTGCGTGAGGATTCGGTCGCACAGCCGGTCAGTGAAACGGCAGCAGCGGCAAAAGCGATGGCGGCGGAAATTTTCTTCATAAAACCTACTCCAAAATTGTTAGAGGAATAAAGAGGTTGTTATTATTATTTGCATGTAATTTTTAGTCAAGGTGTTTTTGTCTGTCGGGGTGTCGAAAGATTTGCCTGTGTCGGCATATTGCGGATATGGCGTGCTTTTTGATGCCGTCTGAAAAGAAGGGCGGGTGTGGAACCTGCCCTTTGGGGGATTTAGAGGTAAACGATTTCGCCGCTCCGCCCTTTGCTTTCGGCACTTGCCCACCAGACAAATGCGGGCAGCACGTCCCCGTAGCTTTTGCGTTCGCTTTTGGCTTCGCCCGGATGGGATTTGATGCGTTGCGGAGAATTGATGGGGCCGGGGACGAGGACGTTGGCGCGCAGGTTGCCGAAGCGTTCCCATTCGTCGGCGGCGACTTTGCACAGGTAGTTCAACGCGGCTTTGGACGCGCCGAAGCCGCCCCAGTAGGCTTTGGGTGTTTCGCCGTGGCTTTCGCCGACGAAGATGACGGACGCGTCGGGCGACTGCTTCAGCAGCGGGAACAGGGCGCGGGTCAGCCCCATCGGGGCGACGGTGTTGATGCGGTATTGGTTGACCCATTCGGCGACGGTTTGGAAATCCAGCGGCGAGAGCGCGTAAAAATAGCCGGCGCAGTGGACGATACCGTCTAGTTTGCCTTGAGTGGCTTCGGCAATAGTGGCGGCGAAATGTTCAAATTCTTTTTCTTCCGCGCTAATAAGGTCAAAGCAGATGGCGAATGGTTCGGGGTATCCGGCTTCGACAATCGCGTCATACACTTTTTCCAGTTTTTTCTGATGACGGGCAACCAAAATCACAGTCGCGCCTGCTGCCGCATAGGCTTTGGCAACCTGTTCGCCCAGCCCTTGCGATGCGCCGGTAACTAAGATGGTTTTGTCGGTCAGTGTCGCCATACTTTTTCCTTTTTGGTGGTCGGTCGGGGGTATTTTAGCGTTTTGCCGCACCTTGTAAAGCGTCCCGATGCCGGCCGGCGTTTTCAGACGGCATCGTTCAGGCTTTGCAGGCAGGCTTCCGCCGCCGCGAAACCTGATTGTACGGCGGCTTCGAGCGTGGCGGGGTAGTCCGGGTGGAGGTAGTCGCCGGCGGGGAAGATGCGGTGCCGGTGCAACCACGACAAATCCGGCGGCGGGGCATCGGCTGCGGTTGTGGCGCGTTTTTCGGTGATGACGCGCACGGCTTCGGGTTCGCCCAAATGCGGAAGGATGCGTTTGAGGTCGGCGTGAACTTTGTCCGCCCACGCCCGGTTTGCAAACGCGCCGACGCGGTCGGAAACGCTGATGACGGCGGACACTTCGTTTTCAGGCAGTCCGAGCCTGCCCCGGCAAAGCAGCCATTGCACCGTGCCGTCGGCAAGTCCGGTCAGCGGGGCGGGCAGGCGGACGGGTTCGGCGTAGCGCAGATAGACGGTGGTAATGGCGTGATAGCGAAGGTTTTGATATGCCGTCTGAACGTGTTCGGGCGTGCCTTCGGGCAGGAGCGCGGCGGCGTGGTAGGGCGCGGTGGCGGGGACGGCGGCATCGAAAGGTTCGCCGTTGACGAGCACTTTCCCGTCCGGGAGGGTGTTCAGACGGCATACGCGCGTTTCGAGGCGGATGTCCGCGCCGAGCCGCTGAAGTTCCGCCAAGGCGGGTTCGGCGACGATTGCGCCCAAATCCTGCTTGGGTAGGAGATAGTCGCTGCCGGATTTTTTCGTCAGCACGCCGTCGGACAAAACGTTGCACAACACGCGCAGGCTTGCGGTTTCCAAAGGCGTGTTGAGCGCGCCCCAAACCAAGGGCTGCCAAAACTGCATTACGGCGGCACGCGGCACGTTCCGCTGTTTCAGCCATTGCGCCACTGTCGTGTCGGGCTGTCCGAGGCGTGCGGACTTCTGCAAATCGGACATATCGGCAAGCAGTTTGGCTTTGAATGCGGTCGGTGCGCGCCGGGCAAGCAGCACGCCGCCCAAAATATGCAGCGGCGCGGGCAGGGGGAGGGCGCGGAACTGCAAACCGCCGTGTATATGCCAGTGCAGCGGTACGCGCAAAAAGGCGGCACGGGGGTCTGAACCGATGGTTTTCATCAGGCGCAACACGCCCCGGTATGCGCCGAGTAAAATATGCTGCCCGTTGTCCAAAAAACCGAAACCGTCGGTATTTCCGGCCAATGTGCGCGCCCTGCCGCCCGCCTGCCTGCCGGCTTCAAACAGGGTAACGTCGGCGTGCCGCGCCAAGGTGACGGCGGCGGACAAGCCGGCCCAGCCTGCGCCGATGACGGCGATTTTCGGGCGCGGATGCGGCGTGTTCATCATTTATTCCTCCAATGGTTGAAACCCCGTTTTTCGGAGCGGCGGGGGTTGGGTTTTCCTGAAGGGCGGGCGGTATGCGCCTTATGCCCGTTCCGGCGTGCAGGGGCGCGGTTTGAATCCGAATAACCAGGTTTTCAGGGCAATGCGTTTTTTGCGCGGCGAAGGGAGGGCGATTTTGTATTTGAGGACGTTTTGCGCGCCGTCTCGGTCGATTTCGTTCAACAGCGCGTAATAAACCGCCGCCATGACCAGTCCGACTTTTTGGGCTTTTTTATCGGCGGCCGGCAGCAGCGATACGGCTTCGCGGTAGGTTTCGCGGGCGCGTTTGATTTGGAACGCCATCAATTCGGCAAAATTGTCCGTCGGGCTGCATTGCAAAATCACGCTTGCGGGTACGTCAAACCGCCGCATTTCCTCCATCGGCAGGTAAATCCGTCCCCTGCGTGCATCTTCGCCGACATCGCGGATGATGTTGGTCAGTTGCAGCGCAAGACCCATTTTATCCGCGTATTCCAGCGTTTTGCCGTCTGAAAACCCCAAAATCCGCGCAATCAGGCAGCCGACCACGCCTGCAACACGGTGGCAATACAGTTTCAATTCTTCAAAACTACCGTAACGCGCCCGAACCAAATCCATCTGCATCCCGTCGATTAAGGCTTCCAGTTCATATTTCGGCAGCTTGAAGGTTTCTTTAACCTGCCGCAAGGCCTGATTGACGGGGTGTTCCGGTATCGCGCTGCCGAACACCTTGTCCAAATCGCCGCGCCACCAGTTCAATGTTGCCTGTGCAACATCGGGGTTGGAACATTCGTCAACCACATCGTCTAATTCGCGGCAAAAAGCATACAAAACCGTTACCGCATCCCGTTTTTCCTGCGGCAGGAAACGGAAGCCCGATAAAAAACTGGAGCGGCTTTCTTCTGCTTTTTGACGGCAATAGTCGAGTCCTTTCACGATTTATATTCCTAATGATGGGCGGGAAAGGCGGATTTTATCGGCATTTGGCGGCAGAGGGCAATTTCGGCGGCACGACCCAATCCTTAGCGGTTTGCTCAACTATCGGCGCAAATTCTGTTAAAATGTCGCTTTCCTTCCTTTACACACCGCACCGACAGGCAGAATTTATGGCTCTTTTGCAGATTTCAGAACCGGGTATGTCCGCCGCCCCGCACCGGCACCGTTTGGCGGCAGGCATCGATTTGGGTACGACCAACAGCTTGGTTGCCACCGTCCGCAGCGGCAGTGCCACCTGTCTGCCCGATGCCGAAGGGCGCGTTACCCTGCCTTCCGTCGTCCGCTATCTGGAAAACGGCGGCATTGAAGTCGGTAAAACCGCCCTGTCCGCGCAAAAATCCGACCCGCTGAACACCGTCAGCTCCGCCAAACGCCTTATCGGACGGACGCTTGCCGATCTGCATCAAAATACGCATTACCTGCCTTACCGTTTCGGTGAAAATCAACGCGTTATCGAATTGCACACGCGTCAAGGTGCCAAAACGCCTATCGAAGTGTCGGCGGAAATCCTCAAAATCCTTAAATCACGTGCCGAAGAAACCTTGGGCGGCGATTTGGTCGGAGTGGTGATTACCGTTCCCGCCTATTTCGACGATGCCCAACGCCAGGCCACCAAAGATGCCGCGCGTCTGGCGGGTTTGAACGTATTGCGCCTGCTCAACGAACCCACCGCCGCCGCAATCGCCTACGGGCTGGACAACGCCTCGGAAGGCACGTTTGTCGTCTATGACTTGGGCGGCGGCACATTCGACGTATCCGTATTGCAACTGACCAAAGGACTGTTTGAAGTCAAAGCCACCGGCGGCAACAGCGCGTTAGGCGGCGACGATTTCGACCATCGTTTGTTCTGTTACCTGCTCGAACAAAACGGACTCTCCCAACTCAACGAACAAGACAGCCAACTCCTGCTCTCGCTCGTCCGCGCCGCCAAAGAACAATTAACCACGCAAACCGAAGTGCGCATTCAGGCGACGCTTTCAGACGGCATGGCAATCGACACACGCATCAGTCGCGCCGAGTTCCACAACCTAACGCAGCATTTGGTGATGAAAACGCTCGAGCCGGTCAAACAGGCGTTGAAAGACGCCGGTGTCGGTAAAAACGAAGTCAAAGGCGTGATTATGGTCGGCGGTTCGACCCGTATGCTGCACGTTCAACAGGCAGTCGCCACCTTTTTCGGACAAACCCCGCTGAACAACCTCAACCCCGACGAAGTCGTCGCACTCGGTGCAGCCATACAGGCAAACGTCCTCGCCGGCAACAAAGCCGACGGCGAATGGCTGCTGCTGGACGTTACGCCCTTGTCGCTCGGTTTGGAAACCTATGGCGGCCTTGCCGAAAAAATCATCCCGCGCAATTCCATCATCCCCACCGCGCGCGCACAGGACTTTACCACCTTCAAAGACGGTCAAACCGCGATGACGATACACGTCGTGCAAGGCGAACGCGAACTGGTTGCCGACTGCCGCAGCCTTGCCAAATTCACCCTGCGCGGCATTCCGCCGATGGCGGCGGGTGCGGCGCGTATCCGTGTAACCTTCCAAATCGATGCGGACGGGCTGCTGTCCGTTTCCGCCCAAGAACAAAGCACCGGCGTACACGCGCAAATCGAAGTCAAACCCTCCTACGGTTTGGATGACGACACCATCACCCAAATGCTCAAAGACAGCATGAGTAACGCCGCCGAAGACATGGCGGCACGTGCCCGAGCCGAAGCCGTGGTCGAAGCCGAAAGCCTGACCGATGCCGTCAACGCCGCCCTCGAGTTGGACAGCGATTTACTGGATGCCGAAGAATTGCAACAGATCCGGCAAGGCATCGCCGATTTGCAAGGCCGTCTGAAAGACGGAAAAGCCGAAAACATCCGTGCCGCCGCCGCCAAACTCGGCAGAATCACCGACAACTTCGCCGCCAAGCGCATGAACCGCAACATCCAACGTGCGCTGACAGGTCAAAGCGTTGATAATATTTGACGGCAAATGGTTTCAGACGGCATAGAGATAACCTGATGCCGTCTGAAGGCTCGAAAACACTTGAAAAACATCGATATGGAAAAGTCAGGCATTGTCTATCTGATGAAGACCGTCATCAAGGGCGTGTATAGTGAATTAAATTTAAACCAGTACAGCGTTGGCTCGCCTTAGCTCAAAGAGAACGATTCTCTAAGGTGCTGAAGCACCAAGTGAATCGGTTCCGTACTATTTGTACTGTCTTCGGCTCGCCGCCTTGTCCTGATTTTTGTTAATTCACTATATAAAATCGGCATTCCGGACGTAAGCAATTTTGGAGGCAGAATGCGTCATTTGGAAAACAACGGCTATGCGAACGTTGCCGGATTGGAACGCATCCTTGCCATCAAAACCGACAATTACAAAGAAAAAGAAAACCTGCTCCATGAAATTTTCAGCAAAAGCAGAATAGGCGATACCGAATTGTTCGCCGTGGACGAAAACCTTGTGAAACGTTTGTTTTTATCACTTCGCGGCGAAATCGTATTCCCGAAAAACGAAACGGCGGAATCGGAATTTGAAAAAAGCGTCCACGAACGCAGGCAGGAAGGGAATGCCGGGTCCGGCCGCAAACAACTGCTTGATTTGGTACGGCGCGGACACCGGGAATACCCTTACGCGCTGCCCCGGCTTTTGGCGGGCGCGGCATCCTACAAGCCGAAAAAATCGAAAATCCGCCTTTTTAAAGAAGCATATTCCCGCAAAAGCGGCACGAGGCTGACCGACGAAATTGCAGACGGCATCCATATTTACACCTGTTTTTCACGGGCGGATTTGGAAAAAGCCTATTCCGAATATTTGGAACTTTTCAAATCCGAATCGGATGCCGAAGGCAGAAAACCGCGGTAAGGTGCAAACAGATACCGTACACGTTGAGGAGCAGTATGATGGGCGATTCCGTCATTTATTATGTAGAACAGGCAGACGAACCGGTAAACCGCGCCGGCGAACGCGCCCGTAAAACATTCAAATACTTTTGGCGTGAGCTTTTTTGGGAACGCCGCCGCATTATTCCCGCCCTGGATTTTGCCATGGTCAAAGTCCCTTTTTTCCAAGACGGCGAAGACGGCGAAATTTGCGAACATATGTGGATCGACGATATTTATTTTGACGGTCTTTATATTTACGGTGTGCTGAACAATGAACCCGGCGGACTGACCAATGTCGAACAAGGCGAAAGCGTTTGCGTTCCGGTTGACGACATCAGCGACTGGATGTTCGTGTGCAACGGCATTCCCTACGGCGGCTTTACCGTACAGGTAATGCGCGGGCAGATGACGGAAGAGGAGCGCGCAGAACACGATGCCGCATGGGGAATCGATTTCGGCGATCCCGGGCAGGTATTGCTGGTGTATGAAGAAAAAGAACATCCCGAAAATCTGGAAGAGCATCCGATGTGCCGGAACTGTATTGACGATTTTCGGCAACAGTTGTCCCAAAATCCGGATTTTCTGCATGAGCAGGACGAAGACGGCTATACGCCGCTTCATCATGAAGCCATCGCAGGAAATGCACTTATGGTTCAAGCCATGCTTGAATACGGCGCAAATCCTGCCTCAACGACATCGGAAGGCTATACCGCCCTTGATTTTGCCCGCCTGACGGGCTGGCAAAATGTTGCCGACCTGCTCGAACCGCGACATTAGGCAGACAGTTTTCCGAAAAACGGACACAAACACTTTTTACAGAAAGACAATAAAAATGCCCAAAATCACCGTACTTCCACACACGACATTATGCCCCGAAGGCGCGGTTATCGACGACGCGCCGGAAGGCAAAACCGTCCTCGACGTACTGCTCGACCACGACATCGAAGTCGATCACGCCTGCGAAAAATCCTGCGCCTGCACCACCTGCCACGTCATCATCCGCAAAGGTTTCGACAGTTTGGAAGAACCGACCGAATTGGAAGAAGACCTGCTCGACCAAGCATGGGGTTTGGAAGCCGATTCGCGCCTGAGTTGTCAGGCGGTTGTCGCCGGCGAGGATTTGATTGTGGAAATCCCCAAATACACCATCAACCACGCGCGAGAAGAACACTGAAAACAGACCGTCTGAAGCCGGCGCGCTTCAGACGGCATTGTTGCGCGGATAAGGCGCAATCGCCCGAAAACAGGCGTTCGTACAGGCGGAACTTTCGATTCTATAGTGAATTAAATTTAAATCAGGACAAGGCGGCGAGCCGCAGACAGTACAAATAGTACGGTAAGGCGAGCCAACGCTGTACCGGTTTAAATTTAATTCACTATATATTGATTTTTATCGGTTTTCTGACGGAATTCCGAGACGGATTACTCAGACGCGATGCACGGGTATTTATCGGTTTTGCAGCCGGAAAAACCGCCGGCGGGTTACTTTCAGGGCGGCGGTCGGGCGGTATGCCGGATAGCGTTCCACTTTCGCTTCTATATTGATTTTGATTGGTTTTCTGACGGAACGACCCGATGCGGCATCCGGGACGGCTTGTGTTTCTTCCTGCCCGCCTGCCGGATATTCCTGTACTTGCACGAAACCGAAAGAGGTGGCGGCGCGGCGGACAAGCTCGAGATAGCGTCCTTCAAGCTCAGGGCAGGCGGCGGACACGCTTTCTGCCGTAACCGTGAAGCCGCCGCCCGACCCGGCAAGGCGTTCCGCAATCTGCGTGTAGATGCGCCAACGTTGGGCGCGCAACATTGCCGCATCGCAACCGGCAGCCGCTTTATCCAAGGCAATCAGGCCGCGCCTGCTCCGGTAGTGAAGGCAAACTGTTACTCTGGAGAGGATATGCTGCCCGTCCAATATTTGATACAGTTTGCGTATCAGCAAAATCAGGCGGTCAAACTCCTCCATCTTCGACAGGGGGTCGGGATGGTCGGAAGCGGTATAAACCAGTTTGGACAATTTTGCGGCAAACATATTGTTCATCAATCTTCCTTGTCGGTTGAAACCCCGCCCTTCAGGGCGGTAGAATCAGATTTGTTTGGGAGGGACAACTCCTCCCAGATTGGGACGGCACATAGGCTGGTGCTTGATGTGTTGTCCGGCGAGTTGAAACATTCAGCCATCCTCAAAGGGCGGCAGTTTTGCAGAAACATATTCTACACGGCTTCAATGCCGGACGATAAAAGGAAATTCATATGAAATGGACCGATACCCGGCGTATCGCCGAAGAACTCTACGACCTGCACGGCGAAACCATCGATCCCAAAACCGTGCGCTTTACCCAACTGCGCGACCTGATTATGGCATTGCCCGAATTTGACGACGACCCCGCCCGTTGCGGCGAACGCATCCTCGAGGCCGTGCAGCAGGCATGGATAGACGAGGCAGAATAAGTTTCGGGAATGCCGTCTGAAATGCGGCGGTACGCGGTTCGTGCTTCTGTTTGCAGCGGGAATGGTTTTACCAGTCTCCTTTTTTCAGCCTGTCCAGTTGGCGGCGGTCGCGCTTGGTCGGTCTGCCGTCGGGATAGGCGGAAGTGATGCGGTTGAATTGGTCGAGCTGTTTGCGCTCTTCCCTCAATGCTGCCGTTTTCGTGTCTTCTTCATACAGAAGCCGCGCCTCGGATGCCGGGCGGCGTTGGTGGTTCAAACCTTTAACCTTGATTTTATAGGGAAGGGAATTGAGCGTCAGGTCGATAGTATCGCCGATGTCTATGGTTTTACTGTTTTTGACCTTCGAGCCGTTTACTTGAATCCTACCCAGTTCGATGTGCTTTTGCGCAAGGGAACGGGTCTTGAAAAAACGTGCTGCCCAAAGCCATTTGTCCAGCCGCATGGCGGAAGAATCGTGCTTGTCTTTCATACGATTTTGGTTGAAATAATTGAATTTGTTTCGAGTTTAGCATAAGATACGCCGCCTTATAACTAGTATATATGCACTAATCCACTGTTTTCCATGCTGTCCGAACACAAAAAGAGGGTATGGAAAAGCCGTTTTGGACAATAAATTAACTGCGGAATATGCACAAATAGCGTATGATAGCGGCAGAATCTGTTGATGAGAGCTTCATTCTATGAAACCTGTTTTTTTGGATTTTGAACAACCTATAGCCGAACTGACCAACAAAATTGATGAACTGCGTTTCGTCCAAGACGAGTCTGCCGTCGATATTTCGGACGAAATACACCGTTTGCAGAAAAAAAGCAACGACCTGACCAAATCGATTTTCAGCAAACTTACGCCCGCCCAGGTTTCACAGGTTTCCCGGCATCCGCAGCGTCCCTATACTTTGGATTATATTGAGGCGCTGTTTACCGATTTTGAAGAGCTGCACGGCGACCGCCATTTTGCCGACGATCATGCGATTGTCGGCGGATTGGCACGTTTCAACGGACAAAGCGTGATGGTCGTCGGGCATCAGAAAGGGCGCGACACCAAAGAAAAAATCCGCCGCAACTTCGGTATGCCGCGCCCCGAGGGCTACCGCAAAGCCCTGCGCCTGATGAAAACGGCTGAGAAATTCGGCTTGCCCGTCATGACCTTTATCGATACACCGGGCGCGTATCCCGGCATCGGCGCGGAAGAACGCGGGCAGTCGGAAGCCATCGGCAAAAACCTGTACGAACTGACGCGCCTGCGCGTTCCTGTTTTGTGTACCGTCATCGGCGAAGGCGGTTCGGGCGGCGCGTTGGCGGTCGCCGTAGGCGATTACGTCAATATGCTGCAATATTCGACCTATTCCGTTATTTCCCCCGAAGGCTGCGCGTCTATTTTGTGGAAAACGGCGGAAAAGGCGGCGGATGCGGCTCAGGCTTTGGGCATTACTGCCGACCGCCTGCAAAAGCTGGACTTGGTCGATACCGTCATCAAAGAACCATTGGGCGGCGCGCATCGGGATTTCGGGCAAACCATGAAAAACGTAAAAGCCGTTTTGGAAAAACAACTGCACGAAGCGCAAAGCATCCCGCTTGCCGATTTGCTTTCGCGCCGTTTCGACCGCATTATGGCTTACGGCAAATTTTCGGAACAATAATTCAGGTAGAACAAGCAGCAAGCAGTTTGTCTGAAACTGCTTGCTTTTTCTTTATCGGGACGGAACCGTGCTGACTTTAGATGCGTTTGAGCAATGCTTGAATGATTGTTTTCCTCAAGGTCTGAATGGAAAAAAAACAGCGGTGGCATTAAGCGGCGGCTTGGATTCCGTCGTTTTGCTGCATCTGCTTGTCCGCGCCGGGAAAAAAGGCGGTTTTATTCCGGATGCATTGCATATCCATCACGGCTTGAGTCCCCGTGCCGACGATTGGGCGGATTTCTGCCAAAACTATTGCGATATGCTCGGGGTGGGGCTGGAAACGGTTAAGATCTGCGTGGAAAAAAACGGTTTGGGCATCGAGGCGGCGGCGCGGCAAAAGCGTTATGCCGCGTTTGCCGAAAAAGGCTTTGACGTTTTGGCGTTGGCGCACCACAGGGACGATCAAATCGAAACCTTTATGCTTGCAGTTGCACGCGGCGGCGGTTTGCGCGCTTTGGCGGCTATGCCCGCCGTCCGCCCTTTTGGGGAAAAAGGCATCATCTGGCGGCCTTTGCTGCCTTTTTCGCGCCAAGACATATGGGATTATGCCCAAAAACACGGTTTGCCGAATATCGAGGACGAAAGCAATAGCGATACGGCTTATTTGCGAAACCGCTTCCGGCACTGTATTTTGCCCGAACTTTCGGCGCAGATTCCCCATTTCGGGCGGCATGTGCTGAACAATGTTCGCGCTTTGCAGGAAGATTTGGCTTTGTTGGACGAAATCATCGGTCAGGACTGCCGTTGGGTCTGTGAGGAAGGCAGTTTTGATACGATGCGTTGGCAGACTTTTTCCCTGCGACGGAAAACCCATATTTTGCGGCATTTTCTAAAGGAAAACGGCATCCCCGTGCCGAATCAGAACGCACTTGCCGACATTGCCCGCGTTTTGACGGAGGCAAAAACCGGACGTTGGAACTTGCAAGGCTTTGAATTGCATCATTATGCAGGCAGGCTGTTTGTGTTCCGACTGGAAAAAACGGATAAACTGCGGTTTTTAAAAGACAGGCAGATAAGCGGAAATTTAAGGGAAATATTGACGGATCAGGGATTTGTGTTGAAACGGCATCCGTTCGGACTTCCTGAGCATCTTTTGGAGCAGGACGGAATCTTGCGGACGGTTGCGGCATCGGACAGGCTGGCTGTCGGCGGTATCCATAAGGATGTGAAGAAAATCCTTCAGGAAAAGCGGGTTTTGCCCGTGCTGCGCCCGTTTTGGCCGGTCGTCGCCGACAAGGACAACCGTCCGCTGGTGTTGGCAAATTACGGTACGGATTTTCAAATCTCGGTTTCAGACGGCATTTTGCCCGTCCATCCGGATTTTCCCGTTTTATTTTGATGGAATCGGAATCGCTGTTACTTAGTGGACGATTGGATACCGTCCGATTATATATTCTTGAAAAGGCTGTAAAGTGAAGCAAATCAGTTCGCCAAATAATGAACACATCCGGCACCTGCACCGCCTGTTGTCGCAAGGAAAGTTCAGACGGCAGTATGCCCAAACCGTTTTGGAGGGCGTGCACCTGCTTCAGGTTTTCCTGCAATCCGGCAGAAAGCCGGTCGGGGTATATATTCCCGAGGGCAAAATGCCGTCTGAAGAAGTCCGTAAATTGACAGCGGTTTTGCTGGAAGACAGGATTTTTTCCGTTTCAGACGGCATATTGAAAAAAATCAGCAGCTTGAGTTGTGCAGACGATATACTTGCACTGATTGATATCCCATTGGGCGGAACCTTGCCGGACAAAGGCGACTGTGTGGTTTTGGACGGCGTGCAAGATCCGGGCAATGTCGGCACCGTCTTACGGAGTGCGGCGGCGGCAGGGGTAGGTAAGGTCGTTTTGGGCAGGGGTTCTGCGGATGTTTGGTCGCCCAAGGTATTGCGCGCGGGTATGGGCGCGCATTTCTTGTTGGACATTTATTCGCAGGCGGATTTGGAAATATGGTTGGCGCGCTATGAAGACCGTGTGTTTGCCACCGCGTTGCGTGAGGAAAAGCAGGCGGTTCTGTATGGCGAAGATTTGTGCGGACCGACAGCCTGGGTGTTTGGCAACGAAGGCGCGGGTGTCGGTAAAGCAGTTTTAGACAGGGCGGACAAGTGTGTCAGGATTCCGATGCACGATGCAACCGAGTCTTTAAATGTCGCAATGGCGGCGACAGTTTGCCTGTTTGAACAAATGCGCCAACGGGCGACGTATTGAGGAAGAGAAATGCCGTCTGAAAAAATCTATTACGGCGTATTGATTTTCTTATGTATCGCTTCTATGCTGCTATCGCCGTTTTTTTATGGCGGCGTTTTGAAGCCCAAGAAGGCGGCATTGCGGAAGGATGGGCAGTGGAAAGCCATCATATTGTCCAATGCCGTCATGGTGGCGGCTTTGTTTTGGATATGGTGGAAATGGTTTTGAAGGAGTCTTGATATGAAAACATCTAAAATTATTGCGGGGCTGATGCTGGCTGTGGCGGTTCAGACGGCATCTGCGGCAGTGTATGAATGCCGTCAAAACGGTAAGGTCAGTTACAGCCAAACTCCGAGAAAACATTGTACCAACGCGGGCTTGGGGCGTGATCAGGTATACAGTTCGATTAGGCCGGCAGTAAAAGACAGGGCGGAAAACACAGGGGCTGATGACAATTTGGATATGAGGAAGGACGAACACATCCAAAATCCGAAAGAGAATACGCATAAGGATGCTTCGAATACCGGTGCAAAGACGCATTGATTGAAACCGAATCAACCATGACGGTGTTGAGCAATAGAATTTGAACGATTAGGGAACTTTGATGAAACACATCCACATTATCGGTATCGGCGGCACGTTTATGGGCGGAGTGGCCGCTATTGCCAAAGAAGCGGGCTTTAAAGTCAGCGGTTGCGACGCGAAGATGTATCCGCCGATGAGCACCCAGCTCGAAGCCTTGGGCATAGGCGTACATGAAGGCTTCGATGCCGCGCAGTTGGAGGAATTTAAAGCCGACGTTTACGTCGTCGGCAATGTCGCCAGGCGCGGGATGGATGTGGTCGAGGCGATTTTGAACAAAGGGCTGCCTTATATTTCCGGCCCGCAATGGCTGGCTGAAAACGTGTTGCACCGGCACTGGGTGCTCGGCGTGGCGGGGACGCACGGCAAAACCACCACCGCGTCTATGCTCGCGTGGGTTTTGGAATATGCCGGACTCGCGCCGGGCTTCCTCATCGGCGGCATCCCGGAAAATTTCGGCGTTTCCGCGCGCCTGCCGCAAACGCCGCGCCAAGATCCAAACAGCAAATCGCCGTTTTTCGTCATCGAAGCCGACGAATACGATACCGCCTTTTTCGACAAACGCTCCAAATTCGTGCATTACCGTCCGCGTACCGCCGTGTTGAACAATCTGGAATTTGACCACGCTGACATCTTCGCCGATTTGGGCGCGATACAGACCCAGTTCCACCATCTCGTGCGCACCGTGCCGTCTGAAGGCTTAATCGTCTGCAACGGACAACAACAAAGCCTGCAAGACACTTTGGACAAAGGCTGCTGGACGCCGGTGGAAAAATTCGGCACGGAACACGGCTGGCAGGCCGGCGAAGTCAATGCCGACGGCTCGTTCGACGTGTTGCTTGACGGCAAAAAAGCCGGACGCGTCAAATGGGATTTGATGGGCAGGCACAACCGTATGAACGCGCTTGCCGTCATCGCCGCCGCGCGTCACGCCGGCGTTGATATTCGGACGGCCTGCAAAGCCTTGGGCGCGTTTAAAAAC
Source organism: Neisseria sp. LACPHL-SPEC-2024-00856 (assembly GCF_047915665.1). Taxonomy (NCBI): domain Bacteria; kingdom Pseudomonadati; phylum Pseudomonadota; class Betaproteobacteria; order Neisseriales; family Neisseriaceae; genus Neisseria; species Neisseria sp. LACPHL-SPEC-2024-00856. The sequence goes on from NZ_JBLRPR010000001.1 coordinate 268,018, forward strand.
GTCAAACGCCGTATGGAAATCAAAGGCACGGCAAACGGCATCATTGTTTACGACGACTTTGCCCACCATCCGACCGCCATCGAAACCACGATTCAAGGTTTGCGCCAACGTGTCGGCGGCGCGCGCATCCTCGCCGTCCTCGAACCGCGTTCCAACACGATGAAGCTGGGTACGATGAAAGCCGCCCTGCCCGCAAGCCTCAAAGAAGCCGACCAAGTGTTCTGCTACGCCGGGGGCGTGGACTGGGACGTTGCCGAAGCCCTCGCGCCTTTGGGCGGCAGGCTGCACGTCGGCAAGGATTTCGATGCCTTTGTTGCCGAAATTGTGAAAAACGCCCGAACCGGCGACCATATTTTGGTGATGAGCAACGGCGGTTTCGGCGGAATACACACCAAACTGCTGGACGCTTTGAGATAGCCCGGGCAATGCCGTCTGAAAGCCCTTCAGACGGCATTGCCCGGCTGCGCGGCACAAAGGCGGAAAAACCGTTTGCCCCGTATTTTCAAACGCGTTACACTTGCTGCCGCTGTTTTCAGCCATTTGATTACCCGCAACCGCCGTCATTGCGCCGGCGGTCTGCACGTCAGCGTCATTGCGCCGCTGTAAATACGAAAGAACACATTATGACCGTATCCCCCGTCGCCTTGCGCCGTAAGACCGAGCGCAAGCCGCATCCCACCGCGCGCTATTGGAAAAAATGCGATGTCGAGGCACTTTTCGGACTGCCGTTTTTAGAACTTGTCCATCAGGCGGCAGAAGTCCACCGCCAAAATTTCAACCCGCGCGAAATCCAGCTTTCCACGCTGTTGTCCATCAAAACCGGCGGTTGTCCCGAAGATTGCGCCTACTGTCCGCAATCGGCGCACCATAACACCAATCTAGGCAAAGAGCAGATGATGGATGTGGATGAAATCGTCGAAAAAGCCAAAATCGCCCAATCGCGCGGCGCAAGCCGGTTCTGTATGGGTGCGGCGTGGCGCGGCCCCAAACCCAAAGACGTGGAGACGGTTTCCGCAATCATCAAAGCCGTCAAGGGCTTGGGTATGGAAACCTGCGGCACGTTCGGTATGCTCGAAGAAGGTATGGCGGAAGACTTGAAAGAGGCGGGTTTGGATTATTACAACCACAACCTCGACACCGACCCCGACCGCTACAACGACATCATCCACACCCGCCAACACGAAGACCGAATGGATACTTTGGGCAAAGTCCGCAACGCCGGTTTGAAAGTCTGCTGCGGCGGCATCGTCGGGATGAACGAAACCCGCGCCGAACGTGCCGGGCTGATTGCCAGCCTCGCCAATCTCGACCCGCAGCCCGAAAGCGTACCGATTAATCAGTTGGTTAAAGTGGAAGGCACGCCGCTTGCCAATGCCGAAGATTTGGACTGGACGGAGTTTGTCCGCACCATCGCCGTGGCGCGGATTACGATGCCGCAAAGCTACGTCCGGCTGTCGGCAGGGCGCAGCAATATGCCGGAAGCAATGCAGGCGATGTGCTTTATGGCGGGCGCGAATTCGATTTTTTACGGCGACAAGCTGCTGACCACGGGCAATCCGGATGAAGACGGCGACAGAATCCTGATGGAAAAGCTTAACCTGTATCCCTTACAGTTCGAGCCGGAAGGCGGCGCGGACGGGGCGGAAAAAGCCTCAGGGATTAAAGTGGATTATTGACGATTGCAAAAATGCCGTCTGAAACGCGGATGCCGTCTGAAACTTGAATGCCGTCTGAAACTTGAATGCCGTCTGAAACCTGAAAAAAGGCTTTCAGACGGCATTTGTTCACGGTATTTCCAAAGAATCCTGACGAGCTTCAGACGGCATTTGGAAAAGCCAACCTGTATCCCTTGCAGTTTGAACCGGAAGGCGGCGTGGGCGGAGCGGACAAAGCCTCGGGGATTAAAGTGGATTATTGACGATTGCAAAAACGCCGTCTGAAACGCGGATGCCGTCTGAAACCCGAAAAAAGGCTTTCAGACGGCATTTGTTCGGATGGCATTTCCAATATCTCTTTACCGACGCGTGATGCTGCCGTCGGGCGAGACATCCAGTCCGTTCCCGTTGGGGAAATCGCTGTGGTTCAGATAAATAATCCGCTCAATAACGGTTTTCTCGGGGTCGATTTTGGGGATTTTGTCGCCGGCTTGGGTAATCGGGATGATGGTTCCGGAAATAAATTTCCCCTGTTTGTCCGTAATAATCTTGAAAATGGGCGAAATGCCGCTGATGCCGGAGGTGTTTATTGCGCCGTAGGTGGCAAAGTTGCCGCCGCTGTAAGAGATGAAGCGGTCGCGGTAAAGTTCGACGGCGCGTGTAACGTGCGGCCCCTGCCCGAATACGACATCCGCACCGGAATCGACGGCCAGCCTTGCAAACTCAACGACGTTGCCCCTGTTTTCCCCATAGAAGATTTCGGTATCGAACGGCAGGTGTTCCGCCTGTTTCCCTTCCGCGCCGCCGTGGAACATCACAATAACGATGTCGGCTTTCTGTTTGGTTTTCCGAATCAGTTTTCTAACTTTGGCGTAATCGTTCAGTTTGACGGCGGCAAGGTTGGGGGCAAATGAGACGAAGCCGTATCTCACGCCGTTTTTCTTCAGGATGGCGGTTTCAAACCTGTTTTCGATGCCCGAATATTTGATGTTTAATTCGTCAAGGTTGCTTGCCGTTGCCGTGATGCCTTGCGCGCCGAAGTCGTTGCTGTGGTTGTTGGCGAGGCTGAGGTAGTCGAATCCCGCGTCGGCAAGGTATTGCCCGTATGCGGAGGGCGTGCGGAATGCATAGCATATTTTGGGGTTTGCACATTTTTTCGGCGTACCGCCTTCGTCAAACAGCGTGCCTTCAAGGTTGCCGACGGTAATGTCCGCGTCTTGCAAGACGGATTCGACGTTTTTCAGGATATTGGTATCGGGCAGGTAATCGACCGGATAATTGCTGCCGAGCATAATGTCGCCGACCCCGATGATGGAAACGGTATCGGCTGCGTTTCCGTCAGGCGTATCCTGTCCGTCTGCATTGCCGGTGTTTGAAACGGGCGCGGAGTTTGAACCGTCAATCGGCAGTACGGGGGATTCCGTTCCGGCAGGATGCGCCGAGGGCTTGACCCCGGCGGTTTGCGGTGCGGAAGCAGCATAAGAGGCGACCGGTGGCGGCTCTTTCACATACTCGAGGGCGGTAAAGCCGCTGCCGATAACGAGAGCCAAAATTGCGGAAAATACCGCCATTGCCCAGATAAATTTGTCCATAATCAGACCTTTGCTGTTCAGACGGCATTTGCCGCACGTTTTGGGGCTTATCTTTCGATTTGCGATACGTCGCGCACCGCGCCTTTGTCGGCGGAAGTCGCCATCGCGCCGTAAGCCCTTAATGCGGCGGAGACGTAGCGGTCGCGGTTTTCCGGTTTCCACGCTTTGCTGCCGCGTGCTTCCATTTCGGTACGGCGTGCGGCAAGCTCTTCATCGGAAATGACAAGGCGGATGCTGCGGTTGGGGATGTCGATTTCGATGGTGTCGCCTTCGTGTACCAAACCGATTGCGCCGCCTTCCGCCGCTTCGGGCGAGGCGTGGCCGATGGAGAGACCTGATGTGCCGCCGGAGAAGCGTCCGTCGGTTAAGAGGGCGCAGGCTTTGCCCAAGCCTTTAGATTTCAGGTAGGAAGTCGGATACAGCATTTCCTGCATACCGGGGCCGCCTTTCGGGCCTTCGTAGCGGATGATGACGATATCGCCAGCCACGATTTGGTTGCCCAAAATGCCTTCGACGGCGTCTTCTTGGCTTTCAAACACGCGGGCGCGGCCGGTGAATTTGAGGATGCTCTCGTCCACGCCTGCGGTTTTCACTACGCAACCGCGTTCTGCGATGTTGCCGAACAATACTGCCAAGCCGCCGTCTTGCGAGTAGGCGTGTTCGACATCGCGGATACAGCCTTTTTCGCGGTCGAGGTCGAGGGTTTTCCACATACGGTTTTGCGAGAACGCTTGGGTAGTGCGCACGCCGCCAGGCGCGGCTTTGAAACGTTCGATGGCGTGGGTGTTTTCGGGATTGGTTACGTCCCATTGCTCAATCGCGTCTTTCAGCGTCGGCGCGTGGATGGTGTGCACGTCGGTGTGCAGTTTGCCCGCTTTGTCCAATTCTTTCAGGATAGCGAAGATGCCGCCCGCGCGGTGCACGTCTTCCATGTAGTAATCGTGGTTGTTTGGTGCGGTTTTGCAGATGCAAGGCACAACGCGGCTTAAGCGGTCGATGTCGGCCATTTTGAAATCCACGCCCGCTTCGTTGGCGACGGCGAGCAAATGCAAAATAGTGTTGGTGCTGCCACCCATCGCAATATCCATCGTCATAGCGTTTTCAAACGCTTTTTTGGTGGCGATGCTGCGCGGCAGCACGGTTTCGTCGTTTTGTTCGTAATAGCGTTTGGTGATTTCGACAATCATACGTCCTGCTTCGAGGAACAATTCTTTACGGCCTGCGTGGGTCGCCAAATACGAACCGTTGCCGGGTAGGGACAGACCGAGTGCTTCGGTCAGGCAGTTCATGGAGTTGGCAGTAAACATGCCGGAGCAGGAGCCGCAGGTCGGGCAGGCGTTTTGTTCGACTTCCTCGACTTGCCGGTTGCTGACATTGTCGTCCGCCGATTCAATCATCGCGTCAATCAAGTCCAAGCGGCGTTCGGGTTGGATGTTGGCCACGCCGATGACTTTGCCCGCTTCCATCGGGCCGCCGGAAACGAAGATGGTCGGAATATTCAGGCGCATGGCGGCAATCAGCATTCCGGGGGTGATTTTGTCGCAGTTGGAAATGCACACCAGCGCGTCGGCGCAGTGGGCATTGACCATGTATTCGATGGAGTCGGCAATCAAATCGCGGCTGGGCAGGGAGTACAACATACCGCTGTGTCCCATGGCGATGCCGTCGTCGATAGCGATGGTGTTGAATTCTTTGGCGATTGCGCCTGCTTTTTCGATTTCGCGGGCAACCAGTTGGCCCATGTTGTGCAGGTGGACATGGCCGGGCACGAATTGGGTGAAGGAGTTGGCAACGGCGATGATCGGCTTGCCGAAGTCGGTTTCCATCACGCCGGTGGCGCGCCACAATGCGCGTGCGCCCGCCATATTGCGGCCGTGAGTGGAGATTTTGGAGCGGTATTCTGGCATAGTGTGTTTCCTTGTTTTCATGCCGTCTGAAAAGCGAAGGGTTTCAGACGGCATTTTGTACTGTGTTAGAGAGCTGGAAAAAAGAAAGTATTTTATACCAAGTATCGGTATTGTGTGGAAGTTGCGGAATGGTGGGATATTCTGTGCAACGGTATTTTTGAAGCGGCAATGTTCGGAATGCCGTCTGAAAGGCAGAAAAGGGCTTCAGACGGCATTGATGTCGGGTTTCAGGACAGGAGCAGGATGGCGGCTGCGGCAAGCGCGGCAACCGATAATGCAGCAGCAAGCGCGGTTTTGCCTGCAAAGCGGATTGAGGTTTTGCCTTCGATGTATTTGAAGCCGGTTATCATTGGGAGGATGAGGTTTTTCTTTTTGAACACGCGGTATGCGGCGACGGCGGCAATATGAATGGCGGAAAAAACGGCGAGCAGCTTGAAAAAGTTGAGGTGGATTTTCCGCATAAGGCTGCCCGTATGTTCGGAAACCAAATGGTTGAGGTAGCCGTTGGTGCTGAAGGTGTTTTCATCGGCGGCAAAAAGCCCGGTGCCGACTTGGAACGACACGGCGGCCAAAAGCGCAACGACCATCAGTGCGCCCAAGGGGTTGTGTCCGGGTTGGAGGTGTTCGGGAATGCCGTTTTTCAGATAGCCGCGTATGCCTGCCCAGCCTTGGACGAAATGGGAAAAACGGGCGGTATCGCTGCCCCAAATGCCCCAGCAGATGCGGAATATGAGCAGGAAAAGGACGAGCAGCCCGACGCGCGTGTGCCATTGCAGCATATCGCCGCCGGCTTTCGCGCTATACCACATAAAGGGCAGGGACGCGGCAAGCAGCCAGTGGAAAAGACGGGTGGGGAAGTCCCAGACTTTGGTTTTGTTTTTCATAATCGGTTTCCGGCGGTAAAATCAGTTTCTTCAAGCCTTATTTTAACCGATTGGAGGGATAATGTTTCCCGTTTTCCGCATTTCAGGCGAAAGCCGCCGCCGTATGCTTCAGACGGCATTGCGTTTTCCCCATGTTTTCAAAGCCCGTGCGGAAGATTCGCACAAAGGGACTTTCGGCACGCTCGCCGTAGTCGGCGGCGCGGTCGGCATGAGCGGCGCGCCCATATTGGCGGCATCGGCGGCAATGTATCTCGGCTGCGGCAAAGTGTGGGCGGGTTTCAATCAGGAAACGGTGCCTTTCACCGTCATTGCCGGTTTTCCCGAAATTATGTTGGACACGGCAGACGGTTTGACCAAGCGTCAAGATATAAACGCCTGGGTTGTCGGTTGCGGATTGGGTACGGATAAGGCGGCGGTCGGAACGCTTGCCGGAATTTTGGCGGAACACACGGACAAGCCCGTCCTTTTGGATGCGGATGCATTGAATATATTATCAGTCAATGCTGAAATCCGAAGCATGGCGCGCGGGTGTAAAAACCTGATTTTAACGCCTCACCCTGCCGAAGCGGCTCGCCTGCTTGGAACGACGGTTGCACAGGTTCAAGCGGATCGGACGGCGGCAGTAAGGAAGATAGGGGAAATTTTCGGCGCAACCGTGGTTTTAAAGGGACACAAAACACTGGTTGCCGCACCGGATACGGAAATCTATGTCAACGAAAGCGGCAACGCGGGATTGGCAACGGCGGGCAGTGGCGACGTATTGGGCGGCATCATCGGCAGTCTGCTCGCACAGGGCGTGCCGGTTTTTGAAGCCGCCTGCGCGGGCGTGTGGCTGCACGGCGCGGCGGCGGATGTCATAAAAGAATCGGCAGGCATTGCGGCAGGGCTGTTGGCGGGCGAAATCGCCCCGGCGGCAAGGTGGTTGCGCAACTGGATAACTGAAAGTATGTAAGAAGATATAGTGGATTAACAAAAACCAGTACATCGTTGCCTCGCCTTAGCTCAAAGAGAACGATTCTCTAAGGTGCTCAAGCACCAAGTGAATCGGTTCCGTACTATTTGTACTGTCTGCGGCTTCGTCGCCTTGTCCTGATTTTTGTTAATCCACTATACCGTCTGAAAGGCAAGGGCTTCAGACGGCATCTTCATTTCCCAAATACTGTCCGGTAAAGCGTGGTATAATGCGCAGTTATCTTTTACAGTTTTTGAAAAACATTAATTATGAAACAAATCCGCAACATCGCCATTATCGCCCACGTCGACCACGGCAAAACCACATTAGTTGACCAACTGCTGCGCCAATCCGGCACATTCCGCGCCAACCAGCAGGTTGACGAGCGCGTGATGGACAGCAACGACCTTGAAAAAGAACGCGGCATCACCATCCTCGCCAAAAACACCGCTATCGATTACGCGGGCTACCACATCAATATCGTCGACACGCCGGGACACGCCGACTTCGGCGGCGAAGTGGAGCGCGTTTTGGGTATGGTGGACTGCGTCGTCTTGTTGGTGGATGCGCAGGAAGGCCCGATGCCGCAAACCCGTTTCGTGACCAAAAAAGCCTTGGCTTTGGGGCTGAAACCGATTGTCGTCATCAACAAAATCGACAAACCGTCCGCCCGCCCGAGCTGGGTTATCGACCAGACTTTCGAGCTGTTCGACAACTTGGGCGCAACCGACGAGCAGTTGGACTTTCCGATTGTTTACGCTTCCGGTTTGAGCGGCTTTGCCAAGCTGGAAGAAACCGACGAGAGCAGCGATATGCGCCCGCTGTTTGACACCATCCTAAAACACACGCCGGCACCGAGCGGCAGCGCGGACGAACCGCTGCAACTGCAAATTTCCCAACTCGACTACGACAACTACACCGGCCGCCTCGGCATCGGTCGTATCTTGAACGGACGTATCAAACCCGGCCAAGTCGTTGCCGTGATGAACCACGAGCAGCAAATCGCCCAAGGCCGCATCAACCAGCTTTTGGGTTTCAAAGGCTTGGAACGCGTACCGCTTGAAGAAGCCGAAGCCGGCGACATCGTGATTATTTCCGGGATCGAAGACATCGGCATCGGCGTAACCATTACCGATAAAGACAATCCTAAAGGCTTGCCTATGTTGAGCGTGGACGAGCCGACGCTGACGATGGACTTTATGGTTAACACCAGCCCGCTGGCGGGTACAGAAGGCAAATTCGTAACCAGCCGCCAAATCCGCGACCGCCTGCAAAAAGAATTGCTGACCAACGTCGCCCTGCGCGTGGAAGATACTGCCGATGCCGATGTGTTCCGCGTATCCGGCCGTGGCGAACTGCACCTGACCATTTTGTTGGAAAATATGCGCCGCGAAGGCTACGAACTGGCAGTCGGCAAACCGCGCGTTGTGTACCGCGACATCGACGGTCAAAAATGCGAACCTTATGAAAACCTGACCGTGGACGTACCCGACGACAACCAAGGCGCGGTAATGGAAGAACTCGGTCGCCGCCGTGGCGAACTGACCAATATGGAAAGCGACGGCAACGGCCGTACCCGCCTCGAATACCATATTCCCGCGCGCGGCTTAATCGGTTTCCAAGGCGAATTCATGACCCTGACGCGCGGTGTCGGCTTGATGAGCCACGTATTCGACGACTACGCGCCCGTAAAACCCGATATGCCCGGCCGCCACAACGGCGTGCTGGTGTCCCAAGAGCAGGGCGAAGCGGTTGCTTACGCCTTGTGGAATTTGGAAGACCGCGGCCGTATGTTCGTATCGCCCAACGACAAAATCTACGAAGGCATGATTATCGGCATCCACAGCCGCGACAACGATTTGGTGGTTAACCCGCTCAAAGGTAAAAAACTCACCAACATCCGAGCCAGCGGTACCGACGAAGCTGTGCGCCTGACCACGCCGATCAAACTGACGCTGGAAGGCGCGGTCGAGTTTATCGATGATGACGAACTCGTTGAAATCACGCCGCAGTCCATCCGCCTGCGTAAGCGTTACCTGAGCGAATTGGAACGCCGCCGCCACTTTAAAAAGCTGGATTGATGTTTACTGGATTAATGTTTAAATGATACGCGATGCCGTCTGAAAAATTTCAGACGGCATTTTATTGGCCGGTATCGGGAAACGGGTTGTCCGATAGCTCATATATTTTCTTAAATAAAATCATTGTATGAACAATAAAAAAGTTTGTACCGGATTATCTGCGGACAGGTGATGCCAGTACTTCCGGTCTCGGAACGGTTGCTGTTTCGGGAAACCCGCATTTTTAATTTTATGGGGCAATCCGTCAAAATCCGGCGGGCTTGTTTTTCCGGACAATTTTCAAATACCGAACCTGACCTTGCTTGGGTCATCAACATCCTTGCACGGTTTGTCAAAAAATCTGCCATACAAAGAATATTGTTTACAATATTGTCTAAAAATCCAAACCTGCAAACGCGAAATAAGGTAGAATACGCCCCGTTATTTTACCGTCCAATCCCCATTTACCAAGGAAAAATGATGAATACTTCATTGAGTTACCGCGATGCAGGCGTCGATATCGACGCAGGCGACCAACTGGTCGAAAACATCAAACCGTTTGCCAAACGCACGATGCGCCCGGAAGTATTGGGGGATTTGGGCGGTTTTGGCGCGTTGGTCGAAATCGGCAAAAAATATAAAAATCCCGTATTGGTCAGCGGTACGGACGGCGTGGGTACCAAGCTCAAGCTTGCTTTCGATTGGGACAAACACGATACGGTGGGCATCGACCTTGTTGCAATGAGTGTCAACGATATTTTGGTTCAAGGTGCAGAGCCCTTGTTTTTCTTGGATTATTTTGCCTGCGGCAAATTGGATGTTCCGCGCGCAACCGATGTGATCAAAGGCATTGCACAAGGTTGCGAAGAGTCCGGCTGCGCCCTGATTGGCGGAGAAACTGCCGAAATGCCGGGCATGTATCCCGTTGGTGAATACGATTTGGCGGGTTTTGCCGTCGGCGTGGTGGAAAAAGAGAATGTCATTACCGGCCGCAGCATCGGAGCGGGCGATGTGGTATTGGGTTTGGCTTCCAACGGCGCACATTCAAACGGCTATTCCCTTATCCGTAAAATCATCGAACGCGACAATCCCGATTTGGATGCCGAGTTTGATAATGGCAAAACCTTGCGTGAGACCGTTATTGCGCCGACACGTCTGTATGTGAAACCGATTCTTGCCGCTTTGGAAAAATTTACCATTAAAGGTATGGCGCACATTACCGGCGGCGGCATTACCGAAAACGTGCCGCGCGTGTTGCCTGAAAACACGGTTGCCCAAATCGATGCCGAATCGTGGGAATTGCCCAAGCTCTTCCAATGGCTTCAAAAGGCGGGCAATGTGGAAACCCAAGAAATGTACCGGACCTTTAACTGCGGTATCGGTATGGTCGTCATCGTCGCTGCCGAAGATGCCGATGCGGTTCAGTCATTCCTGAGCGGGCAGGGCGAGACAGTGTACCGTTTGGGTTGCATCCGCGAGCGTCAAGGAAGCGAGCATCAAACCCAAGTTGCCTGACTTCCAAGCATCAAATGCCGTCTGAACCTGTTTCAGACGGCATTTTTATTATGCGAGCATTCTTTTTGCTTGCCATATTCGAGGGGGGGGGGGTAAAATTTTAGTAAGTTCATTCTTATTAAAATGATTGACATCAATTTTTACTTATCTTTATGTTCTGAAATTACGGGGCCCCTTATGAAACCATTTCCCTATCGCAAAACGCTTTTGAGCATTTTGATTTCTTCTCTTTCTGCAACAGCTTTTTCAGCTCAATATTCCAGTATTAATGAAAATAAACAGATTTCCGGTGAAGGTCCGATTCACGAAGTGAGCGATACCGAAAACACCGTTACCGGTGATGTAAATATCACTGTTACGCCTGCAAATCCTTCAATACATACTTATCCAAAAGCCATTATCATTCGTAAGGATCGCAGTGAAGAAATTCAAGGAAAAACCAATATTGCTGTTACTTTAGCCAGTGAGGGAAAACTTGGTATGTCTCCCGACTCCAATGCAGCTTATGGCATTGCGGTTGGGTATGATTATAGTGGTGGTGGTAAAAATAAGACTGTTTTAACATTAAAAGATGATGCAACAATCAAAGTAGATAATACCCCGGGTACTATTCTTGGTTCTATGAGCTATAGCGGTGCTACAGCTAACACCGGTCATCAACTTTCAGGGATTAGGATCTATCGAAAAGACTCCGCTCATTCAACCCCTATTTTAAATTCTGAAAAATCATTAACTATCAATGTTGAAGATAAATCAACCAAAAAAATTGGCGATTATTTAGTGGGTATCTACATTGCAGGCGACGGCGCGGAAGCCAATTTAAAAGACAGTAAAATCACTGTAAAAGCGAATGGCAAACATTCCGCAGCACTGAAAATCGGCAAACCGGAATTACCTAACACAGATAAACCTAATGATTACAAAGGTGCGGTAATCAACTCGACAGGCAAAATGGAGCTGGATACTTCCGGGACGAAGGATTCGGCTACAGTGCGTTTATTTGGCACAAAATCCCGTTTAATCGCGGATAGTGAAACCAGCACAGGAACAATCACATCAGGTAATTCGGCTATTGTGTTTGATACAGGGGATTACGCTACTGATGTAACCTATTTTCTCACTGTACCCGTTTCCCGTAACGAACCAAACAAAAACCAAGAAGTGCGGTTGAACAATACCAAGATTTCAACCACTTCTGAAAATGCCTCATTGATTGTCGCTAATGCTGAGAATGTGAACAGCCTTGCGGTATCTTATGCGGGAAACAAAGTCGCCAACTGGTTTAACAATGGGGAATTTGTTGCCGAAAATGCAAAATTCTTATTAAAAGGTAAGCGATCCGAAGCAAAAGCAGCAACTAAAGGTTGGTTGGCTGAAACAAAATTAGCAAAAAACAAAGCCTCAGATCTCACTTTTACGCTGGATAATAAAGCAAGCGATTGGCTTGACGCATCAGCAAAGTGAGGGACTCATCAGCTCTAAACTTGATGTTGCAATCAAAAATGGTGCTATTTGGGAACTCGCACCTAAAATAGATGAGTCAGTTCAACGTGCGACAGCTTATGATGTGGAGCTTGCTGATGGCGGTGTATTAGATGCTTCAAAACATTCTCTAGGAGATGGAACGGATTATAAAGTAACCCTGACTCACGCTGCGAATGAGCAAAAAATTGAAAAGAATATCACTAATGGCACAATAAATGCCAAAGGTCTATTCAAAATAAAATCAAGTACGCTATTAAAAGCAGATGGCACAGAACAACCAAATGATAATACCGTTAAATATGTTACGAAACCATTCAAAATTGTAAACGGTGTAATAGAAATAGAAGATAAGGCAGGAACAATTAAAATTAAAGAGGGTAGTTTCGCGATTACAAAAGGTGTAGTCGAGACACCGGATGGGAATATACAACTTGCTAAAAGTACATTTACCCAGTCAAGTATGGGTGTTGCTTTATCAGGTACAAGTTATGAAACTGAAAAGGGAACATTCACCAACGGCGGCATCATTACGCTTGCCAATCAATCCTATGCAGACAAACTCACCATTGAAGGAAATTATGTCGGCAATAATGGCGTGTTAGAAGTAAACACCAAATGGGATACCCCGGGCGATTATCTCGGCGCACATTCAGAATCAGATTTATTAACGATTACAGGTGATGCCTCTGGTAATACGACTGTCAAAGCTATTAAGACGGATGGTACTGAAAATGTTATTGATGGCTCAATCGGCGAACTTGCCGACCGCTACAAACGTAGTGTCCCTGTTATTAAAGTTTTAGGCGATGACAAAGGAACAGCAAACGGTGAAATAAATTCTACGGATGCAGCCAAACCTTACGCTTACAATACACGTTCAACCTTTACCGGTACAGCAAAAACCACAGGTGCAGGGGAATTACAATTAGTTTCTCATAAAGATGACAAAGGTGTAACAGAATACTTCTGGACTTTAACCACGCCGAATCAAGATAAAACCATCATCACGCCAAGTGCGCCGGCTTATACGCTCGTTCCGCGTCAAAACTTGGAATCAGGCTATGCGATGCTGGATACGCTTCACCAACGCCGTGGCGAAAACCAAACCCTTTCTTGGGACAGGCAAGGCAGTTATTGGCAGGATGTGGAAAAACAATCTTGGGGGCGCGTAATCGGCAAACACCTCAAACTCGATGGAAAAGAACGTTTTGGTTTCAAAACCAATATGTACGGCTTCCAAGTGGGACACGATTTTGATGTTAAAACCAAACAAGATGATGAGGGCAAACTCACTCGTCGTTTTACCGGCTTGTATTTCGGTGCGTTACGTTCCCACAGCAAATTCTATGATGAATACCGCGCGAAAAACGGCATCGTGATTGCAGATAAATTAACTTCCCACGTAAAAACTACCGCACTTAATCTTGGTGTAACCGATACGCGTTACCATGAAAACGGCACTTACATTGATTTGGTGGGGCAGCTTTCTTGGTTAAATAACCGTTATTCGGCGGTTGACGGCACAGGTGCGAGAAATCACGGCTGGGGTGCAGCCCTTTCAGTGGAAACCGGTCGCCCTTACGCATTAGGTAAAGATAAAACCAACAACGGAGATAGCTGGATTTTAGAGCCGCAAGCGCAACTGATTGCACAATACTTGCGCTTAGGCAACTTTAACGACGGCACTCGTTCCGTTTCGCAAAAAGGTTACGGTTTGCGCGGCCGTGTCGGTTTCCGTTTGGCGCATAACCAACCGAACGATAAGCAACGCACGCGCACCTATTATTTCACCGGCAATATTTGGCACGATTTTAAGGCAGGGGGCAACGCATTAATCGGGTCGGACAAATTAGCCGGGAAGTTTGCCCGCACTTGGTGGGAATTAGGCTTAGGTTCTCAATTCTCCTTAAGTGAAAACACTTACCTTTATGCAGACGCTCGCTACGAAAAATCCTTCGATAGCAACCGACATAAAGGCTACCAAGGCACCGTAGGTGTGAAATATTCTTGGAAATAAACCGCCTAAGCCATTCCGTCCGGGTTACGGCGGTAATGGCGTACTTAAAGGGACGGCACACCGGATGCCGTCCCTTATATATTGCACCCCGTCAAAGGGGCGCATTGCTTTTTTCCTAACCCGATGCCGTCTGAACGCCTATTCCAGCACAGGTTGGGGGACGTTGTGCCGGATGGCGTAAACGGCGGCCTGCACCCGGCTACTGAGGTTGAGTTTGCGGAGCAGGTTTTGAACGTGGACTTTGACGGTGGATTCGGCAAGATCGAGGTGGCGGGCGATGATTTTGTTGCTGTGTCCTGCGGCGAGATAGCCCAAGATTTCCAGTTCACGAGGGGTAAGTGAGGAGAGTGCCTGCGTTCCTTGGGCAGGTTGGGGGGAAATCAGGCTTTTGACGAGTTTGGCGGTCATCTCGGGAGAGAATACATTATCGCCATCGGCGGCTTTGCGTATGCTTTCGAGCAGAAAGTCGGCGTTGATGTTTTTCAGCAGGTAGCCGCGCGCGCCGATGCGCATACATTCGGTCAAGTCGTCGCTGTCTTCGGAAACGGTCAGCATAATCACTGCCTGCTGCGGATTGATGCTGATGATTTGGGAGAGTGCTTCGCGTCCGTTCATGCCGGGCATATCCAAATCGAGCAGGACGACATCGGGTTGCAGCCGACTAATCATTTTGATGCCCGAGAGGCCGTCTGCGGCTTCGCCGATGACTTCAAAACCATGTTGGCGCGACAAAAGGGCTTTAATGCCGCTGCGGAAGAGGGTGTGGTCGTCTATCAGGATAATTTTAATGGTCATTTCAAGCTTTCTTCAGATGCACCCGTCAATGAGACGGTGGTTCCCTGTTGGGGTTGGGAACGGATTTCTAAAACGGCACGGATGCGTTTGGCACGCTCCTGCATGATGTGCAGTCCGACATGGCTGCCCGTGGATTCCCCTATTTTCTCCGTGTCGAAACCTTGTCCGTTGTCTTGGATGGTCATGGTAAAGCGTCCGCCGTGTTCGGAAAGGGTGAATTTTACATGAGTGGCGCGGGCGTGTTTGCGGATGTTGGACAGGCTTTCTTGAAGGATGAAAATCATTTGGAGCTGCTCGTCCTGTGTAGGCAGGTGCGTGCCGTTTTCCCAAGCGGTTTCGACAGTCGTGCCGGTCTGTTGCGTGAAGCGCGAGAATAGGTCGGCAACGGCTTCGGGAAATTCTTTATTGCTGATTTTGGTACGGAAGTTGAGCAACAGTTCACGGACGTCTTCATAACATTCCTGCACGCCTGTTTTGATAAAGCTGATGTTTTCTGCGGCTTCCTCCTGTTTGTTTTCGGCAAAGGCGGTTTCCAGCATCTGTACCTGTAGGTTTAGGAACGTTAATGCCTGCGCGATGCTGTCGTGCAGCCCCTGTGCAATCAGGCCGCGTTCCTGCAATACCGCAAGCAGGCGTTTTTCTTCTTCCTGCTTCGCGCTAGCGAGCGATACGCCCAATTGCCGAATCAGGGTTTGAAGCAGCGTGCGGTCGTCTCCGGTGAGGGAAATGCCGTCTGAAAAGCTGAGCGAAAGCATGCCCAGTTTCTCGTTTTGATATTCGATGGGGAAGGTTTCGTCATGGTATTTTTCCAAATGATGGGGGTTTTTGCCGTGTTCGGCCGTATGGACGGAAATGTCTGTGTCGGAACCGTTTTCCAGGCAGATGCTGCCAGATTGTGCGCCGACGGCGGGGAGGATGTGGTTCAAAAATTCTTCCGCCGCCTGTCGCGGCGTATAGGATTGATGCAGGTCGCGCGTGGTCCGGTACAGCAGGGTCAGGTT
Source organism: Neisseria sp. LACPHL-SPEC-2024-00856 (assembly GCF_047915665.1). Classification (NCBI taxonomy): domain Bacteria; kingdom Pseudomonadati; phylum Pseudomonadota; class Betaproteobacteria; order Neisseriales; family Neisseriaceae; genus Neisseria; species Neisseria sp. LACPHL-SPEC-2024-00856. Next base: position 283,881 of record NZ_JBLRPR010000001.1, read on the forward strand.
GCGGTTTTGCTTTTCAAGGTTATGGGTCTGTTCGGCAACCTGCCCTTCCAAATTGTCGTATAGGGCTTTGAGTTTGCCGCCCATTTGGTTGAAACAGCGACCTACCTGTTTGAATTCCGGCGTACCGTCTTCGGGAACAGGGATGTCAAAATGCCGCTGACCGATGCGTTCCGCACCTTCTCCCAATGCCTGAAGCGGGCGGATAACCCAGATTTGGTGCCAGAACAGCATCAGTACCGACGACACCAGCGTCATCAGCATAATCGCCCATTGAAACCGCCTGAGCCACCATGTGTTTTTTTCGTTGGCATTTTCCAATGCCTGCAAAAACAGTTCGATGTTTCCGGCAAAGCGGTAAAGTTCGACTTGTGTCGGGCGGCGGTAGGCCTGCAGCGGGGGAAGGATGTTTGCCTGCCAGTCGATAATCAGCATGGACTGTATCAAATCGTAGGCAAGGGGATTGTCGGAGGGAATCAGCGGATGGATGGCATCGCTTTGGGCAATGCGTTTTAAACTTTTTTCAAATTCGGCAACCTGATTGTCGATTTGCGCACGGGGCGAGCCTTCACCAGCCATGTATGCCAGACGGTATGCCTGCATTCTCAAGTTGCCCGCCTCTTCGATGACGGAGGCCGCGTTTTCCAGACGCAAAGAGAGCAGCAGTGTCAAAACGACAGACAATGCCGCCAACCCGACCCACAGTCCGGTCAGGAGTTTCAGGCGCAGGGAAAGGCTGATGCCGTCTGAAAAACGGGCTGGCAGTATCATGCTCGGCGAAAAATTGTTCTAAATAATGCAAACAATATCATTCTTTGGGATTAGATACAACTGCTCAGAAAGAATTGGTTAAGGAAAACTTAATCCGCACCGCTTCAGTGTTAAATCATGTTATGATAAAATTCAGATAATATGAATTTATTTGCCGTCTGCTTCAGACGGCATTTTGAGTCATTGGGAACGGCAGACTGCAATCATGAAAACCTCGAACTTTTCCAAGAGAACATCCGCAATGAAAACTTTTGCCCTGATACTGGCTGGCGGTCAGGCGAGCCGTATGGGAGGCGGGGACAAGGGGCTTGCTCTTTTGGGGGGTAAGGCACTGATAGACCATGTTATCGACAGGGTCAGGCCGCAGGTCAGCCATATCGCCATCAGCACCAACCGGAATTTGGAAGAATATGCTCGAAGAAGTCCGCATATTTTTCCCGATGCGCGGCAGTGGCAGCATTTCGGCCCGCTTTCGGCATTGTGTACCGCCGCCAACGATTTGCAGTTGGCGACTGCCGACTGGCTTTTGGTTGTGCCGTGCGATATGCCGTATCTGCCGGACGATTTGGTGGCAAGGTTTGAAACCGTGTCGAAACGCACACCGTTGTGCAATGCGTTTTATGTGGAAACACCGGTAACGATGCACTACAACCTTATGTATATCCGCCCGCAAATTCTGCAAAGCGCGATTCCCTATCTGTTTTCGGGTATGAAAACATTAAGAAGCTGGTTGCAGCAGCAAAGGGCGCGGCCGGTCAGATTCGAGTTTGACGGGCATTTTGCCGACTTGAACACGCAAACCGATTTGCAGGAGGGATAAGGGCAACACTGCCGACCGGCGCGGAAAGGAAAGGTCAGGCCGTACCGGGCGGTTTTTGCCCGAACTGGAGGCACAATGCCGTCTGAAGGCGTTTCAGACGGCATTTTTCGCGGGGAAATGCTACAATTTACACTATTTTACCGACATAGGGAAACAGGATTATGTTTACAGGCATTGTTCAAGGATTGGGAAAACTGACGGCAATCCACCGCCCGTCGGAGGCATTTCACACTTATGTCGTCGAGCTTCCGCAAGAGGCGGCGGACAATCTGCAACGCGGCGCATCGGTTGCCAATAACGGCTGCTGCCTGACGATTACCGAAATCGAAGGAAACCGCGTCAGCTTCGATTTAATGGCAGAAACTTTGGCAAAAACCAATTTAGGGCTGCTGAAGGAAGGCGATTGCGTCAACATCGAACGGGCGGCACGTTTCGGCGACGAAATCGGCGGACACGTCATGAGCGGACACATTATGGCAACCGTGCCTATTGTCGAAATCGAACGGGACGGGTTCAACCGCACGGTTTGGTTTGAGCTTCCGGACGAACTCAACCCCTATATCCTGACTAAAGGGTTCGTCGGCTTGGACGGTTGCAGCCTGACCATAGGCAAAGTCGAAGACAGCCGTTTCAATGTCCATCTGATTCCCGAAACTTTGGAACGGACGCTGTTCGGCAGCAGAAAGGTCGGCGACAGGATCAACATCGAAATCGATCCGAATACGCAGGCAATCGTCGACACAGTCGAACGGCTGATGGCGCAAAGATATGCAAAGTGAGGTAGAGATGGAGTTGAACGAATTTCTCGATAAAGCCTATGCCGTTTTGCGGCGTTTGGATGCCGTGCTTCCGCCCGAACCCGGGCATACGGATTGGAACGCGCTTGCCTTCCGCTGGCAGAGTGCGGGCAAAAAAGGTTTTTTGGAACACTTGCCCGATCCGCACACCTTCCCCTTGGCAAGGCTGGCGGGAGTTGGCAGGCAAACCGAATTGCTGGTGCGTAATACCGAACAATTCATAGCCGGCAGACCCGCGAATAACGTATTGATGAGCGGCGCGCGCGGAACAGGCAAATCCTCGCTGGTCAAAGCCCTGCTGCACGAATATGCGGATAAGGGATTGCGCCTGATCGAAGTCGATAAAAGCGATTTGATCGGCCTGCCGTATCTGTTGACGCTTTTGAAGGAACGTTCGGAAAAATTCATTGTATTTTGCGACGATTTGTCATTTGAAAGCGGCGACGAAACCTATAAGGCATTGAAAACGGCATTGGACGGCGGTCTGTCCCAACGTTGCGCCAACGTGCTGGTGTACGCGACTTCCAACAGACGGCACCTGATGCCCGAATATTTGGATGAAAATGCAGGTACGACAGGCGTGCGCGGAGAAATCCATCAGAAAGAAGCGGTGGAAGAAAAAGTATCTTTGTCCGACCGATTCGGATTGTGGCTCAGCTTTTATCCGTTCGATCAAAACGATTATCTGTCGGCAGTGCAAAGCTGGTTGGAAGATTTTGATATACCATATGATGAAGCCGCCCGGACGGCGGCGTTGCAGTGGGCGCAGATGCGGGGCAACCGCTCGGGACGTTCCGCTTGGCAGTTTGCCTGCGACTGGGCGGGCAGGCTGCCGGAAAAACGGATGCTGTAAGTTTTTTAGGAGTTATTTGAGACAGGAAGAAAGCCACATTTGCTGCTGTTGCGGTGTGAGGATATGGAAGAAGCGGTGTTGGATTTCCAATTCGTCCACCGCAAAATCCATGCTGGAGTGGTAGCGGCTTTCGACATAATCGCGCGCCTCGTTCCGATTAAAAACATCCGAGGAAATGATTTCGACGACAGACCGGCGGCGGCTGTGTTCGGAATGCATAACCTTCAAACGCGCCCTGTCGCCCGCCATTTTGAAGGCGGTGCGGATTTTACGCAGCTCATTGTGCTGACTTTGGGTCAGCCCGAGCCGGCGTATGTCGCAGTTCGGTTGAAAATCGTTCGGGGGGATATAAGCCGTGGCGGCGTGGGAAAGCTGGCAGGAAAGCAAAGCCATACTTAAAAAAGAGGCGGCAGGTTTGGCAAAACGGCAGGGAGCAGGCAGTGGCACGGCTTTTCCTCTTGTTGGAAATTTTAGGAAATATACTAGATTGACGTGTGAAAGATGGTATTATCGCAGTTAACTTTTGTTAATAATGCGTACGTATGTCCGGCAGGCAGACATAACGGCGGAATCGGAACGTATAGTGGATTAAATTTAAACCAGTACAGCGTTGCCTCGCCTTAGCTCAAAGAGAACGATTCTCTAAGGTGCTGAAGCACCAAGTGAATCGGTTCCGTACTATCTGTACTGTCTGCGGCTTCGTCGCCTTGTCCTGATTTTTGTTAATCCACTATAAAAGGATATTGAAGGAAAAAACATGACTACTTACCGTATCGCACCCAGCATTTTATCGGCAGATTTTGCACGGCTTGGCGAAGAGGTGGAAAGCGTCATTGCGGCAGGTGCAGATCTAATCCATTTTGACGTGATGGACAACCATTATGTGCCGAACCTGACCTTCGGGCCTATGGTTTGCGCGGCATTAAAACCGTATGCGTGTGTGCCGATTGATGTGCATTTAATGGTCGAACCCGTGGACGACCTGATTCAGTCGTTTGCCAAAGCAGGAGCATCAATCATCACGTTCCATCCCGAAGCGAGCCGCCATATTGACCGCAGCTTGAGCCTGATTCGGGACATGGGCTGTCAGGCGGGGCTGGTGTTGAATCCGGCAACGCCCGTATATCTGTTGGAAAACGTATTGGACAGGCTGGATATGGTTTTGCTGATGTCGGTCAACCCCGGGTTTGGCGGTCAGAGCTTCATTCCGCACACTTTGGAAAAAATCAGACAGGTTCGCGCCATGCTTGACCGCTATGAAGAGAAAAGCGGCAGACGTATTGCCATTGAAGTGGACGGTGGCATCAAAACCGACAATATCGCCGCCGCCGCCCAAGCCGGCGCGGATACCTTTGTTGCAGGTTCGGCAATTTTCGGCAAACCGGATTACAAGGAGGTAATCGATGCTATGCGTGCAGAATTGAAAAAAGTGGTAGATTGAACGCTGTATCGGTGTTTGAAATAAATCAATGCCGTCTGAAGAATGTTCAGACGGCATTTCGTTTACAGGCGGTATTTGATGTTTACAGCGAAATTTTCACACCGGTGCGGATAGAACGTCCGGGCAGCGGCGCAATGTATTTGAGTATGGAGTTTTGCGCGCGCGCGGTACGGTTGGTCAGGTTTCGGCCGTCCAAGAACCATTCTGTGCTGTATCTGCCGTGTTTTTGTGTATGGCTGACATAGGCATCGAGCAGGGCGTAGGAGCCGAGTGAGGGTTCTTTGTATGCCGCAGCCATGTTTCCGGTGTGTTTGGCGGCGGCGTAACGGGTCAGGCTGCTGCCGATTTGCCATGCTCCTTTGTTCCAGCTTGCACCCAGCCCGTAGCGGGAAACAGGCAGGTTGGGCATATAGTAGCCGTCATTGCGCAGGCGGTTTGAGTCCGCATTCCTACTGTCTTTGTCGTCGGCATGATTGCGAACCCTGTCGGCAAACAGACGCAGTTCGAGTTGTCCGTATTGTTTCAGGTCGAAAAGTTGGGTCAGCTCGATTTCCAAACCTTGGATACGGGTATCTGCCGCACGCCAGTATTTGGTCGGCAGGCGGTCGCCGCCGTCATGTGCAGAGTCAGACAGATAAATGTAGTCGTTGAATCGGGTTTGGTAATAGTTGGCGCGGAGTTTGCCGCCGTTCCACGCGAATTCGTTGCCGAATTCCCATGTTCTGGCAGTTTCCGGACGTAAGACGGAATCGGAAAAATGATTTTCCGAAGCAAGTTGCGCATAATGGCTGCCGCTTGCATAGAGTTCGTTAATTTCCGGCGCGCGTTGGGAGCGGCTGTAGCGGGCATTTATTTTCCAAAACGAAAGGGGTTTCCAACCGGTTGACGCATGGAAGCTGTTGAGGCTGTATTTGAGGCTGCTCCGTTGCTCAGATCCTTTTTTGGAACCAGTATTACGGGCTGTTTTGTAGCTGCCCAAGTCAAGGCCGTGGCGGACATTGCCATAACGCCAACCGAGCGAGGCTTCATAGTTGCGGTATTTGAGGTTTTCCAAGACAAATATGCCGTATTCACGACTGTTCGTATCGGGCAGGTAGGAATAGTTGCCGGTACGTTTGCCGTTCAAGCCCGAAGATTCGGTATGGCGGCGTTTGTAGTCGGCCCCTATACTGCCGTTAAACAGAGAGGAGAAGTGGTGGTTCAGCTCGATACGGTTTTGGAGGGTACGGCTGTCGAGGCTGTTAACCTTGGTCGAGCCCAAGAGTTCGGTATTCGGCGTATCGGTGTATGAGGTCAGGAAGCTGACGTTGTCCACCCAAGAGGATTGCGGACGGTAAAGTGCGTCCACAAGCCAGCGTGTTTGCTGAGAATAGACGGATGCGGGTTCTGCAGCAAGTTTGCGGTTGCCGTTGCCGTCGATATTGTAATAGGAGAAACCGGGAATACCGGAACGGTACAGGCTGCGGCTGACGGCGGCACCGATGTGGCCTCTCTCGCCGATATAGCTGCCGCCGAATGAAACGCTGCGGTTTTTCAGGCTGCTGTTGCCCAGGTGGCCTTTGCGGACGGGCGTATCGTCGCGCATGGCCTTAACTATTGTATGCCGTCGATTAGGTGAACCGTCGTAAAGCGGATTGTCAATCCATTCACCCCACATCGGTTTTACCAATTTGTAGGCTTCACTCTCATCGGCATCCGGGTATTTCTTAAAAAAAGATGCGCTGTCTTTGAGTTTATATTTGAAATGTCCGTAATTGAGTTTTTCTTCAATTTCCGGCGTAATCTGGCAAGACCACATTAGGCGCGAGTTGAGGCGGTTCGCCGGGTCGTAGCACAAATCGGGCTTGCTTGAGCCGGGGATGCGGTAGCCTGAAATTTGGCTGTTGGAAGCATCAAGATGCCATGCGAAATTACCGGTCTTGCCGTCGAAACGGAAGGCTTCGTTGTGCGGGGTGTTGTAGCCGCCGCTCAATTCGATTTTACCGCCGAAGTCTTGTTCCGGCAGTTTGTGCGGGATGATGCCGGTATCGACATCAACCGCGCCGCCGATGGCGTTGCCGCCGTACAGGACTGCCGCTGAGGATTTCAAAACCGTGATTTTATCTGCTAAAAACGGGTTGACCATGGTAGGCAGGTTGCCGCTGATTGCCGCCATATCGGACACACCCATGCCGTTTTCGCTGATATAGACGCGCGAACCGCTCAAACTACGGATTTGAGGCAGACCGGTATTGGGGCCGAAACCAGCGTTTTGTACGCCGCCGACTTTTTCCAAAGTCTGACCGAGTGAGACGGCACGTTTGGTTTTCAAATCATGGGCGGTCAGCACGTCGCCGTCACCTAAAACGTCTTTGGCCTGCAGGTCGCGGCTGCTTTTGTCTTTGTGCGCGCTAACGTTGACTTGGGGCAACTCGGCAGTTGCCGTGTCCTGTGCGTAAGCCGATGCGGAAAGCAGGGATAGTAGGATGATGTTGAGATTAAAAAGACGATGCGTATTTGGCTTAAACGGAGTAGTCATAAAGTTTATCCAATATAATTAATAAGGATTAGTACGATATGATATGGTAAATTTATCATGATGAAAATAAAGATGCCGTCTGAAACCTTTCAGACGGCATCTTTATTGATTCTTATCAAATGTTTTATTGTTTGGCTGCTTCGATTTGGATGTCAATACGGACGCTTTTGGTCATGCCAACGTTAACGAGGTAGTCCACGCCCCATTTGGTGCGGTCGATGGTGGTGCTGAAGTCGCCGCCGCAAACTTCGGTTTTCAACATCGGGCTTTGGTAGCAGTTGAATTTTTCGGCTTTGAGTTTGACGGGGGCGGTTTTGCCGTGCATGGTCAGGTTGCCGTCAACGGAAACAAGTTTTTTGCCGTTGAAGTTGAATTTGGTGGAAACGAAGCGGATGTTCGGATATTGGGCGGCATCGAAGATGTCGGCGGATTTCAGGTGGTCGGTAAAGTGTTGCGAACCGCTTTGCAGGTTGGCAACGGGAATGGTGATGTCGATTTTGCCATCGCGTTTTGCTTGGTCGAACTCAACGGAACCGGTTAGACCGTAAAAACCGCCGACGTTGGTGCTGGTATTGAAATGGTCGATGGCGAAACGGGCGTTGGCGTGATATTCGTCCACTTTGTAGGTGGCGGCGGAGGTAGTGCCGATGGCGGCTGCTGCGAGCGCGGCGATGATGATTTTTTTCATGATGATAATCCTTTGTGTGGGCCGGTAAAGGCGTTTATCCTAACATAGGCAGGGATTTATGGCATTTCCTGCCGGTAAACGGTGGGTTTGCAGGCAGTTGACGAACGGGGCGGGCGGAAAAGGGCGGATGAAAAAGCGCGGTGTGATCCGCGCTTTGTTTTTTTACAAGGCGGCGAGTACCGCATCGCCCATTTCGGAGCAGGAAACGAGTTTTGTGCCTTCTTCGTAAATATCGCCGGTACGCAAGCCTTGTTGCAGCACTTTTTGGACGGCGTTTTCAACTTGTTGCGCGCGCGCTTCGTCGTTCAGGCTGTAACGCAGCAGCATGGCGAGCGAGAGGATGGTCGCCAGCGGGTTGGCTTTGTTTTGTCCGGCGATGTCGGGGGCGGAGCCGTGGGACGGTTCGTACAGTCCTTTGCCGTTTTCGTCCAGCGAGGCGGAGGGCAGCATACCGATGGAGCCGGTCAGCATGGAGGCTTCGTCGGAGAGGATATCGCCGAAGATGTTGCCGGTGGCAATCACGTCAAACTGTTTGGGCGCGCGCACGAGCTGCATGGCGGCGTTGTCGACGTACATATGGGAAAGCTCGACATCGGGATATTGTTTGCCGATTTCTTCAAAGATTTCGCGCCACAGTTCGGTGGTTTCCAAAACGTTGGCTTTGCCTACGGAGCAGACTTTTTTGCTGCGTTTTTGGGCGGATTGGAAGGCAACGTGGGCAATACGGCGGATTTCGCTTTCGCTGTATTTCATGGTGTTGTAGCCTTCGCGTTCGCCGTTTTCCAGAACACGGATGCCGCGCGGTTCGCCGAAATAAATATCGCCGGTCAGTTCGCGCACAATCAAAATATCCAAACCGGCGACGATTTCGGGTTTCAGCGTGGAGGCGTTGGCTAGCTCGGGATAGAGGATAGCGGGGCGCAAATTGGCAAACAGATTCAAGTCTTTACGTATGGTCAACAAGCCGCGCTCAGGACGCAATGGACGGTCGAGATTGTCGTATTGCGGGCTGCCGACCGCGCCGAGCAGGACGGCATCGGCTTTGCGGCAGAGGTTTTGCGTGAATTCGGGATAAGGATGGCCGTATTCGTCGTAGGCTTCGCCGCCCAATGGGGCGTATTCGTAGCCGGCGTCCAAGCCTTGGGCGATGAGTTTGTCGAGTACACGGACGGTTTCGGCGACGATTTCAGGGCCGATGCCGTCGCCGCGCAAGATAGCGATATGTTTGGTCATTTTGTTTTTCCTTTTTTTGTCAATAAAGAGTGGGGATGCCGTCTGAAAAAAGTTCGGGCAGGTTTAGAGGTCGGATACGCTGCCAAGATGCCGTTATAGACACTCTGTTTCGATACGGATTTTAAATACCGCTTTGCGTATGTTTGCCTTGTCGCCGACTAACGGTGCATGCGCATCATTCGGAAAAAATAGCGCAAATTCGCCTGGCTCCAAGGTCAGCCAGGTTTCCGGTTCGCAGTCGAAAAACTCGATGTCGCGCTTTTCGTTGTAGCCTAAACCGTTTTTCAGACGGCCTCTGTCTATCCAGCCATATGTTTCGCTGCCGTCAATCGGCGTTTGAATATCAATATGTTTTAAGTGCGCTTCAGGCTGGGCTTCTCGCTGCGTCCTCATCGGCTCGCTACCGATAAAAATACGGATATTGGGATTCTCGCACGGCACTTGGCTGTCGGGCAGTTTGGTAAAATCCAAGGTCTGCAACAGATGGAAGGCTTCGGCAAAGTCGGGATGCAAGGCAGCGTAGCGGGTGGCATTGCTTATGGTGTCGGTAATCATGGTATATTTTTGTAGATTAAAGGCCGTCTGAAACACTTAAATTTTTCAGACGGCCTTTTGTATATCAACCGTTAAACAGCCAAGGCTGGCTTTGGCGGCGTTTTTCTTCAAAGGCGTGAATTTCGTCAGCGTGTTGCAGGGTCAGGCCGATTTCGTCCAAGCCGTTTAAGAGGCAGTGTTTGCGGTGTTCGGTAATGTCGAATGTGAATGTTTCGCCGCTAGGGGTGGTCAGGGTTTGCTCGGCAAGGTCGATGGAGAGCTGATAGCCTTCGTTAGCTTCAACTTCTTTGAAAAGCTGGTCAACCTGTTCTTCTGTCAAAACGATAGGCAAAAGGCCGTTTTTGTAGCAGTTGTTGAAGAAGATGTCGGCGAAGCTGGGGGCGATGACGGCGCGGAAGCCGTAGTCGTCCAATGCCCAAGGGGCGTGTTCGCGTGAAGAGCCGCAACCGAAGTTTTTACGCGTCAACAGGATTTGTGCGCCTTGATAGCGTGGCTGGTTCAGGGAGAAATCCGGATTCAACGGGCGTTTGCTGTTGTCCATGCCCGGTTCGCCGTGGTCGAGGTAACGCCATTCATCAAAGGCATTGGGGCCGAAGCCGCTGCGTTTGATGGATTTCAGAAATTGTTTGGGGATGATGGCGTCGGTATCGACGTTGCTGCGGTCGAGCGGGGCGACGATGGCGGTAATTTTGGTAAAGGCTTTCATGTCAGATTCTTATAGTAATAATGGGAAATTTTATGGCTATTCGGGTCAGCGTGTGCTGTGCAAACCGATTCGGTTGCCTTCTGTGTCTTCGATAAATGCTGCAAAGCCGTTGGCAATGCGGAATTTCTCTTGTAACAGTTTGCCGCCTGCTGCAACGGCTTTTTCTGCTGTTTCGGCACAATCCGGGCAATTGAAGAAAATAGTTGTACCGCCGTGACCGGGTTGGGCATTGCTGTCGTGCCAAATCATGCCGGCCGTACCGTGTTGGGTGTAATCGGCTGGGAAAATGATGAAACGGAATCCGTTGCTGCCAACGTCTTGCAGGGGCTTGCCGAATACGGATTCGTAAAAGGCTTTGGCGCGATCCAAATCATGAGCGTGAATACCAAACCAGCTTGACGGATTACTCATTGTTTCTCCCTTTGCTTGGAATCGTGAAAATGTCTGAACAAGTAATCAGGTATCAGGCCGTCTAAAACAGGGTCAGGAGCTTCAGACGGTCTGATTTACCGAATTATTCGGTAGCGGCTTCGATTTTGCTGCCAACATGGCTCATGCCGCGGCCTATTGCATTGCCGCCTTTTTTAACGGCTTCGCCGGTTTTGTCGGCAACGTGTTCGGCGGTTTCTTTGGTTTTATCGGCTACGCGCTCAGCAGTTTCTTTGGTTTTATCCCAATTGCGGTTGGCATCCTTTTTTGCGCCTGACCAAGTGCTGGAACAAGCTGACAGGATGAGGGCTGCGGCAGCCAATGCAAACAGTTTTTTCATACTAGTTTCCTTTCAAGTTATCAATGATTGAGAAGTTTTTCGGACGTTTTTCGCAATAGGAAAACTTACTTGTGTAAGGTGTTGTTTCAGACGGCCTGATGAATAAAGGCCGTCTGAAAATACTTTAAGCCATCGTGCGTATGTCGGTAAAGTGTCCGGTAACGGCGGCGGCGGCTGCCATAGCGGGGCTGACGAGGTGGGTGCGTCCGCCGTTGCCTTGACGGCCTTCAAAGTTACGGTTGGAAGTGGAGGCGCAACGTTGTCCCGGGGTCAGGCGGTCGGCATTCATGGCGAGGCACATAGAGCAGCCCGGCTCGCGCCATTCAAAACCGGCTTCGATAAATACTTCGTGTAAGCCTTCTTTTTCTGCCTGCTCTTTAACCAAACCGGAGCCGGGGACAATCAATACGCGTTGTACATTGTCCGCTTTTTTACGGCCTTTGGCGATGGCGGCGGCTTCGCGCAAGTCTTCGATACGGCTGTTGGTGCAAGAACCGATAAAGACGATGTCGACAGGGATTTCGTTTAATGGCGTACCGGCTTCCAAGCCCATGTATTCGAGGGCGCGTTCCATGCCGCTGCGTTTGACCGGATCGGTTTCTTCGGCAGGATTAGGTACTTTGCCGCCGATGTTTAAAACCATTTCGGGCGAAGTGCCCCAAGTAACTTGCGGTTCGATGTCTTCGGCTTTGAAACGGTATTCTTTGTCGAATACCGCACCTTCGTCAGACACCAGCGTGCGCCAGTACTCGACGGCTTTGTCCCACGCTTCGCCTTTGGGTGCGAAGGGTTTGTCTTTTACATAGTCGATGGTGGTTTGGTCGACAGCGACCATGCCTGAGCGCGCGCCGGCTTCGATCGCCATATTGCACAAGGTCATGCGGCCTTCTATGGAAAGTCTGCGGATGGCTTCGCCACCGAACTCGATGGCGTAGCCCGTACCGCCTGCCGTGCCGATTTTTCCGATGATGTAGAGGGCAACATCTTTGGCGGTAACGCCCGGTTTTAGACGGCCTTCAACGGCAATCAGCATGGATTTGGATTTTTTCGCGGTAATGCACTGGGTCGCCATCGTGTGTTCGACTTCGGAAGTGCCGATGCCGTGCGCCAGTGCGCCGAATGCGCCGTGGGTGGAAGTGTGCGAATCGCCGCAGACGACGGTCATACCGGGCAGGGTCGCGCCTTGTTCGGGCCCCATAACGTGTACGATGCCCTGACCTTTGTCCATAAAGGGGAAATAGGCGAGTGCGCCGAATGTTTTGATGTTTTGATCCAACGTATCGACTTGCAGCTTGGAAATCGGGTCTTGGATGCCTTTGTCCCAATCGCCGGTCGGGGTGTTGTGGTCGGCGGTGGAAACCACGCTGTCGATGCGCCACAGTTTGCGCCCCGCCATTTTCAAGCCTTCAAATGCTTGTGGGCTGGTTACTTCGTGCACCAGATGGCGGTCGATGTAAAGCAGGACGGTGCCGTCTTCTTCTTCGCGGACGACGTGGCTGTTCCAAAGTTTGTCGTAGAGGGTTTGTGCGGTCATGATGTTGTTCTTTTGGATAAATGGTAATGCGGATTGGGCGGATTTTAGACGTATTCTTTATACCGCGCAACAGATTTTGTCTAATTTTTGAGTCGGTGTTATTTTGTAAACAATTTTAACAAAAAAATTAGACATATTGTCCATTTCAGTAAACAGTTATATCTAAAGAATGATTCGATATGAAAGAATACTTGTCGGGATTCTTTTAAAGGCATTATTATTTGTACCTTGTTAAAACCACGTCAGGCAGAGGAAAGATGAAATTACCGGTTATATCGTCTGAGCATTTGGCTCAACTGCAGGCATTTGAAGCGAAAATCCTGTGTAACCACGCAAAAATCGAAGCATGGTTCCGTTCGCAGTGGAATGTGCACCGTCCGCCGTTTTACGGTTCGGTCGACATCCGCAATGCCGGTTACAAAATTTCATCTATTGATATGAATTTGTTCCCCGGCGGCTTCAATAATTTGAATCCCAACTTTATCCCGCTGGCGGCGGTTGCGGCGCAAGATGCGGTACAGCGTGCCTGCGAAACGGCAAAATCCGTATTGATTATTCCCGAAAACCACACGCGCAACACGTTCTACCTGCAAAACGTTTACGCCCTCGGCGAGATTTTGCGTTCGGCAGGGTATGAAGTGCGCTTGGGCAGCCTGAATCCGGAAGTAACCGAACCGGCTGAATTTGAAACCGCATTGGGCGACAAAATCCTGCTTGAGCCTTTGCTGCGAACCCACGACCGCGTCCATCTTGCCGACGGCTTTTCGCCTTGCGTGGTTTTGTTGAATAACGATTTGTCCGCCGGCATTCCCGACATCCTCAAAGGCATCAGCCAAACCGTTTTGCCGCCGCTGCATGGCGGTTGGACGACGCGCCGCAAAACAGCTCATTTCGGTGCATACAACCAAGTTGCCGCCGAATTTGCCAAGCTGATTGACATCGACGAATGGCAGATTAACCCGTATTTTGAAAAAATCGGCGGTTTGGACTTCCAAGAGCGGGAAGGCGAAGATGCGTTGGCAGAAGCGGTAGAACGCGTGCTGGCGAAAATTCAAGCCAAATACGACGAACTGGGTATTACTGACCAGCCTTTCGTTATTGTGAAAGCAGACGCAGGCACTTACGGCATGGGCGTGATGAGCGTCAAGTCCGCCGATGAAGTGCGCGGCTTGAACCGCAAAAACCGCAACAAAATGGCGAAAGTCAAAGAAGGCTTGGAAGTCAGTGAAGTCATTGTCCAAGAAGGGATTTATACTTATGAAACCTTCAACGGCGCGGTGTGCGAACCCGTCGTGTATATGATGGACCGCTTCGTCATCGGCGGCTTTTTCCGCGTACACGAAGGGCGCGGTGCGGACGAAAACCTCAACGCCGGCGGTATGGTGTTTGTTCCGCTGTCCAACAGCATTCCCACCGGCAACGGCGATAATTCCCAAGAAGCGCCCGAAGCCTGCAAGCGCGTATTCGAACAATGGGATTCACTCGGTATGCCGCGCTCCGAAAAAGACTGCGATGTGGACAACGAACACAACCGCCTCTATGTGTACGGCGTAATGGCACGCCTGTCGCTTCTGGCGGCGTCCATCGAGTTGGAAGAAACGGCGTAAGACTGTTTTGAAATACAGATGCCGTCTGAAGCGGAAATCCGCTTCAGACGGCATTTCGGATATTTGGCGTGTGGGAACATTTGTTCCAGACGGCATCTCAGACTATTTAAAAGAGGGAAAACATGAGCATCAAGCAATGGCCGGAAGGCGAAAGGCCCAGGGAAAAGCTGTTGGAACGCGGGGCGGCGGCTTTGAGTGATGCCGAACTTTTGGCAATCCTGCTGCGCGTCGGCACGCGCGGAATGAGTGCGGTCGATTTGGCGCGTTATTTGCTGCAGGAGTTCGGCAGTTTGGGGAGGCTGATGAGCGCGGAGGTCGGCAAACTGTCGGCATACAAAGGGATGGGGACGGCAAGTTTCACACAGTTTGCCGTGGTCAGGGAAATCGGGAGGCGGATATTGGCGGAAGAATTGCAGGAGAGCATCGTCCTGTCCGATCCGGATACGGTGGCCGATTATTTACGCTTTCATTTGGGGCAGGAAAAAGTCGAAGTCAGCGTCGCGCTGCTGTTGAACCGCCAAAACCAGCTGATTTCCGTCAGGGAGCTGTCGCGTGGTACGGTTGCGGAAAACACGATTTACATCCGCGAAATCGTCAAACTGGCTTTGGACGAGTATGCCGACAGCCTGATTATCGCGCATAACCACCCGGGCGGCTCGCCCGAACCTTCGCAGGAAGACATCATGTTCACAAGGCGGCTGGCACAGGCCATGTCGCTGGTCGATGTGTCGCTGCTCGACCATTTTATCGTTACCTCGCAAACCGTCTGCTCGTTCAGGCAGCTCGGGCTGATGCCCTGACACTCTGTTTTACATTCGGCGGCTCTGATAAAATAGCCGCTTCAACCGTATTAGACAGATATCGTTAAGTTAATGGAAACACAAAACAAACCTACCGTTACCGACATTGACCGCCCCATACTCGTCCCGCCCGGCGGGCATAAAAAAGTCTTGCTGCATTCCTGCTGCGCCCCGTGCAGCGGCGAAGTGATGGAAGCCATGCTGGCCAGCGGCATTGATTACACCATTTATTTTTACAATCCCAATATCCATCCGCACAAAGAGTATATGCTCCGAAAAGAGGAAAACGTACGCTTTGCAGAAAAGTTCGGCATCCCTTTCATCGATAAAGACGACGATTACGAAAACGACCGTAAAGAATGGTTTGCCAAAGCCAAAGGTATGGAGTTTGAGCCGGAACGCGGCATCCGCTGCACCATGTGTTTCGATATGCGTTTTGAAAAGGCGGCGCAATACGCGCATGAACACGGTTTTCCCGTCTTTACCAGTTCGCTGGGCATTTCCCGTTGGAAAAACATGAACCAGATTAACGACTGCGGCCGCCGTGCCGCCGCGCCTTACGATGATGTGGTGTATTGGGATTTCAACTGGCGCAAAGGCGGCGGCAGCGCGCGCATGATCGAAATCAGCAAACGCGAAAACTTCTACCAGCAGGAATATTGCGGTTGTGCCTATTCCCTGAGGGATTCCAACGCCCACCGCAAATCACAGGGCAGAATCCCCATCAAACTCGGAGTGTTGTATTACGGGGACGAGTCGACACAATACGAACCTGCACCCATCCGGGTGGACAAATAAACACCCGATGCCGTCTGAAGGTTCAGACGGCATCGGGTTCGGCATCGGCACGGGGAAAGGTTTGTCGGTTTGGCAATCGGCAAGCGGAAACCGCATTGACAAGTTTGCCGTTTTGATAAAACACCCCATTGACGCGTCGGGAGGGCGACATCATGAAATCCCTTGTTATCTGGCTGCTTCTGTTGGGCTCGGCAGCAGGCGTTTTCTACTATACCCAAAACCAATCCCTGCCCGTGGGGGAACTTGTCTATCCGTCTGCACCGCAAATCAGGGGAGAGGGCGATGCGTTGCACTACCTCAACCTCATCCGCACACAAATCGGTTTGCACGAGCTGGCACACGCGCCTGTATTGGAAAACTCCGCCCGCAGGCACGCACGTTACCTCACGCTCAATCCCGAAGACGGACACGGCGAACACCATCCCGATAATCCGCACTACACAGCACAAAAGCTGACCGAACGCACACGCCTTGCCGGGTATCTCTACAACGGCGTGCATGAAAACATCAGCACGGAAGAGGAAGCCGCCGAATCGTCCGACAGCGACATCCGCACGCAGCAACGCCAGGTTGACGGATTGATGAGCGCAATCTACCACCGCCTTTCCCTGCTTGACCGCCATACGGATGAGGCAGGAGCGGCATTTGTGCGCGAAAACGGTAAAACCGTCGTCGTATTCAATCAGGGCAACGGCAGGTTTGAGCGGCATTGCGCCCAAGGCAGAAATCAGCCTGAAGCGGGACGGCACTATTACCGCAACGCCTGCCACAACGGTGCGGTCGTGTACACCGACGAAGTCATGCCCGCACAAGAGCTGCTTTATACAGCCTATCCGGTTGGCAGCGGCGCACTGCCTTATTTTTACGGGGAACGTCCCGACCCCGTGCCGGGATATGAAATGACGGGCAATCCTGCCAGCATTGATTTTTCCGAGGCGGCAGGCAAAATTGCGATGAAAAGTTTCAAGCTGTATCAGGGTAAAAACGAAATCCGCCCCGTCAGGGTTTTAACCGCCGGCAACGACCCCAACGGCAGGTTGACCGCGTACCAATTCGCGCTTTTCCCGCTCAAGCCTTTGGAATACGGTACGCTTTATACGGCGGTATTCGACTATGTCCGCAACGGACGGCGCGCGCAGGCGAAATGGCAGTTTAAAACCCGAAAACCCGATTACCCTTATTTTGAGGTAAACGGCGGCGAGACGCTTGCGGTTAGAAAAGGCGAAAAATATTTCATCCACTGGCGCGGACGCTGGTGTTTGGACGCGTGTACCCGTTATACCTACCGGCAGCGGCTCGGCAGCCGCCTGTCCATAGGAAGGCACGAGGCGGGCGGCATCGTCTTCAGCGTTGGCGGAATGACAGGCAGCCGTATCACGCTTGCCCCAGAAGACAGCCCGGGACGCGGCGTTACCCTTTATTTACAGGATTGAATACATGACAGGCAGAACAGGCCGCAACGGCAGTACCCAAGCGCAACCCGAACGCGTCATGCTGGTGGGCGTAATGTTGGACAAAGACGGTACGGGCAGCAGTGCCGCCCGTCTGAGCGGATTTCAGACGGCATTGGCGGAAGCGGTGGAGCTGGTCAAGGCGGCGGGCGGCAATCCCGTCATTGTGGAGACCGCCAAACGCGACCGCCCGCATACGGCGCTGTTTGTCGGCACGGGCAAGGCGGCGGAGCTGTCGGAAGCAGTTGCTGCAGACGGCATCGATTTGGTCGTATTCAACCACGAACTCACGCCCACGCAGGAACGCAATTTGGAAAAAATCTTCCAATGCCGCGTATTGGACAGGGTAGGGCTGATTCTGGCGATTTTCGCCCGTCGCGCCCGCACTCAGGAAGGCAGGCTGCAAGTCGAGTTGGCACAATTGAGCCATTTGGCCGGACGCTTGATACGCGGTTACGGACACCTGCAAAGCCAGCGCGGCGGTATCGGCATGAAAGGCCCCGGCGAAACCAAACTGGAAACCGACCGCCGATTGATCGCCCATCGAATCAACGCCTTGAAAAAACAGCTTTCCAGCCTCAAAAAACAGCGCGTCCTGCGCCGCAAGTCCCGCGAATCGGGCAGAATCAAAACGTTTGCGCTGGTCGGCTATACCAATGTCGGCAAATCCAGCCTGTTCAACCGGCTGACCAAGTCGGGCATATATGCGAAAGACCAGCTTTTCGCCACACTCGACACCACGGCGCGGCGGCTTTATATCCATCCGAAATGCAGCATTATCCTGACCGATACCGTCGGATTCGTCAGCGATTTGCCGCACAAGCTGATTTCGGCATTTTCCGCCACGCTGGAAGAAACCGCGCAAGCCGATGTGCTGCTGCACGTCGTCGATGCCGCCGCCCCGAACAGCGGACAGCAGATTGAAGACGTGGAAAACGTACTGCAAGAAATCCATGCCGGCGATATTCCTTGCATCAAGGTGTACAACAAAACCGACCTGCTGCCGTCTGAAGAACAAAACACGGGCATATGGCGCGACGCTGCGGGAAAAATTGCTGCCGTCCGCATTTCCGTTGCTGAAAATACCGGTATAGACGCACTGCGCGAAGCCATTGCCGAGTATTGTGCCGCCGCACCAAACACAGACGAAACCGAAACGCCATGAAAAAAACCTGTTTCCACTGCGGGCTGGATGTTCCCGAAAACCTGCATCTGACCGTCCGTTACGAAAACGAAGACCGCGAAACCTGCTGCGCCGGCTGTCAGGCGGTCGCACAAAGCATTATTGACGCGGGCTTGGGCAGTTATTACAAACAACGCACCGCCGACGCGCAAAAAACCGAGCTGCCGCCCCAAGAAATCCTCGACCAAATCCGCCTGTACGACCTGCCCGAAGTCCAGTCCGACTTTGTGGAAACCCACGGCGGCACGCGCGAGGCGGTTTTAATGCTCGGCGGCATCACCTGCGCCGCCTGCGTCTGGCTGATCGAACAGCAGCTTTTGCGTACAGACGGCATCGTCCGCATCGACCTCAATTACAGCACGCACCGCTGCCGCGTCGTTTGGGAGGACGGCAAAATCCGCCTCTCCGACATTCTGTTGAAAATCCGGCAGACAGGCTACACCGCCGCACCCTATGACGCGCAAAAAATCGAAGCCGCCAATCAGAAGGAGCGGAAACAATATATCGTTCGCCTTGCCGTTGCCGGACTAGGGATGATGCAGACGATGATGTTCGCGCTGCCGACCTACCTTTACGGCGGCGACATTGAACCCGATTTTTTGAAAATCCTCCATTGGGGCGGTTTCTTAATGGTGTTGCCCGTCGTATTTTATTGCGCCGTCCCGTTTTATCAAGGCGCGTTGCGCGACCTGAAAAACCGCCGCGCCGGTATGGACACGCCGATTGCCGCCGCCATCATTATGACCTTTGCCGCCGGCATTTACAGCCTCGCCACCAACGCAGGGCAGGGGATGTATTTTGAATCCATCGCGATGCTGCTGTTTTTCCTGCTGGGCGGACGCTTTATGGAACACATTGCCCGCCGCAAGGCAGGCGATGCCGCCGAAAGGCTGGTGAAACTGATACCCGCCTTCTGCCACCGGATGCCCGGCTATCCCGGCAGCCAAGACATTGAAGAAGCCGCCGTCGTCAAACTGAAGGCGGGCGATACCGTGATGGTCAAACCGGGCGAAACCATACCCGTTGACGGCACGGTGCTGGAAGGCGCAAGCACGGTTGACGAATCTATGCTGACCGGCGAGAGCCTGCCCGTCGCCAAAATGCCGTCTGAAAAAGTAACCGCCGGCACACTCAATACGCAAAGCCCCCTGATTATACGTACCGACCGCACCGGCGGCGGCACGCGACTGTCGCACATCGTCCGCCTGCTCGACCGCGCCTTGGCGCAAAAACCGCGCACTGCCGAATTGGCGGAACAATACGCCTCGTCTTTCATTTTCGGGGAGCTGCTGCTTGCCGTCCCCGTCTTCATCGGCTGGACGCTGTACGCCGACGCGCATACCGCGCTTTGGATTACCGTCGCCCTGCTTGTCATTACCTGTCCGTGCGCCTTATCGCTTGCCACGCCGACGGCCTTGGCAGCTTCTACCGGTTCGCTGGCGCGCGAAGGCATTTTAATCAGCGGTAAGCAAACCCTGGAAACGCTCGCCCAAACCACCGACATCATCTTCGATAAAACAGGAACGCTGACCCAGGGAAATCCCACCGTCAGCCGTATCTCATTGTTGAGCGGCACAGACGAAGCCTTTGTTCTCGCGGTGGCGCAGGCGTTGGAACAACAGTCCGAACATCCCCTTGCCCGTGCCATCCTCAACCACCGTGTTTCAGACGGCATGATTCCTGACATACGGGTCGGACAACGCCTCAATCACGTCGGTGAAGGCGTAGGCGCGCAACTGACCATCAACGAGGAAACGCAGGTGTGGGCATTGGGCAGGGCGGCTTATGTCGCCAAAATCGCCGGAGAACCTCCGCAAGATGAACAGTCTTCAGAAAGCGGCAGCGCGGTCTATCTCGGCAACCAGCTCGGTTTCCAAGCTGTGTTTTATCTTCAAGACCCGTTGAAGGAAGGGGCAGAGGAAGTTGTACGCAAGTTGAAGCGGCAACACCTGACCCTGCACCTGCTCAGCGGAGACCGTGAAACCGCCGTTGCAGAAACCGCACGCGCCTTGGGTATTGGACATTACCGTTCCCAAGCCATGCCGGAAGACAAGTTGGAATATGTCAAGGCTTTGCAGAAAGAAGGGAAAAGAGTGTTGATGATAGGCGACGGCATCAACGACGCCCCTGTTTTGGCACAGGCCGATACTTCTGCAGCGGTGGCGGGAGGAACCGATATTGCAAGGGACGGCGCGGATATCGTCCTTTTAAACGAAGATTTGAATACCGTTCCGCATATGCTGGTACAGGCGGGAAGGACGCGGCAGATTATCCGTCAGAACCTGTCGTGGGCGAGTGCTTACAACATCATTGCCGTACCGCTTGCCGTTTTGGGCTATGTCCAACCGTGGATAGCCGCGCTGGGCATGAGCTTCAGTTCGCTGGTCGTATTGGGCAATGCTATGCGGCTTCACAAGCAGGTGGACATGCCGTCTGAAAAAATGCCGTCCGAACAATGACGGACAGCGTTGCTTTAGACGTATAACAGTAACGGGGGCATTATTAGCACGACAGATACCATATTCCAATCTTTGCATACATGGCTTGATCATCAACCAAGATGATATTTCCCAAGCACAGCATGATACATGCCATTGAAAAATATAGAAAATTAATTGAAAGCTTAAATGGATATTGAAATGGATAATCACATAGTACAAATTATAAGAAAGTTCGGGCTAGGTAGGATATTTTTTTATTCGTATAGCAAATCATCTATAATAATTTTTTCTTCGTATGTTGTTTATTATATAATTTACAATTATCAATTTAATTACCTTTCGCTTTTAATTTATTTATTACCAATGTTGTGTAGTATATATATGATTATATTTTTTTAAGAAAAACTAGGGAGATATTAACGATATATCAAAGAAAAAAATTTTTAAATTCTATTTTTTCATCTAGAGTTGAAATAATAATAGGTTCCAAGAAAAGAAAGTTGGGTATAAGCAGTTTTTATTTACTAAATTTATTATGGCTTATTTGGTGTCTTATGATTTATAGAGAACAAGTCCGATTAAATAACTTAACTCTCTTTTTATCCTTTATATTCTCATTATTTTTTTTATTATATAATTTTGTTTTATTTTTAAATGTTTATGTTAATTTTTTCAAATTAAGAGAAGCTCAATATGGAAAATAACAAAGTCAAGTCTGATTATGCAGCCAAACAGGAAAGTTTAGGAAAAGTTGATGAAAACAAAAATGAGACGATGAAGATTCCTCCGCAAGTGGGAACCCATATGCTTGGTTTTTCTTTTATTTTCAAATGCTAATTAACGGATAGGTCTGGATTCCCGCCTGCGCGTGAATGACGGAAATGTGCATTTCTAATTTTTACCCACTATATAGTGAATTAAATTTAAACCGGTACAGTGTTGGCTCGCCTTGCCGTACTATTTGTACTGTCTGCGGCTCGCCGTCTTGTCCTGATTTAAATTTAATTCACTATAAAAACCCCGAATCCTGATTGGCAGGATTCGGGATTTTTGATTGCTGATGCCGTTCAGACGGCATTTTCAAGTAGATTATTGGTCCACAAATGCGCGCTCAATCAGGTAATCACCGCGCACGCCTGTTTTCGGAGAGACGGTCAAACCGAAATCGTCCAAAACTTTGCAGGTGTCTTTCAGCATCGCAGGGCTGCCGCACAGCATGGCGCGGTCGTCTTGAGGATTGATTTTGGGCAGACCGATGTCTTCAAACAGTTTGCCGCTTACCATCAGGTCGGTCAGGCGGCCGTGGTGTTCGAATTCTTCACGCGAAACAATCGGGTAGTAAATCAGTTTTTCTTTAACCAAGTCGCCGAGGTATTCGTGTTCGGGCAATTCTTTGGTAAAGCGGTCGTAGTACGCCAAATCTTTTTTGTAGCGCACGCCGTGTACGAGGATGATTTTTTCAAATTGCTCGTAAATTTCGGGGTCTTTGGTGATGCTCAAGAAAGGGGCGATGCCGGTACCGGTGCTCAACAGGTAAAGATGTTTGCCCGGATTCAGGTCGCCGGCAACCAAGGTTCCGGTCGGTTTCTTGCTGATTAACACGTCGTCGCCGACTTTGAGGTGTTGCAGGCGGCTGGTCAGCGGGCCGTCTTGGACTTTAATGCTGAAAAATTCGAGGTGTTCTTCCCAGTTGGCGGAGGCGACGCTGTATGCACGCATCAGCGGCTTGCCGTCTGCCATCAATCCGACCATAACGAACTGTCCGTTTTCAAAGCGCAACGATTCGTCGCGGGTGCAGGTAAAGGTAAAATATGCGTCTGTCCAGTGGTGTACGGACAATACTTTCTGGGTATTGAATGCTGCCATTTGGGTTT
Organism: Neisseria sp. LACPHL-SPEC-2024-00856; assembly: GCF_047915665.1. Lineage (NCBI taxonomy): Bacteria > Pseudomonadati > Pseudomonadota > Betaproteobacteria > Neisseriales > Neisseriaceae > Neisseria > Neisseria sp. LACPHL-SPEC-2024-00856. Next base: position 306,717 of record NZ_JBLRPR010000001.1, read on the forward strand.
CCTGTCAGTAAAAGAAATGGATAGTGCTTGTTCGGGACGTGAGGCAGAGTGAAAATGTCTGCCCGATTCGGGATAAAGCCAAAATTCTAAACGAAACGGATGGTTGCGACAATGCTTGATGCGCGGCGGTCATATGCCGTCTGAAGGGCTTCAGACGGCATCGCGGGGCGGGCGGCGGCTTATGGCGGCATATCGGCAAGGGAAATCAGGGAAATCGAGGCGGCCAGCCTGAGCGCGTCCCGTCCCCAGCGGGGGTGTTCCAGCCTGCGTATCGGGAGGATCGGTTTGACGGTGGCGGCAATCAGCCTTTGTATTTCGGCAGGCTGATCCGACAATACGCCGCCCCATTTTTCCGCAGCCGCTTCCAGCAGTCCGCCGTTTTTCAATATCAGCGCGGTCGAATGGATGTAGCAGAGCCAATCGCGGGCTTGGCATTGCGCGTGGGTCAGGACTTCGGAAGGGTCGTCTTCAAAATCCAAAAAGCTGATGTTTTTTCCGTCCGACATCATATTCCGCGCAAACGCCTGACTGAGGAACTGCCGTTTTTTATGCACGCGTGCAATGGCTTCCAAACCGGCAAGCCAAGCGTCCGACTTTCCAGCCTCGGCTTCTTGGCGGATTTGCGTATCGAGCGGGATGCCTTCCAAATTGCCGAACATAAGGGCATTTTTCCGGACGGCGAGCAATTCGGGAACGACTATCCCCGCCGCGCGCAATTCGTACAGGCGTTTCGACTCGGTTGCAATGGCAGGCTCGCCGCCGAGGCTGGGAACCGGCTTTAACACCCCCAGTTTCAAATATCGGGCAACCATACCGAGCAGCGCGTAACGCCACCGCGCATTGTGCCTGCCTGCTTTGCGTACCCATACCTTGGTTCCGTCGGCAAGCAGGTGGGGAGCGATGGCTGCCTCCTGTTTTGCCGCCAATTCGTCCAGCAGTATGGAAAAACGGGTTTCCTGCATAGGTAAGGTCATTTTCTTTCAATCTTAAGTTCGGACGGAATGCTGCCCACACGGGACATCAGGCAAGGGTTTGTTCGATGATGCCTTTTACCGCATCCGCACTGTTCGGCACGGTTTGTACGCGCTGCGGCAGGCTTTCCAAACCTTCCAACGCGGCAGGGCGTGGAATGGCGACATCGCCGACGGCTTCGCGTATGGTCGCATCGAATTTCACAGCCAACGCGGTTTCCAAACAAACCACCGTTTCACCTTCTTCGCGCACTTCGCGGGCGACTTTTACGCCGTCGGCAGTATGCGGGTCGATGAGTTCTTGGTCTTGCTCGTAAACCTGCTTGATGGTGGCGAGGCGGTCGGCGTGGGTAGATTTGCCGGAAGTAAAGCCGTATTTGCCGCCGACTTTTTCTAAAGCAAACCGCAGGTCAAAGCCTTTTCCCGCCGCCACTTCTGCCCACAGCGTATTGATTTCCTGAGGATCGCGATCCATCAGGTCGAACACGAAACGCTCGAAGTTGGACGCTTTGGAAATGTCCATCGACGGGCTGGAGGTAACATAAGTATGCGCGCTGTTGCGCGGGCGGTACGCGCCGGTTTTGAAAAACTCGTCCAACACATCGTTTTCATTGGTCGCGACAATCAGGCGGCGGATAGGCAAACCCATCTGTTTGGCGATGTGTCCCGCGCAAACGTTGCCGAAGTTGCCGCTCGGCACGCAGAAGCTGACTTGCTCGTCATTGCTTTGCGTCGCTTTGAAATAGCCTGCAAAGTAATAAACCACTTGCGCGACGATGCGTCCCCAGTTAATCGAGTTGACCGTACCGATATGGTATTTTTCCTTGAACGCGGCATCGTTTTGCACCGCCTTCACAATGTCCTGACAGTCGTCAAACATCCCCTTCACGGCGATATTGTGGATATTCTCATCTTGCAGGCTGTACATCTGCGCACGTTGGAACGCGCTCATCTTACCGTCGGGCGACAGCATAAATACGTTCACGCCTTTTTTGCCGCGCAAGGCATATTCCGCAGCCGAACCCGTATCGCCGCTGGTTGCGCCCAAGATATTGAGTTTTTTGTCTTCTTTGCTTAAAACATATTCAAACGCATTGCCCAAAAACTGCATCGCCATATCTTTGAACGCCAGCGTCGGGCCGTTGGACAAGGCTTGGATTTTGATGCCGTCTGAAAGCGTGCGGACGGGGGTGATTTCCTTAGTACCGAACGCCGCTTCCGTGTAAGTACGGTTCAGAATGTCGCGCAAATCGTCCTCCGGAATATCGGTAACGAACAGGCGCATGATTTCAAACGCCAATTCGGGATAAGCCAAACCGCGCCATTTGTCCAAGGTTTCGCGCCCGATTTGCGGATAATGTTCCGGCAGCATCAGGCCGCCGTCGGGTGCCAGCCCCATCAATAAAACTTCGCTGAACGGTTTGTGTGCGGTTTCGCCGCGCGTGCTGATGTATTTCATGATTTTTCTCGTCTGTCGAAATTGCAGGAAAACGGCTTCAGACGGCATCTGCCTCATGCCGTCTGAAGAAGGTTAGCGGTACAGGCGTTTGAAACAGGCGGAAACCGTTTTGGCGGTAACGGTGGTAATTGCCTGATTGCGCGTGGACTGGTTCAGCATCTGCATCACATCGTTGCCGGTCAGCTGGTTGGGTGCTTCTTCGGTAGCGCAGCCGCAAATCTTGTTTTCCCATTCCGCCTGTTTTTCGGCACTCATCGCCAGCGCGGTCAAACGCCATTCGCTGCGTTTGTTCAATTCCGCACGGCATTGGCTTTCTACCGCCATTTTGACGATGCTGCCGCCCATACCCGTGCCGCCGTCTAAGCCACCGAATGTGTTGCCGCCGCCGACAGCGCAGCCGCTCAATAAAACCGCAAGCATGGTGGTGGATAAGGTTTTCTTCATGATAATCGTACTTTTATTTGAAATTTACGCATTATACCGTAAGCAGAACGATGTGTGCGTTCCGCGCAACTGACGTATAATCCATGCCGTCTGAAAACCTTTGCGGAAACCGCCATGTCCGACCTTTTCACCCGCCAACCCGACGCGCCGCTTGCCGAACGCCTGCGCCCGCATACGCTTGATGATGTTATCGGGCAGCAGCATTTAATCGGCGAAGGCAAGCCGCTGCGGGTGGCGGTGGAAGGCGGCAAGCCGCATTCTATGTTGCTGTGGGGGCCGCCGGGCGTGGGCAAGACGACTTTGGCGCGGATTTTGGCGCAGAGTTTTAATGCCCAGTTTCTGCCTGTTTCCGCCGTGTTTTCAGGAGTGAAAGACATACGCGGGGCAATCGATAAGGCTGAAATCGCTTTGCAGCAGGGGAGGGCGACGATTTTGTTTGTCGATGAAGTCCACCGTTTCAACAAGGCGCAGCAGGACGCGTTTTTGCCTTATGTGGAAAACGGTTTGCTGACCTTTATCGGCGCGACGACGGAAAATCCGTCGTTTGAAGTCAATCCCGCGCTGTTGAGCCGCGCGCAGGTGTATGTTTTGCAATCCTTGTCTTCAGACGGCCTCAAGAAACTGATTGCCAAAGTTTTGGCTTTGCCCGAATACCGGGATTTCACGATTGAGGCCGACGCGCAGGATCTACTCGTCAATACCGCCGACGGCGATGCGCGCAGATTGTTGAATCTGTTGGAACAACTTTTACGCGCCGCCGACACGCGCCGTCTAAAAAACTTAACCGCTGAATTTCTCGCCGACAGTCTCGGGGCGCAAATCCGCCGTTTCGACAAAGGCGGCGAGAGTTTCTACAACCAAATCTCCGCCCTGCACAAATCCGTGCGCGGTTCGCATCCTAACGCCGCGCTGTATTGGTTCTGCCGTATGCTCGACGGCGGCACCGACCCGCGCTACCTCGCCCGCCGCATCGTGCGTATCGCTTGGGAAGACATCGGGCTTGCCGACCCGCGCGCCTTCCAAATCGCCAACGATGCCGCCGCAACATTTGAACGCTTAGGCTCGCCCGAAGGTGAACTCGCGCTGGCGCAAGCCGTGCTGTACCTTGCCGCCGCCGCGAAATCCAACGCGGGCTACAAAGCGTATAAACAAATGCGCCGATTTGTTGCAGAAAACAGCAGCGACGAAGTGCCTGTCCATCTTCGCAACGCCCCGACCAAGTTAATGAAGGAATTGGGCTACGGACGCGAATACCGCTACGCCCACGACGAACCGAACGCCTACGCCGCCGGCGAAAGCTATATGCCCGACGGCTTGGACGAACCGGACTTCTACCAACCCGTCCCGCGCGGGCTGGAAATCAAAATCGGCGAAAAGCTGGCATGGCTCAAATCGCTGGATGAAGAGGCATTGCCCAGGGGATAGGGCGGATTGGGGGCAGGACGGCTTTGACTGCCTGCCGCAAAGGCGTTCAGACGGCATTCCGAGCCTTGGGATGCCGTCTGAATGCGGTGGGGCGCGTTGGCGTTTTTGTAAACGATGTTTAACCGATGTTTCAACACACAGAACGGCACATAAAGCATCGCCCTGTGAATCGGGTTTTGAAGTTTGAGATGCCGTCTGAAGGCGGGAAAGCCGGTTTCAGACGGCATCAGGGCTTTATCTGATCGTATCAGAATGAATCATTTGATTATTTTATTTTTGGAACGGTTTTATGGTTGCCGAAAAATATGTTATCGAAAGCGGCTTTCCTTATCCGATGGGGGCGACACCGATGGATGGCGGGGTCAATTTCGCCTTGTTTTCAGGCAATGCCGAAAAAGTGGAGCTGTGCCTGTTTGACGGCGAAGGCGGGGAAACGCGGCTGGAGCTGCCTTCGCACGAAGGCACGGTGTTTTACGGCTTTGTGCGCGGAATCGGCGCGGGGCAGCGTTACGGCTACCGCGTGTACGGCAGGGCGGACGCGGAGGCGGAATCCTGTTTCAATCCGCAAAAGCTGCTGCTCGATCCGTATGCGCGGCAGACCGACGGCAAACCGGGTTTCCGCAATGCGGAAGAGATGGCATGGTTCAGACCGGAGGACGGGCGCGACAACGCGGCATTTGCTCCCAAAAGCGTGGTGCGGGGCGATGACGGTTTCGACTGGGGCGGCGACCGCCGTCCGCGCATCCCCTTGGCGCAAACCGTGATTTACGAGGCGCACGTCAAGGGGCTGACCAAACAGTTTCCCGATTTGGCACATGCCGGCACATACCGCGCCCTGTCCGATGCGCGCGTGATTGCCTATTTGAAGGATTTGGGCGTTACCACGGTCGAGCTGCTGCCGGTTCAGCAGCATCTTGACGAATACCATTTGCAGCAGGCGGGGCTGTCGAACTATTGGGGTTACAACACTTGTGCCCATTTCGCGGTCGAGCCGTCCTATGCGGCGGAGGCGGAACAGGCTGCGGCGGAGCTGAAACAGGCGGTCAAATCGCTGCACACGGCAGGTTTGGAAGTGATTTTGGACGTGGTGTACAACCATACCGCCGAACAGGACGAAGCAGGCGCGATGCTGTGCCAGCGCGGTATCGACAATGCGCGCTGGTATTGGCACAAGCCGCACGGCGGTTATGAAAACTGGTCGGGCTGCGGCAACACGCTGCGTATTGCCGACCGCGATGTGGCGCGTTGGGCTTCGGACAGCCTGCGCTATTGGGCGGAACACTTCCATATAGACGGTTTCCGCTTCGACTTGGGAACGGTTTTGGGACGCGGGCCGGATTTCCGAACGGACGGGCATTTTTTCCAAACGCTTTACCAAGACCCCGTGCTGGCAGATGTGAAACTGATTGCCGAAGCATGGGACATCGGCGGCGACGGCTACCGTTTGGGGCAGTTTCCGCCGCCGTTTGCCGAATGGAACGGACGTTTCCGCGACGATATGCGCGCGTTTTGGGTATGGGAAAACGGCAATTTGGGCGCGTTTGCCGAACGTCTGGCAGGCTCATCCGACCTGTTCCGCCACGGCGGACGCAAGCCCTCGGCAAGCCTCAACTTCATTACCGCCCACGACGGCTTCACCCTGCGCGACTTGGTCAGCTACAACGAAAAACACAACGATGCCAACGGCGAAGGCAACCGCGACGGACACAACGGCAACATCAGCTACAACCACGGCATCGAAGGCACGACCGACGATGCGGATATACGGCAAAGCCGCGAATACACCGCTAAAGCACTGCTCTCCTCGCTGTTCCTTTCCAACGGCATCCCGATGCTGCTCGGCGGCGACGAGTTCGGCAACAGCCAGCAGGGCAACAACAATGCCTATTGCCAAGACAACCCGATTGCGTGGCTGGACTGGCAGGACGCGGACAAAATGTTGCAGGATTACACGAAATCGCTGATTGCCCTGCGCCGGGAAATCGGCATTTTGAACGAAAACATCTGGTGGACGGAGGGCAGGGTGTGCTGGCTGAATGCCGACGGAGTGCCGATGAATCATGAAAACTGGCACGACAGGACGGCGAAATCGATGCAGGTTCTGCTGGACGGGCAGTGGCTGCTGTTGGTCAACGGTGCGCGTAATCGGCAGTTTTTTAACCTGCCTCAAGGACGGTGGCAGGTTTCTTGCGTACCATCGGAGAAATTTAATTACAATGTTTCTGAAAATCGGTTTGCCGCCGGACATATGGGCATTTGGGTTTTGAAGCAGGAAGCATGACCTGTCCGAACATAAAGAACACAAATAAAAGAAATGCCGTCTGAACCGGCGACCCTTCAGACGGCATACGGAAACCTATTTTTCAATCACCCCGCAGAGAAAGGCTGTTTCACATGGCTCAAAAACTTCCCATTTCCGGTTTCGACTACGTCATGCCCAAACCGGATGCCGAGACCATCCGCAAAGCGATTGTCTACAAACTGATTTTCATCTTGGGCGCAGACCCCAAAGATGCCAACGAACACCAATGGCTCAACGCCGCCATGCTTGCCGCACGCGACCTGATTGCCGAAGACTTCCTGAAAACCCGCCGCGCCCACATCGAAAACGGTAAGCGTATGGTTTACTACCTGTCTATGGAATTCCTGCTCGGCCGCGCTTTTGTCAACGCCTTGATTAATGAAGGCGTTTACGCCGAATTTGAAGAGGCGTTCCGCCAACTGGGCAAAGCGTTCGCCGACGTGTGCGAACAAGAACAGGACCCCGGCCTGGGCAACGGCGGTTTGGGCCGCCTTGCCGCCTGCTTCCTCGATTCGCTCGCCACTTTGCGGATTCCAGCAATGGGCTACGGCATCCGCTACCAATACGGTATGTTCAAACAGGAAATCGCGGACGGACAGCAGGTTGAAAAACCCGATTTGTGGCTGGATCAGGATTTGGCTTGGCAGTTTGCCCGTCCGAACAAACAGTATTCCGTCCGTTTCGGCGGTCAGCTTCTGAACATGGGCGGCAAAAAAGAATGGTTGCCCGAAGAAGAAATCTCCGCGATGGCATACGACGAAATCATCCCGGGCTACGGCGGCGAATGTGCCAACCCGTTGCGCTTGTGGACGGCGCACGCCGGCAAACTGTTCAACCTTGCCGACTTCAACAAGGGCGACTATGCCTCTGCCGTCCGCGCGCAAAACAGCGACGAAAACATCTCCCGCGTCCTCTATCCGAACGATTCTACCGACAGCGGCAGAGAGCTGCGCCTGAAACAGGAATATTTCCTTGTTTCCGCCTCGGTTCAAGACATCGTCGCACGCCACAAATGCCGTTTCCCGAGCGTTGAAAATCTTGCCGACAAAGCCGCCATCCACCTGAACGACACCCATCCCGTACTCGCCATTCCGGAGTTGATGCGTATCCTGATTGACGAAGAAGGCTTCGAATGGACAAAAGCATGGGAAATGTGCTGCAAAATCTTCTCCTACACCAACCACACATTGATGAGCGAAGCCTTGGAAACCTGGCCGGTCGAACTGATGGCGCGCCTGCTGCCCCGACATCTGGACATTATCTTTGAAATCAACGCCCACTTCCTCAACAGCGTACAGGAACAGGGTTTTGATGAAGACTTTGTCCGCCGCGTCTCCATCATCGACGAAACCCACGGCCGCCGCGTGCGTATGGGTTGGCTTGCCGTCATCGGTTCGCATAAGGTCAACGGCGTAGCGAAAATCCACTCCGACCTGATGGTCAACACCATTTTTGCGGACTTCGCCAAAGTGTTCCCCGAACGCTTTACCAACGTTACCAATGGCGTAACCCCGCGCCGCTGGATCAACATCGCCAACCCCGAGTTGACCAAGTTCCTCGACAAACATTTGGGCGGAGACGACTGGCGTTTGCATTTGGACAAGCTGACCAAGCTCAACGGCAGGGCGGACGATGCCGCCGTGCAGGCGGAGTTCGGCGCAGTCAAAAAAGCCGCCAAAGAACGCCTCGCCCGATACATCGAAACCGAGTTGGGTATCAAAGTCAGCACCGACGCGCTTTTCGACATCCAAATCAAACGCATCCACGAATACAAACGCCAAGCCTTGAACGTGATGCACATTGTTGACCGCTACAACAAAATCTTGGAAAACCCGGATTACGATTGGCAGCCGCGCGTGTTTATCTTTGCCGGCAAAGCCGCATCCGCCTACTATATGGCGAAAAAAATCATCCGCCTGATTAACGACGTTGCCAAAGTCATCAACAACGACGAGCGCATCCGCGACCTGATTAAAGTCGTGTTCATCCCAAATTACAGCGTCAGCCTCGCCCAAATCATCATTCCTGCCGCCGATTTGCACGAACAAATTTCACTGGCGGGGACGGAAGCATCCGGCACCGGCAATATGAAATTCGCCCTCAACGGCGCAATCTGTATGGGTACGCTGGACGGCGCGAACGTCGAAATTTTGGAAAAAGTCGGCGCGGACAACTGCTATATCTTCGGCAATACCGTCGAACAAGTCGAAGAAATCCGCCGCAACGGTTACGACCCCTTGAGCTATATCGAGCGCGACAGCGACCTGCGCCGCGTCGTCAACCAAATCAGCCAAGGTGCGTTTTCGCCGGAAGAGCCGGGCCGCTACAAGGATGTGTTGCAGCCGTACGGCGACTACTATCAACTGATGGCGGATTTCCGCAGCTATATCGACACGCAATACAAAGCGGACGGACACTACCGCAACACCTCCGCGTGGCGCAAATCAGCCTTGATCAACATCGCCAATATGGGCTTCTTCTCATCCGACCGCTCCATTGCGGACTACTGCCGCGATATTTGGTACATCAAACCATTGAGCGAAAAAGAATTACCCGGCAAAAATTAAGCGTTGGGCAGATAGCGAAAGCCGATACATCGGAAAGGTTATCGGCTTTTTTATATTTGCTGTTTTTGAATTGGATAACAAACTTAAAAGGCCGTCTGAAAATTTTCAGACGGCCTTTTAAAATTTAACTGCCATTTTACAGGATACTTGTAGCCTTACTTTGTCTTATTTGAGATTCTCCAACAGTTTTTCCCCATCAGTAATCTGAGATAATGTTTGGGCAAAAGGAAAAGAACGTCCCAAAATGGATTTAACCTGTTTTGCTTTGATTGGATTCTGACTTAAATCGATAAAATGTTCTAGTTTCTGAAAAAATGTTTTATTATCAACGCCGTAATGATGAGTTTTCTCTATGATTCCTGTTGCTTGACCATATGCAACAATTCCTTGTCCAGAGGCGTATAGGAATACATAGTCTCCTTTTTTAATCCGACAGATTTTTTCTTTGTAGCCATCTTCAAATGCAGCAGCTACTTGGTTTGTCATCATAAAATTATGGTCTTCCAGGTCGTTGGCACTATTAGTATTTAATAAGAAATATCGTGTTGTAGTTGAATTATCAAATTCTTCTTCTTTTTGTTTGTCAATCATTCGTTTGTTCTCCCAGTCTTGAATAATAAATTCTTGAATTAAATCATTGATGATATCTTGGCGGGTTGTTTCCCAAGCATCGGCAAGCTCTTGCAAAATCAAATCATCTTTAATGGATAAACGTAAACTCAACGTAATCTTATTTTGATTTCGTTGGTTGTATATTTCTGTGCGGCGGTCGATAAAGCTATTAGGCATAATTATATCCTTTTGTTTTAGGGTTAAATAAAATATCAGGAGGAGAGGATTCATTCTTGATGGTGAGTATTATGTTACATTTCTATTTTTTAATGCAATAAAAATTACTCTGAAATTATTCTTAGTTTATTATATTATTATTTTTATTTAGAATAAACTATAATAATGACTTTTATGGGAGGTTCTGGCTGAATCAGGTAATTTATAGCAAAAGGTCGTCTGAAAACCGGAATTCGGGTTTCAGACGACCTTTTGATAGGACGGGCGGTTTATTTGTTTTCTGCTTCTTCAAAGCCGATGACTTCCAAACCGAAGCCGGTAAGTCCGGTGAAGGCGGAGGGCTGTCCTAACACACGCAGTTTGCCGACGTTGAGGCCAGCGAGGATTTGCGCGCCGATGCCGTAGCTTTTGCTGTCCCATTTGTAGGCTTGGTTTGCGCCTTTAGGCAGGGTGCGGTCGAGCAGGGATGCGCCGTCTTCGGTGCGGTGCAGAAGGATGACTACGCCGCTTTCTGCCTGTTGGACACGCTCAAGGGCTTTGGGCAATGACCAGGAATGGCGCGGATTGACTTGGATGAAGTCCATGACGCTGAAGGGTTCGTGGACGCGGACTAGGGTTTCTGCGTCGGCGGAGGGTGTGCCTTTAACGAGGGCGAGGTGGGTTTCGCCGGAGAGCTTGTCGACGTAAACGTGTTGTTGGAACTCGCCCCACGGGGTTTGTACGGGTGCGTTGCCCATGTCTTCAAGCAGGCTTTCGGTACGGCTGCGGTATTCGATGAGGTCGGCAATCGTGCCGATTTTGAGCTTGTGTTCTTCGGCAAACTTCATCAGCTCGGGCATACGCGCCATGGTGCCGTCGTCGTTGATGATTTCGCAGATGACGGCGGCAGGGATAAGCCCGTTCATTTGCGCCAGATCGACACCGGCTTCGGTGTGTCCGGCACGGACGAGTACGCCACCTTTTTGGGCGCGAAGCGGGAAGATATGACCGGGTTGGACGATGTCTTCAGGTTTGGCGGTCGGTGAAACGGCGGTTTGAATAGTCAGTGCGCGGTCAGCGGCGGAAATGCCGGTGGTAATGCCGTGTGCGGCTTCGATGGAGACGGTAAAGTTGGTGCCGTATTGCGCGCCGTTTTTCTGGGTCATCATCGGTAGCCCGAGTTTTTCGACCATTTCGCCAGCCATCGGCAGGCAGACCAAGCCGCGCGCGTTTTTAATCATAAAGTTGATGGCTTCGGGGGTAACGAATTGCGCCGCCATCAGCAGGTCGCCTTCGTTTTCGCGGTCTTCGGCATCGGTAATGATGACCATTTTGCCGGCTTTGATGTCTGCTAGGATTTCGGGGATGGTGGAGATATGGGACATGGTGCGCCTTTCTTGATGGTCGGTTTGGGCGGCAGGGTTTTCCTGATCCAGCCACATGGCAGGCATGTTCGCCGCCTGTTCGATTTTTCTGGCTTTTTTCTCGCCGAAGGATTTGTTTTTCAAAAGGGCGGAGAGTTCGCCTGTGTTGAGGGCAACGGCTTCGGCAAAACGGGTTTGCAAACCGCCGTAGTGTTCTGCTATCCATTGCCGCAGGTTGCGGCGGCGCAGACCGGCTGTGTCGGTCATCGTTTCATCCTTTGTAGAAATCGGATGTAGCGGATTGTAATCGCGTATTTACCAAAAAGCAAATCTGTTTTTTTCGCCAAACCGAATTATTTGCTTTTTGGTAAACAGATGCCGTCTGAAGCCGGATTCGTGGCTTCAGACGGCATTGCCGCAATCCCCGCCGGCGGGGCGGCTGTTTCTTCCCGCCCGCTTCCGATTCGGGGTTTGCCGGAAGCTTATTCCGAAAAAAATTTCTGATAAACGGCCTTGATTGCCGGGTACAGCATAGGCGGTACGAGCAGGCGCAATATCGGCAATCCTATGATGAATGCGGTCTTCCCGATAAAAATCGGATGCATCGTCTTCGCGCCGAATATCTTTCTGCATTTTTCTTTAAATGAAAAATATTTCCGGTAGATGAGGATAATGTTTTTGGAAAAATAAAGCCTTACCAATATAGACCTCAGATAGCCGATATTGTCGAAGACAAATTTTTGCAAACCGCCGTAGATGGGGGAATTTTTGTTTTCGACTAAAAAATCCACACCCCGGTCGAGATGCGTCAGCACATCGCTGAAATTTTTGTATTTGATGTTGTGGCTGATAGAGCCGCCGAGAACGCGGTACTGGTAAAAAGGGTTATCGTAAAAGGCAAAAGTCTTGATAAAACGCGCCAATTGCAAACTGTACGGGAAATCCTCGTGAATGTATCCTTTTGGGAAAAACAGATTGTTTTTAATGATGATTTCCCGCCTGACAATCTTTGTCCACGCGTTGGCGATATAGTACCGCCCCTCCACCAGCGTTTCAAAATGGCGGACAAAATCATTATCCGAAAAGTCCGCCCCTTTGGGGATGTCGCGGTAATTGAAGGACGAGGGATGCAGGATCAAATCAACCTTTTTGTCTGCAAGTTGTTGTAAATCAAAGAGAATCCCCCCCCCCCGCGTTTTTTGAACGGTTGGTATCGGCCCAATAATCGTCGCTGTCCAAAAAGATTAGGTAATCGCCTTTTGCCGCCCGGATACCGGCGTTGCGGGCATCCGACAGCCCGCCGTTTTCTTGATGAATCACTTTTATATGCGGATATTTGCCTGTATATTCGTCGCAAATCTTCCCGCAGCCGTCCGGCGAACCGTCATCGACCAAAATCATTTCATAATCGGCAAAATTTTCGGCAAGCACGGAATCCACGCAGCAGCGGAGGTATTTTTCCACATTGTAAATAGGGACGATGATGGAGAAAATCATAAATATCAATCCATTATATTAAGATGTTTGCGCGTATGCAGAAACCCGCGCCCGGTATCCGCCCAATCAGGTATGTCGGGCGTATGCTTCAAACCCGTCCCGCAATGCGTTTGTATCCGCACCCTGTAACTTTATAAAACTTATTGCTTTATTAAGGTATGGAAACCTGTTTCCCGAAAGGCGGCGCAGGATGCCCGTTCCCTGCATCTTTGCCTTATTCCGACATCAGATGCCCCAGCTTGTCTGCTTTGGTTTGGAGATAACGCTCGTTTTCCAGATTTTCCCCGACGTGCAGCGGGATGCGTTCGACCACGTTAATCCCCGCATCTTTCAGGGTTTGGATTTTTTCGGGGTTGTTGGTCAGCAGTTTGACCGAGCGGATGCCCAGATATTCGTAGATATATTGCGCCAAACGGAAATCGCGGGCATCGACGGGCAGCCCGAGTGCCACGTTCGCCTCAACCGTATCCATACCCTGATCCTGCAAATGATAGGCGCGGATTTTGTTAATCAGCCCGATGCCGCGTCCTTCCTGACGCAGATAAACGATAACGCCGCGCCCCTCTGCCTGCACCGCCCTCATCGCCGCTTCCAGTTGCGGCCCGCAGTCGCATTTTTTTGAGAACAGCGCGTCTCCTGTCAGGCATTCCGAGTGGATGCGCGTCAGAACCGGATTGCCGTCTGAACAATCGCCGACGGTCAGCGCGACGTGTTCCTGCCCGCTTGCTTCTTCAAAACCGTGCATCGTAAACACGCCCCATTCGGTCGGCAGGCGGCACGAAGCGACATAGTTTAATAATTCAGACATTTTCATCTCCTTCTGCGGCAGTGATGCCCAAAAGCTGCTTCAAAGGTTCGGACAACGCCAGCGCCAATGCAATCCATTCCGCCTGCGCCGCCTCGTCCGCACAACCGGCTTTTTCAAATTCGACGTGAACCACGCCCAGCACGCCGCCGCTCTCGGTACAAACGGGAATGGAAAGTTGCGCCGCCGAATGCCGGTTGCGTTCGCCGGAAAGCTCGCCCAATGCCAGCCAGCGGCCCACATCCGAAGCAATATTCATCCAGCCGCTTTGCGCGCAACGGCAGGCAAGCGAAACATCGGCAACATTTTCATCCGGATTCCATATGTTTTCCAAACCTTCTCCCTGTTGGGACAGGCAAACCAGCCGGAAGGCGGCGTTTTCAGACGGCATCAGGGCATAAACGGCTGCGGCGCGCACGCCTTCGGAGCGCGAGAATACCGAATCCAGGGCCATAAAAAGCTGTTTCAGGCTGTCTTCGCGGACATCATCGCACGGCAGGTAATCGGCAAGTTTCCAATCTTCATAATTGCGCCACAAAACCGAACGGTCTATCGAAGCCATCCCCATATCCATCACCGCCTTCACGGTCAGATACGCCGTCCGTACCTCGTCGGGCGGCAGCTTTAAACCTTGGGTCAGCAGAAAATCTTTAATCAAAGCAGCAGGCATACTCAAATTCCGTCAATAAAATAAAACCGCCGGATTCCGATGCCAGGCGGACGAATAGTGGATTTTACCGCTGCAAAGCATAAGCCTCAACTATTACGCCCAAAGCCTTGCGCAATCGGACAAAATCTGTATAATCTCCACCCTTATGCGGACGTGGCGAAATTGGTAGACGCACCAGATTTAGGTTCTGGCGCCGAGAGGTGTGAGAGTTCGAGTCTCTCCGTCCGCACCATTAACAATAAATAAATCAATTACTTAAAATACATTGGGACAATTTAGGGACGCAAAATACAGGCCATCTGATTTAATCAGGTGGCTTTTTTATCGGGCTTGGATAAATTTAAAATCATATAAATCAGAATTTTGCAATATATTCAAAAACCTCTTGCATTACCGTTAAAACATTGATTACACGCCAAACAACCTGAAGGAATTGCGCCATAAATACGGCTTGACGCAAAAGTGGGTTGCCGAGATTACGGGCGTAACTTTGGTGACGGAACAAAAATAGGAGGCGGCAATGGGTTTGAAAGCGCATTGCGATATGCCGCACACGCGTTGGTTGGTTTTGTTGGAATATTTGGGGAATCTTTAAATCGGTTTTGTTTGAATAACATCGGAATGATGCCGTCTGTAAGCAAATTTGCTTCAGGCGGCTTTTTATTTGCCCCGAGAAATGGTTTGTCGGTGTGTTTTTTGTGTAACTTAGCGCGGGGAGATTGCGCGGCAGATTGATGCGCTTAATGGGAAGTTTGAGTGGAAAGAGGAGAAGGGCTTTGACCCGAATGTTTTTAAAACAACCAGTTATGAGATTACCGACCCGAATACGGGCTTGGCGGCGGTATTTTGAATATGGGCAGGAAAGCCACCGAGAAGGCTGTATTGAAGAAAATGGGCGTTGCGGCGGCAGTGGTGGCGTAGTGGAACAGGAAGCATTCGGAGCGTGCCATTAAGTCGAAAAATATTATGTCAAGCATGAGAAACCGGCAACGGCGCGTTGCGGGGGCGAAAGACGGTATTTATCTGCCGGACAAGCACTCGGATGCGCGTACCGACGGCGGATTTGCCTTCGGGCATTGAGAAAGTCCCGAACCTGAAAACGGTTCGGGCTTTTTTTAGGCGGTTGAATGCCGCCGGTACGGTTGGTTTAATGGGTGTGTTTTTAACTTGTTGGAGCAGTTATGGCTAATACGCTTTACGATACTCAGTTATGGCTAATACGCTTTACGATACTTCGAGATAGATGTTCTTGGAGGGGCAGTTGAACTGGGCGGACGATACGGTCAAGGTCGCTTTGGTGGATACTAATGCTTATACGCCGAATGTGGCGACGCATAAGCATACCGACGATAAACATACAAACAACCTTATTTCAATGGATGTATAGTGGATTAACAAAAACCAGTACGGCGTTGCCTCGCCTTGCCGTACTATTTGTACTGTCTGCGGCTTCGTCGCCTTGTCCTGATTTTTGTTAATCCACTATATATCAGTATATGGCAAACGGTTTTTCTTCAGGCGTTACTATCGGCGCATCAGTCGGCACTGCAGTTGTCAGTATCAAGTCCGAGCAGTACGGAATTTTGCGAATCCTGCATTCTGCAACGGATAGGGTACAAAACCTGATAAAAAATACATGCCGTCTGAAGTTGTTGCAGACAAAGGGGATGATGTCCGACTTTGGTCGGCAGTTCTGTTTCAGACGGCATGGTTTATTTTTCGACGGGCAGCCCGAAATGCAGGTAGGCGCGTTCGGTCGCCATCCTGCCGCGCGGGGTGCGTTGCAAAAAGCCTTGTTGGATGAGGTAGGGTTCGATAACGTCTTCGATGGTGTCCGTAGATTCGCCAATGGCGGCGGCAACGTTGTCCAAACCGACGGGGCCGCCGCCGAATTTGTGCAAAACGGCTTCGAGGAATTTCCTGTCCATCACGTCCAGCCCCTGCGCGTCCACGTCCAGCATACTTAAAGCGGCATCGGCGATGCCGCCGTCGATTGTGCCGTTGTTTTTCACGTCGGCGAAATCGCGCACGCGGCGCAACAGGCGGTTGGCGATGCGCGGCGTGCCCCGGCTGCGTTTGGCGATTTCTTCCGCGCCTTCTTCGGACATATCGAGCTGCAATAGTTGTGCCGAACGGCTGACGATGGTGGCAAGGTCGCGGTTTTCGTAAAACTCGAGGCGGGAGACGATGCCGAAGCGGTCGCGCAACGGGTTGGTCAGCATACCGGCGCGGGTGGTCGCGCCGACGAGGGTGAAGGGCGGCAGGTCGATTTTGACGGAACGGGCGGCGGGCCCTTCGCCTATCATAATGTCGAGCCGGTAGTCTTCGAGCGCGGGGTAGAGGATTTCTTCGACAACAGGGCTGAGCCGGTGGATTTCGTCGATAAACAATACGTCGTGCGGATCAAGGTTGGTCAAAAGGGCGGCGAGGTCGCCTGCGCGTTCGAGGACGGGGCCGCTGGTTTGGCGCAAATTTACGCCCAATTCTTTGGCGATGATGTGCGCCAGTGTGGTTTTGCCCAGTCCGGGCGGGCCGAAAAGCAGGACGTGGTCGAGTGCTTCGCCGCGTTTTTTGGCGGCTTGGATGAAAATGGCGAGCTGCTCTTTGGCTTTATGCTGCCCGATGTAGTCGTCCAGCGTTTTGGGGCGGAGGGCGCGTTCGAGCAGTTCTTCCTGTGCGGAGGCGGTTTGGGCGGCAACAATGCGTTGCGGTTGCGCGGCAGTCAGGTTGTCGGTTTGCAGCATAGTGTTCCCTTTGTCGGGTATGCCGTCTGAACGGTCGGCGGCGTTTCAGACGGCATTGAAAAGATAACGGTCAAAAGCGTTTTATCCGAGCGTTTCGCGCCAAACGAGATAGTCGCGCAGGGGCGGCATAGGCGGGTTGATGCAGTGGGGGCAGATGCCGGTGGTGTCTTCGTCGTCGCTGTCGATGTGGTAGGCGTTGGGGTCGAAGCGGATTTGCTGCATTACCGCCTGCGCCAATGCCTGCGCCTGAACAACGTCGAAATTGAATTTTTCGAGGATTTCGTTCAATAGGCGGATTTCGCCATCGCTAAATTCCGAGCTGTGTTTGAGAATGAGACGTTGGTAATCTTCGTTGTTGATTTTAGATAATAAATCGGTTTGTAGGGTCATGATTTTATGTTGGGAACGGAATGGCTGAAGCGTGAATTATAGCGGATATGGCAGCAGCTGTTGCAAAGCTTGGATTGGGTATCGTCCTCAAAACTTTATAGTGGCTGCATTGGGCGTTTTAATGTTTTTCTGTTTTGTCTTGCGCCGCCCGGAACGCTTTTTGCAGCGGAGCGATTTGTGCCAGCCGCGCCCGGTCGATTTGTTCGGCGATAAGGTGCGCTTTTCCCTGCGCGCGGCATTCGGCGGCGATTTTGCCCGAATCCGCCTGATTGGCGGCTTCGAGCAGGGCGAGCCAGTGCGCGCGTTGCGGGTAGGGCGTGTGTTCGCGGTTCAGACGACCTTGCGTATCGGCAATGCAGACGTTTAAGGCAGAGGAGAAGCGTTCGGGTCGTCTGAAAGCGTCGGTTTTTTTCAAAACGTTCAGAATGGTTTGGCTTTTAAGCTGTCCGACTTGGTGGAAAATAATGTGCCAACGGCAAACCAATTCGGCAAGCTCGGCGCAATGTTTCGGCGCGCGCAACCTTTGATTGACTTCGCGCACGGGTTCGACACCGGCGAGGTCGTGTCCGTGGTGGCGCGGCAGGATGTCGGGCGGCGTTTTGGCTTTGCCCAAGTCGTGCAGCAGGGCGGCATAGCGTTCGGGCAGGCTCAAACCCATATCGGCGGCGCGTTGCAGTGTCATCAGGGTATGGATGCCGCTGTCGATTTCGGGATGGTAGTCGGCGCGTTGCGGCACGCCGAAGAGGGCATCGACTTCGGGCAGCAAGACTTTGAGCGCGCCGCATTCGCGCAACACTTCAATCATTTTGCGCGGATTTTTTTCCATCAAACCTTTCACCAATTCCTGCCAGACGCGTTCGGCAACCAATGCGTCCGCTTCGCCGTTTTCCACCATCTGCCGCATCAGCTTCATGGTTTCTTCGGCGATTTCAAATCCGTAGCGCGCGGCAAAGCGGGCAGTACGCAGGATGCGGACGGGGTCTTCGGCAAATGCCGGGGAAATGTGGCGCAAAATGCCTGCCGCCAAATCCCGTTGTCCGCCGAAAGGGTCGATAATCTTGCCGTCCGCATCTTGCGCCATCGCGTTGATGGTCAGGTCGCGGCGCATCAAGTCCTGCTCCAGCGTAACGTCTTTGTCGGCGTGGAAACTGAAACCGGCATAGCCTTTGGCGGTTTTGCGTTCGGTGCGGGCGAGGGCGTATTCTTCGTGGGTTTTGGGATGAAGGAATACGGGAAAATCTTTGCCGACCGGCTGGAAGCCTTGCGCCAGCATAGTTTGCGCGTCTGCGCCGACGACCACCCAGTCGCGGTCTTTGACGGGCAAGCCCAAAAGATAATCGCGGACGGCGCCGCCGACGAGGTAAGTCTGCATATGCTTTGTGTTTTAAAGTTATCAAGAATGCCGTCTGAAGCGGCTTCAGACGGCATTGTTTCAACCGGAGGGTATTTTGTGCGCTTATGCTACGCCTTTCTTCTCCAAATAGCTTTCGTAATCGCCCAGGTAATGTTCGTAACCGCCCTTGCCGTCCAGTTCGATAATCTGCGTGGCGAGCGAGGAGACGAACTGGCGGTCGTGCGACACGAAAATCAGCGTGCCCTTATATTTTTCCAACGCCATATTCAAGGATTCGATGCTTTCCATATCCATATGGTTGGTCGGTTCGTCCATCACCAAAACATTGGGTTTCAGCAGCAGCAGTTTGCCGTAAAGCATACGGCCTTTTTCGCCACCGGAAAGAACCTTTACTTTTTTCACGACATCGTTGCTGCCGAAGAGCAAACGCCCCAAAGTGCCCCGGATGACTTGTTCGTCGTCGCCTTCCTGCCCCCATTGGCGCATCCATTCGCTCAAATCCATATCGACATCAAAGTCGTTTTCGTGATCTTGCGGATAGTAGCCGACGCTGGCTTTTTCCGCCCATTTGATGCTGCCTTCGTCCGGCAGCAGGCCGTCTGAATATTCGGGGTTGTACGCGCCGGCCAAGAGTTTCAGCAGGGTGGATTTGCCCGCGCCGTTCGGGCCGATGATGGCAAGGCGTTGGCCTGCTTCAAGGATGAAGTTCAGGTTTTTAAACAACTGGGTTTCAAAACGTTTGGCCAGTTTTTCAACTTCCACAGCCTGACGGTGCAATTTGGCTTTTTCGTCGGCTTCAAAACGGATATATGGGTTTTGACGGGTGGAAGGTTTGACTTCGACCATTTCCGATTTGATTTTGTCGGCCTGTTTCAGACGGCTGGTCGCCTGACGGGCTTTGGATTTGTTGGCAGAGAAGCGGGCGACGAACTCTTGCAGCTCTTGCAGTTTCTCTTTTGCTTTGGCATTGTCTTTCAGGGCGCGTTCGCGCGATTGGGCGGAAGCGAGCATATAGTCGTCGTAGTTGCCCGGATAGATGGTGATGGTGTTGTAGTCCAAATCCGCCATATGCGTGCAGACTTCGTTCAAAAAGTGGCGGTCGTGCGAGATGATAATCATCGTAGAATCATATTGGTTCAACACGCCTTCCAACCAGCGGATGGTATTAATGTCCAAGTTGTTGGTCGGCTCGTCCAAAAGCAATACATCCGGTTTGGAGAACAGGGCTTGCGCCAGCAATACGCGCAGTTTGAGACCCGGGGCGACTTCCGCCATTTTCGCATTGTGCAAATCTTCGGAAATGCCCACGCCGCTCAACAATTCGGCAGCGCGTGCTTCGGCGGTGTAGCCGTCGTATTCGGCAAACTTGGCTTCCAGTTCGGCGGCTTTCATGTAGTCGTCTTCGGTAGCTTCGAGGTTGGCGTAAATCGCATCGCGTTCGGTCATCGCCGCCCACATTTCGGTATGCCCCATCATTACCACGTCCAGCACGCGCATCTCTTCGTAGGCAAACTGGTCTTGGCGCAATTTACCCAAACGCACGCCGTTTTCAATCGCGACTTCGCCGGCAGTCTGTTCCAAATCGCCGCCGAGGATTTTCATGAAGGTGGACTTGCCTGAGCCGTTGGCGCCGATCAGGCCGTAGCGGTTGCCTTCGCCGAATTTTACGGATACGTTTTCAAACAGCGGCTTCGCGCCGAATTGCATGGTAATGCCGTTGGTAGAAATCATTATGGGTAAAACCTTTATTGAACAAGAGATTAAATTTTTCAAATTTTTAGATTGTAACATAATCCCCTTGCCGTCTGAAACAGACGGGCAAATTTTCAGACACTTATAGTAAAATATCCGTTTTATTATTTCAGGCAAAAGGTTTCCAAATGATAGTCCTTCACGGCATCCCAAATTGCGACACAGTCAAAAAAGCCAAAAACAGGCTTGCCGGATACGGCTTGGAGTTTGAGTTTCGGGATTTCAAAAAACAGAGGCCGTCTGAAGCGGAAATCCGCCTGTGGCTGGAGCAGGTGCCTTTGGAGATACTGCTCAACAAACGGGGAACCACATGGCGCAAACTTGATGCACTGATGCAGGAGGAGGCCCTGTCCTCAAAGGAAGGTGCGGTCAGAATAATGTCCGAAATGCCCAGCCTTATCAAACGTCCCGTACTGGAATACGGCGGAAAGGTTCATGTCGGCTTCAGCGATGAATCTTATCGAGAGATATTCAAACGTTAATTAAGCCTTCGTGCAGACGTGTATAAAAACCGTTACAATACGGAATTTATATTTCCCAACCCCATTCCATATTCCGATCTGAAAATATGTTCCATTCCATCGAAAAATACAGAACACCCGCCCAAGTCTTATTAGGCCTGATTGCATTAACTTTTGTCGGCTTCGGCGTCAGCACGGTTTCACACCCGGGTTCCGATTACATCGTCCAAGTCGGGGACGAAAAAATCAGCGATCATTCGATTAATGCCGCCATGCAAAACGAACAGGCGGACGGCGGCGGCCCTTCGCGCGACGCGGTGTTCCAATCCCTGCTACAACGCGCCTACCTGAAACAGGGCGCGAAGCTGATGGGCATTTCGGTTTCTTCCGAACAAATCAAGCAGATTATCGTGGACGATCCCAATTTCCACGACGCAAACGGCAAATTCGACCACGCGCTTTTAAACCGCTACCTTTCCCAACGCCATATGTCTGAAGACCAGTTTGTCGAAGAAATCCGCGATCAGTTTGCCTTGCAGAATTTGGTAAACCTCGTCCAAAACGGCGTATTGGTCGGCGACGCGCAGGCGGAACAGCTGATCAGGCTGACGCAGGTCAACCGCACCATCCGTTCGCACACTTTCAACCCCGACGAATTCATCGCCCAAGTCAAAGTGTCTGAAGCCGATTTGCAGAAGTTTTATAACGCAAACAAAAAAGACTACCTGCTTCCCAAAGCGGTCAAATTGGAATATGTCGCATTGAATCTGAAAGACTTTGCAGACAAACAGACCGTCAGCGAAACAGAAGTGAAAAATGCGTTTGAAGAGCGCGTGGCGCGTTTGCCGGCAAATGAAGCCAAACCTTCTTTCGAGCAGGAAAAAGCCGCCGTAGAAAACGAATTGAAAATGAAAAAGGCGGTTGCCGACTTCAATAAGGCAAAAGAAAAGCTGGGCGATGACGCGTTCAACCATCCTTCCTCGCTTGCCGAAGCCGCCAAAAACAGCGGTTTGAAAGTCGAAACCCAAGAAACTTGGCTGAGTAGGCAGGACGCGCAAATGTCCGGTATGCCCGAAAATCTGATCAATGCCGTTTTCAGCGACGACGTATTGAAGAAAAAACACAATTCCGAAGTGCTGACCATCAACAGCGAAACCGCGTGGGTCGTCCGCGCCAAAGAAGTCCGCGAAGAAAAAACCTTACCGTTTGAAGAAGCTAAAGATGCGGTGCGTCAGGCATATGTCCGCGCCGAAGCCGCCAAACTTGCCGAAAACAAGGCAAAAGAAACGCTGGCGCAGTTGAGCGGAGGCAAGGCAGTTGATGTGAAATGGTCGGAAGTGTCCGTTTTGGGCGCGCAGCAGGCAAGGCAGTCCATGCCTCCCGAGGCTTATGCGGAACTGCTGAAAGCAAAACCGGCAAACGGTAAACCCGCCTATGTCAGACTGACCGGCCTGCCGGCTCCGGTGATTGTCGAGGTGCAGGCAATCACGCCTCCGAAGGATATCGCCGCACAGCTTCCGCCTGCAAAACAGGCTTTGGCGCAACAGCAGTCTGCCAATACCTTCGATCTGCTGATCCGCTATTTCAACGGCAAAATCAAACAGACCAAAGGAGCGCAATCGGTCGACAACGGCGACGGTCAGTAATTGACACTTTTGTTGACAACATAACGGTCGGAATATTCCGACCGTTTTCCCATATGGCGGAGTATGATGAATTCCAAAAAGCAAGATGCCTTCCAAAGGCTGATCGGTGCGCTGAAAGTATTGCCCAACGTCGGGCCGAAATCGGCACAGCGGATGGCGTACCATCTGTTGCAGCACAAGCGCAAAGAGGCTGAAGAGCTGGTGGATGCCTTGCAGACGGCATTGAAGCAGGTTCACCATTGCGCGATGTGCAACACGTTTTGCGAAGGCGGATTGTGCGATATTTGTGCCGATGAAACACGCGACGGGCGGCGGCTGATGGTGGTGCATATGCCTGCCGACGTGTCGAATATGGAAGCGGCAAATTGCCACGACGGGCTGTATTTCGTCCTGATGGGGCAAATCAATACGGCACTGGGAATGGACGTATCCGCCATCGCATTGGACAGGCTGGCGCAACGGCTGGGCGGCGGGGAAGTCGAAGAAATCATTATTGCAACCGCTTTTACCGCAGAAGGCAATGCGACGGCGTATGTCCTGTCCGAGTTTTTTAAAAACTTGCCTTACAAAGTTAGCAGGCTGTCGCAGGGCATCCCCTTGGGCGGCGAATTGGAATATGTCGATGCGGGAACGCTGGCGCAGGCGGTGTACGAACGCCGCCTGATTAAAGAAGGCGGGGCGTAACGCCGCCAATGCAAAATGCCGTCTGAAGCCTTCAGACGGCATTTTTCTGGGCGGTTTACTTGCAGTTGAGCCCTTGAATCTGCAACGCGCCTCCGTTGCCGACTTTGAACACGCACTGCGTCGCGCTGCTGCCGGAAACGGTAATGCTGCCGCTGCCGCCGTTCAGGCTGACAGGTTCCTTAACGCCCATACCAACTGCCGTTGCCGCCAGCTTTTGCGCGTCGGCTTCGGAATAAGGCGTGTTGTTGGCATCGATTTTGATTTCTTTGGCATAGGCTGTCGAAACAGTAAAAACGGCAACAGCACACAAAGCGGAGATTTTCCTGATATTCATTGTTTTCCTTAAAGAAAAGATTTTGTTTCAAGAGAAGGATAGGGTAGTTCGGCACGTTGTGCAAGTTTTCCGCCCTGTTTTTCCGAATTTGCCACATACTGCGTCTTTATTTGCACAGCCTGCCGTTCGGACGCTGCCGGGGTTTTACGGTACAATAAACTTTTGCCGCCGCCCCCAAACCGCCGTCCGGGGCGGCACGTTTGCAGACATTTTTAAGGTAGCGTTATGTTTTCTTTAGAGGCTTGGATAGGCTTGAGGTATCTCAGGGCGAAAAAGCGCAACGGCTTTATGTCGTTTATCACGATGGTTTCGATTGCCGGAATCGCCTTGGGTGTAACCGCGCTGATTGTTGTCTTGTCGGTTATGAACGGCTTTCAGAAAGAAATACGCGGGCAGCTCCTGAATGTCGCGCCGCACGCCGAAATCGGCTATATCGACAATACGGATACGGATTGGCGCAACCTGCTTCGGTTTACCGAAAACCGCAAAGGTATTTTGGCTGCCGCGCCCTATGTTTCCAATCAGGCATTGCTGGCCCATGCGGGCGAGATCAGGGGCGTGCAGATGCGCGGCATTTTGCCGTCTGAAGAGCGCAAAGTGGTGGAATACGGCGACAAAATGCCGGCAGGCAAGTTTGAAGACCTGATTCCGGGTCAGTTTGACATTATCCTCGGTGTCGGTTTGGCTGAGGCACTGGGCATCGAAGTCGGCAATAAAGTTACCGTCATCACGCCGGAGGGCAACGTTACCCCCGCCGGAGTCGTACCGAGGTTGAAACAGTTTACCGTGGTCGGTCTGGTTAAGACGGGCGTTTACGAAGTGGACAACTCATTGGCAATGACGCATATCCAAGACGCACGCGTGCTGTACCGTTTGGATAAGGAAGTTGCGGGGCTGCGGCTGAAGCTCGCCGATCCGCAAAACGCTCCCGCCTTGACGGCAACACTGATTCCGGAGGCGCAAAGGGACGCGGTTTGGGTGCGCGATTGGACGTACAGCAACCGCAGCTATTTTGAAGCGGTCGAACTGGAAAAACGGATGATGTTCATCATCCTGACGCTGATTATCGCTGTGGCGGCGTTCAACCTTGTCTCTTCGTTAGTGATGGCGGTTACGGAAAAGCAGGCGGACATTGCGATTTTGCGGACTTTGGGTCTTTCCCCTGCCGGCGTGATGAAGATTTTTATGGTGCAGGGTGCGTTTTCAGGCTTTTTCGGCACGCTGGCGGGTGTGGTCTGCGGCGTGCTTTTGGGTTGGAACGTCGGCAGGGTCGTGGCGTTTTTTGAAAACCTGCTCGGTGTCCACCTCATCAATTCGCAGGTTTATTTTATCGACTACCTTCCCAGTGATGTCGATATGGGCGACGTTGCCCTGATTGCCTGCATTTCCTTGGGACTGTCTTTCGTTGCCACGCTCTACCCGAGCTGGCGCGCGTCAAAAACCCAACCGGCGGAGGCTTTGCGTTATGAGTGAGTTGATTTTGAAATGCGAAGGCGTGGGCAAACGCTATCGGGACGGCGGTTTGGACGTTCGGGTGCTGCACGGCTTGGATTTGGAAATCCGCGCGGGGGAAAGCACCGGCATCATCGGTTCTTCGGGCAGCGGCAAATCGACGCTGCTGCATATTTTGGGCGGGCTGGATATGCCGTCTGAAGGCAGGGTGCTGCTGATGGGCAAGGATTTGCGTGCCTTAAACCAGCGGCGTTTGGGCGATTTGCGCAACCGCCATCTCGGTTTCGTGTACCAGTTCCACCATCTTCTGCCTGAATTTTCGGCACTGGAAAACGTGATGATGCCTTTGCTGATCGGCAAAAAAAGCCGGGAAGAGGCTGCGGAGGCGGCAATGGCGATGCTCGAGAAGGTCGGACTGAAACACCGTTCGACGCACCGCGCGGGCGAACTGTCCGGCGGCGAACGCCAGCGTGCCGCCATTGCACGCGCCTTGGTTACGCAACCCAAATGCCTGCTTGCCGACGAACCGACCGGCAACCTCGACCGGGCAAACGCAAGGAATGTTTTGGATATGATGCTGGAACTGAAAACGGAATTGGGAACGGGGCTGGTGGTCGTAACGCACGACGATGAACTCGCCGGCCGCTTCGAGCGCGTCATGGTCATGAAAGACGGCAGCCTGCACCCCAAACAGGGCGCAAACGCCTAAACAGCCGAAACAACACGCGCCGTTTGAAGCCTCACGCCTTCAGACGGCATTTCGACAAGGAATACGATGGAACGGCAGACAGATGAATTTGCCCAAGCGGCGGCAAGGGCGGCAATCCGTTTTTTGGAACACTATGCGGATTCCGGCGGCGAAGTGCTTGCAAACTGTACCGAACGCCTGTTTCAAGCATTGCAGAACGGTCATTCGTTTATCCGTTTGGACGGGGGCGAGGCGGCAGTGTTGCAGGCACTCGCGCCCGTGGTCGGATCATCCGCCGCCCCTTTGATTTTGGAAGGCAGAAGGCTGTTTTTGGGCAGGATGTGGCAGTTGGAATACGATTTGGCGGTCGAGATCAAACGCTTGGCGGCAGCCGGCACATCCGCCCCCGATGCGGCAGGCGCGCGGCAGAATCTCGCAAAATGGTTTCAAGGCGCGGGCAGCGAAGGACAGCGCGATGCCGCCGCACTGGCGCTGTTGCAGTCTTTTATGGTGATTACCGGCGGCCCCGGCACGGGCAAGACGACGACGGTTGCCAAGCTGCTGGCACTGATTTGCGGCGGGGGCGGCAGCCTTCCCCATATCGCGCTTGCCGCCCCGACGGGCAAAGCTGCGGCGCATATGGCGCGC
This sequence comes from Neisseria sp. LACPHL-SPEC-2024-00856, assembly GCF_047915665.1. NCBI lineage: Bacteria > Pseudomonadati > Pseudomonadota > Betaproteobacteria > Neisseriales > Neisseriaceae > Neisseria > Neisseria sp. LACPHL-SPEC-2024-00856. The sequence continues at coordinate 333,142 of NZ_JBLRPR010000001.1, forward strand.
GCGCTGCACCGTGCAATCAACAGTTTTGACGCGCCGGACAACGTCCGCCGCCATCTGCTTAAATTGGAAGGGCAAACCGTCCACCGCCTGCTGAAGCTGCGCCCGCCCAAAATGCAGCCGGCGTTCAACCCTGTTTACCCGCTGCCGTTTGACGTATTGGTTATCGATGAAGCCTCTATGCTGGATACGGCATTGATGCTGCAACTTTTAAAAGCGGTCAAAACCGGCGCGCGCGTGATTCTGCTGGGGGATGAAAACCAGCTCCCGTCCGTCGGAATAGGGGCGGTGCTGTCCGTTTTGTCACAAAAAACCGTTTTGGACGGAGAAACGCACCAAAGGCTGGCCGGCTTCCTTCCGGAACACGGTTTCAGCGTCAGCGCAAATCCACCCGTGTTGGCGCAAAACACCGCCCATCTGTCGTTCAGCCACCGCTTCGGCGACAACAGCGGCATCGGCTGCCTTGCTCGTGCCGCCGTATCGGGCGATGAGGGGGCGTGGGCATTGTTTGACCGGTTTCCGGACGAACTGGAACATTCGGAATGCAGTCCGAACGCTCGAGTCGAAAGGTTGTACCGGACGCACAAAGCCTATTGGCAGGCGGTAAAAGACGGCAATATCGAAGCCGCATACGCAGGCATCTCGGATATCGTGATCCTGGCAGCTTGGCGGCAGGATGCGGAAGACTTCAACGAAGCCTATTGCAGCCATGTACGCCGCAAAATGAACACACCGGAACATTTGGCATATTTTGCCGGAGAGCCGATTATGATCAGGCAGAACGACTACGCACTTGAACTGTTCAACGGCGACATCGGACTGATTATGGAAGATGTCGGACGGCAGGGCAGCCTTGCCGCCTATTTTGCCGATGCGGACGGATTTAAAAAGGTAGCGGTAAGCTGCCTGCCCGAATTTGAACCCGCATTCGCGCTGACCGTCCATAAAAGCCAAGGTTCGGAATATCGGGAAGTCTGGCTGCTGCCGCCCTCCGCCAGCGGTTCGGACGACGCGGACGACGCGCTTTCGGGTTTGAGCAGAGGGCTGCTTTACACAGCCATTACCCGCGCGAGGGAAAAGTTCGTATTTTTCGGCGGGGAAGAAGCCTTCCGGCAAGCCGCCGCTACCGTCAAAGCGCGTCAGACGGCATTGGGCAGTATGCTTGGGCGGGTATTTTCACAAGAATAATCCGCCCGAATGCCGCGCCGCCGCCCCTTATGCCTTTTTCAAACGGTATAGGAAAGTGGTTTCCCGGGTTCGCGCAAAAGCAAGCGGATCGCTCGGATCGGCGGCTTTTTTGTGCTTCGGCTTGGTTTTCATCATATCGGCAACACGCAAACCCGCCCGGATAAATGCCTTTTCCAAAAAATCGGCAGGACGCAGCCCCAAATGCTCTGCAAGGTCGGAAATAATCAGGCGGATTTCGCCGTCGGGATTCAGATGTTTCGGCGCATCCCTTAAAAACGCGGCCAACATCGCAGAATCGGGGTCATATAATGCGGATTCGATGGCGGAAGTCGGCTTGGCGGGCAGCCACGGCGGGTTGCAGACAATCAAATCGGCACGCATATCGGGGAACATATCGGTTTCCCGTATTTCAACCTGTTTTTCCAAACCCAGCCGGGCGATATTGGCCCGGGCGCAGGCAACCGCCCTCGGATTGGTGTCCGTCCCTATTACGGAAGGAATCCCCTGTTTTGCCAATATCGCGGCAAGCACGCCCGAACCCGTCCCGATGTCCAATGCCGTCTGAAACCCTGTTGACGGCGCTTGGGCGAGCAAATCGAGATATTCGCCGCGCAAGGGCGAAAATACGCCGAAAGGGACATATATCTGCCCGCCGGCTTGGGAAACGGCAACCCCTTTTTTATGCCACTCGTGCGCCCCGATAAAGCCCAGCAGCAGGTTGAGCGGGAGGAAAAAAGGCTTGACGTTAGGCTTGCCGTACACGTCGAGCAAGGCGGCGCGTATATCGGGCGCGCGTTTGTTGTCCAACACAAAACCGGGGCGGATTTCAACGGCAAGCATATTCAGAATACGGCTCTGCTGCGCCTGCTTCATACGGTGCGCGTGGAAAAGGGCGGCGATATCCGCATCGGAACGGACGGCGGCAGGTTTGCGGACCTTCTTCTTCATTGCCGAAAGCACCTGTTTGGCATTGTGGAAATCGCCCTGCCAGACAGTTGCAATATTTTGATAGGCAGCCTTCAAAATGCCGTCTGCACCGCTTTCGCGGACATAATGCCAACCTTTGGGCGGCTTTTGCAGACTTTCGTTGCGCCATTCGAACCCGTTATCGGGAAAAATAAAAGAAGACATGGGATACCTGCGTCATGTTTTGAAAATAGGGCGGCAGAACCGTAAACCATACGGATGGTACAGCAAGGAGCGGCAACACAGAACTGTTTTTTGTTCCTGCCTTGTCTTTCCAAGCCCATGCCGTCTGAAGCCGGAATGTTTCAGACGGCATCGCATCAAACTCCATAAATAAACCGCGTATGCTTGAAATAATACCTTCAACCCCAATTTACGCGGCAATCCGTATTCTGTCAGACACAAGAGAGTATCCATGACACAAAAAGAAAAGCATTTTGAGGAATATGCCGCCTTGGCAACCCTTCCTTTGCGGGATGTCGTCGTTTACCCGCATATGGTTCTGCCGCTGTTCGTCGGCAGGCCGAAATCCATCGCCGCGCTGGAAAACGCCATTACCCGCGAGGAACCGGTTTTCCTGTTGGCGCAAACCGATGCCGCAGTGGAAAACCCCGCAGCCGCAGACCTGTATCAGACCGGTACCGTCGCACAAGTCTTACAGGTATTGAAACTGCCGGACGGCACGGTAAAAGTGCTGGTCGAAGGGCTGTATCGCGGACGCGTCCTGACCATTGAAGACACGGGCGGGCTGTTCGTTTCCCATATAGAGGCGGTCGGGGAAGAAGACACGGGCGGCAATACCGACCTCGAAGCCGTGCGCCGCACCCTGTTGGCGCAGTTTGAACAATACGCCAAACTCAATAAAAAAATCCCCGCCGAAATCATCGGCAGCATCAACGGCATTGCCGAAAACAGCCGGTTAACCGATACGGTCGCAGCGCATTTGCAGTTGAAACTGGCGCAACGCCAACAGATTTTGGAAATTCCCGAAATCGGTAAACGGATGGAATTCCTGCTGGCACAGCTGGAATCCGAACTCGACATTATGCAGGCCGAAAAACGCATACGCGGACGCGTCAAACGCCAAATGGAAAAATCCCAACGCGAATATTATCTGAACGAACAGATTAAAGCGATACACAAAGAATTGGGCGAAGAAGACGAAAACGGCGAACTGGATGCCTTGGAAGCAGGCATCAAAAAGGCGGGGATGAGCAAAGAAGCGGAAGAAAAATGCCTGTCCGAACTGAAAAAACTCAAAATGATGCCGCCGATGTCTGCCGAATCCACCGTCGTACGCAACTACATCGACACCCTGCTCGAACTGCCGTGGAAGAAAAAATCCCGAGTTAGCAAAGACATCGCCAAAGCCGGACTGGTGCTGGACGCCGACCACTACGGTCTGGAAAAAGTCAAAGAACGGATTTTGGAATACCTCGCCGTCCAAAAACGTATGGACAAACTCAAAGGCCCGATTCTGTGCCTGGTCGGTCCTCCGGGCGTAGGTAAAACCTCTTTGGGCGAATCCATCGCCAAAGCAACGGGGCGGAAATATGTCCGCATGGCTTTGGGCGGCGTGCGCGACGAAAGCGAAATACGGGGACACCGCCGCACCTATATCGGCTCTATGCCCGGTAAGATTTTGCAGAATATGGCAAAAGCCGGCGTGAAAAACCCCTTGTTCCTGCTCGACGAAATCGATAAATTAGGCAGCGACTTCCGCGGCGATCCCGCCAGCGCGTTGCTTGAAGTGCTTGATCCCGAGCAAAACAACAAGTTCGCCGATCATTATGCGGAAGTGGATTACGATTTGAGTGATGTGATGTTTATCGCCACATCCAATAGTCTGAATATCCCGACACCGCTGCTCGACCGTATGGAAATCATCCGTCTGTCCGGCTATACCGAAGACGAAAAAATCAATATCGCGATGCAGTACCTCGTGCCGAAGCAAATGAAGCGCAACGGCGTAAAAGAAGGGGAATTGGCAATCGAAGAAAGCGCGGTGCGCGATATTATCCGTTACTACACCCGCGAGGCGGGCGTGCGTTCGCTCGACCGCGAGATTGCCAAAATCTGCCGCAAGGTGGTGATGCAGATTACCTTGGACGAAGACTCAAAAACCAAAAAAACCGGAAAAGCCAAGCCCAGGGCGGTTAAAGTAAATGAGAAAAATCTGCACGACTATTTGGGTGTGCGCCGCTTCGATTACGGCGTTGCCGAAAGCGAAAACCGTATCGGACAAGTAACCGGTTTGGCGTGGACGGAAGTCGGCGGCGAATTGCTGACTGTCGAAGCCGTGGCATTACCGGGTAAAGGCGTGATCCAGTGTACCGGCCAGTTGGGCGATGTGATGAAGGAATCCGTGTTCGCAGCATGGTCGGTTGTCCGTTCCCGTGCAGAATCAGTGGGTTTGGCTCCTGATTTTTACGAGAAAAAAGACATCCATGTTCACGTTCCCGAAGGTGCGACCCCGAAAGACGGTCCGAGTGCGGGCATTGCCATGACTTTGGCGATGGTGTCCGCATTCACCAAAATCCCTGTGCGTGCGGATGTTGCCATGACGGGCGAAATCACCCTGCGCGGCGAAGTCCTGCCGATCGGCGGTCTGAAGGAAAAACTGTTGGCTGCGCTTCGCGGCGGCATCAAACACGTCCTGATTCCGAAAGACAACGTCAAAGACTTAGAGGAAATCCCTGAAAACGTGAAAACCGGCCTGACCATCCATCCGGTCAAATGGATAGACGAGGTATTGGCTTTGGGTTTGGAAAGCCAACCTGAGCCTTGGGCAGAACCTTCTGCCGCGGAAGCGGCGGCGGAACCCGCTTCAAAACCGAAACCCCGCAGCAGGGCAATCAAACATTGAAACGCAGGAAATGTGTTGTAAAAATGCGGTTTCGTCCTGAAAGCCTGTAAAATAGGTCGATTCCGTATTTTTTGCTTGACACGGCAATTTCAGAATTGCTATAAAGCGAAAGTTGCTTAAGCAGTACAAACTCCCGAGTATTCGGGCATTTCATCATTTTTTAAGACAGGAAGGGACTGATTGTGAACAAGTCTGAATTGATCGAAGCGATTGCTCAAGAAGCCGGCATTTCCAAAGCCGCCGCACAAAAAGCTTTGGATGCCACTACCAATGCAGTAACCAACGCCCTGAAACAAGGCGACACCGTTACTCTGGTCGGTTTCGGTACTTTCTACGTCGGCGAACGTGCGGAACGCCAAGGCCGCAACCCCAAAACCGGCGAGCCTCTGACCATTGCCGCTGCCAAAACGCCCAAATTCCGTGCCGGCAAGGCTCTGAAAGACGCGCTGTAAATTGTTTATCTTTGATAAAAAGCCGATTTTTGAAGAATCGGCTTTTTATTTGCCCCGCCGAATCAGGATGGGGGTTTGCCCGTCGGATTCGGATGAAGGGCTGGCCCGTCAAATCCGGATGGAAAAATGCCGTCTGAAACGCTTTTCCCGCGTTCAGACGGCATTCCGGTTCGGCGGTTCAATCAGCTTTCAAATCAGCAACGCACTGTCTGTCGCGCGCCTCAAACGCGTTTGTGCCGCCGAGCAGGTCAAGCTGTTCTTGCGCGCCGAGTTTGCCGAAGGAGCTGACCTGTTTCTCGCTCAATCTGTCCAAAGGCTGCTCCCACATACATTTGCAGTAATCGGTGGCAAGGCGGGTATTGTCCGCATCCAAGCCGCGCGCTTTCAAATCGTTCTGCCATTTTTCAGCAAACGGAATATTCTTCATGCAAGACTCGACAATTTTCTGTTTTGCCTGCGGTTTGGACATCGCGCATTGGGAGAGCAGGGCGGTTGAAGCGAGCAACGCCAAAATGACCCACGCCCAAATGCGGATGGTGCGGATTTTGGCTTTTGCTTTTTTGCGCGCGGCAACCTGCTCTTCCGTCGGCATTTCGTGTTTCGGCTCAGTCATGCAGGCTTTCCATGCGGATCATGGTAATCGGTTTTTCCACGCAATCCAGTGCTTTGATGGCTGCGATTGCCGACTTGATGTGTTTTTCGACCGTGCTGTGGGTCAGAATCACGATTTCGGCAGTGGTCTGATCAATCACGCCTTTTTGAATCAGTGCTTCGATGGACACGTTTTCTTGTGCCAACAGCGCGGCGATTTGCCCCAGCGTGCCCGGTTCGTCTTTGGCTTGGACGCGCAGGTAGTAGCTGCTGGTAATTTCGTCCATAGGCAGGATGGTTTGCGCTTGGACTTGCGCGGGTTGGAACGCCAGATGCGGTACGCGGTGGGCGGTATCGGCTTCAACCAGGCGGGCGATGTCGATGATATCGGCAACCACGGCGGAAGCGGTCGGCAATGCGCCCGCGCCCGCGCCGTAATATAAGGTTTCGCCAACCATATCGGCGTTGACGCGCACGGCGTTCATCACGCCGTTGACGTTTGCCAAGAGGCGGCTTTCGGGAATCAGGGTAGGGTGGACGCGCAGCTCGATGCCTTTGCCGGTTTTGCGGGTAATGCCCAACAGTTTGATGCGGTAGCCGAGTTCTTCCGCGTATTTGATGTCGCGGCTGTCAAGTTTGCTGATGCCTTCGAGGTAACAGGCGGAGAAGTTCATCGGCGTGCCGAATGCCAGCGCGCTCATAATGGTAATTTTATGACCTGCGTCGTTGCCTTCGATATCGAAGGTCGGATCGGCTTCGGCATAGCCCAATGCTTGCGCTTCTTTCAATACGTCGGCAAACGCGCTGCCTTTTTCGCGCATTTCGGAGAGGATGAAGTTGCTGGTGCCGTTGATGATGCCGGCGATGGATTTGATTCGGTTTGCCGCCAAACCTTCGCGCAGGGCTTTGATGATTGGGATACCTCCCGCTACTGCGGCTTCAAATTGCACCATGACATTTTTTTCTTCCGCTAGCGGGAAGATTTCGTTGCCGTATTCGGCGAGTAGTTTTTTGTTGGCGGTAACGATGTGTTTGCCGTTTTCAATGGCTTTCAACACCGCATCTTTGGCGATGCCGGTACCGCCGAACAATTCGACGACGACATCGACGTCTTCACGCGCAACCAGTTCGAACGGATCTTTGACAAAGGCTGCGGACGGGCAGATTTGGCGGGCTTTTTCTTCGCTTAAGTCGCATACGGCACTGATGCGCACTTCTCGTCCCAAACGGCGGCTGATTTCCTCCGCATTGTCCCGCAACACGGCAGCCGTACCGCCGCCGACCGTACCTAAACCTAAAAGACCCCGATGTTTACTGGCTTCATTGTGTCTCCTTGTAAGCCGACTGAAATGTAAATATTGAAAGACGAAAATATCCGCTGCCGATATAATTGTGCCGCACTTTAAATCAAATGCCGTCTGAAATCGGAAGGCGCGTCAGATGAAATCTGCTAATCCTACATGAATTTGTCTGATTTTGCACCTTTTCCGACACGACTGAAGCGGCAAAAGGACGAAAATATGCTGTTTGAAGAAAATCCGATAGACGGACATTTTGCAGAGTACGACCACCGGTCGGGCGAAATCCGATTGGCAGGTCAAAGTTTCCATAAACCCGTGCTTGTACATAAGGATTCGGTCTGCCTGTCACAATGCCGAACCTTGTCCGACCTGACTCCGGAAAACCTGTTGTCCGACATCAAACCTGTTGACTATCCGGAAATATTGATTATCGGGACCGGGGCGGTACAGAAGTTTATCCATCCCAAAATCATGGCGGATTTCTCTCAGATCGGAATCGGTGTGGAATGTATGAATACCGAATCGGCATGCAGGACATTGGTCTTTTTGCATTCTGAAGGGCGTAAAGCCTGGGCGTGGCTTCAACCGTAAATTTCCCGTTTCAGACGGCATCAGCACTTTCTTTCAGGTAAAATACGGGCTTTTTCCGCCCGATGATGTTTCCGTTATGATTGAAATTAAAAATCTCACCCTGCAACGCGGTTTGAAAATCCTGCTCGACAAAGCCAACGCTACCGTCAATCCCGGTCAGCGCGTCGGTTTGATCGGTAAAAACGGTACGGGAAAATCCAGCCTGTTTGCCTTAATCAAGGGTGAAATCACTCAGGATGGCGGCGATATCTCGATTCCGAAAAATTGGCGGATTGCTTCCGTTTCCCAAGAAACGCCCGACTTGGACATCTCTTCATTGGACTACGTTTTGCAGGGCGATGCCGAGTTGCAGGCTTTTCAGACGGCATTAAGGCAGGCGGAAGCGCAAAATGACGGCATGAAACAGGCGGAATATCATGCCAAATTGGAAGAAATCGACGCTTATACCGCACCGGCCCGTGCGGCGAAATTGTTGAACGGACTGGGTTTTTCGCAAGAAGAAGACAACCGCCCCGTCAAATCCTTTTCCGGCGGCTGGCGTATGCGTCTGAACCTTGCGCAAGCCCTGATTTGCCGCGCCGATTTGCTCTTGCTTGACGAACCGACCAACCACTTGGATTTGGAAACCGTCTTGTGGCTAGAAAACCACCTTGCCTCTTTACCTTGCACGCAAATCATCATTTCCCACGACCGTGATTTCCTCAATGCGGCCACCACTCAAACCATCGAACTGTCGCAGCAGAAGCTCACGCAATACGGTGGCAATTACGATTTTTACCAAAACGAACGCGCGCAGCGTCTGGCGCAACAACAAGCCGCCTATGTCAAACAGCAGGCGCAAATCAAACATCTGCAATCCTTTATCGACCGCTTCAAAGCCAAAGCCACCAAAGCCGTTCAAGCGCAAAGCCGCATGAAGGCTTTGGCAAAGCTAGAACGCGTTGCGCCCGCGCATCTGGACAGCGAGTTTTCCTTTGAGTTTTACCATCCCGACCATCTGCCCAATCCCTTACTGAAGCTGGAACACGCTGATTTGGGTTACGAAGGCAAAACCGTCCTGCACGACATTACCCTGTCGCTGGAAAGTGGCGCACGTTACGGGCTATTGGGTGTCAACGGCAGCGGTAAATCTACGTTTATCAAAGCCTTGGCGGGCAAAATCGATTTGCTCTCCGGCAGCATCGTCCGTTCCGAAAAACTCAATATCGGCTATTTTGCCCAACACCAACTCGATACCATCCGCGCCGACCAAAGCCCTGTTTGGCATATTCAGCAGCTTTCTCCCGAAGTGCGCGAACAAGAAATCCGAAATTTCCTCGGCGGCTTCAACTTTGTCGGCGATATGGCGTTGCAGAAAACCGAACCTTTTTCCGGCGGAGAAAAAGCCCGCCTCGCCCTTGCCATGATTATCTGGCAAAAGCCGAACCTACTGCTGCTTGACGAGCCGACCAACCATTTGGACTTGGATATGCGCCACGCCTTGACGCTCGCTCTGCAAAGTTTCCAAGGCGTCTTAATCGTCGTATCGCACGACCGCAGCCTGCTTGAAGCCACGACCGACAGTTTCCTCTTGATAGACAAAGGCCGTCTGAAAAACTTCGACGGCGATTTGAACGACTACCGGCAATGGCGTTTGGCACAGGAAAACGCCGCCGCCGCACCCGCAGCATCCGCGCAAAGCCAAAACCGCAAGGATACCAAGCGTATCGAAGCACAAATCCGTCAAGAAAAAGCCCGACGCAGTAAGCCGATACAGCAGAAAATCGACCGTGCCGAAAAAGAAATGGTGCAGCTTTCCGAAATTCAGACGGCATGTGAAGCATTTTTAGCACAAGAAGAAGCTTACCTTGAAGCAAACAAAGAAAAATTGCAAAACACCTTATCCGAATTGGCAAAAGTCAAAACACAACTTGCCCAAATCGAAGAGGTTTGGCTGGCTTGCCAAGAAGAATTGGAACGGATTGAAACTGAAATCGAGAAACAGTTTGCCGAGCGATAAAGAAGCGCGGGCAGGGTGCTTATCTTTGCCTGCTAATAACGGTATAATTCGGACGTTACCACCGCCTTTTTACTTTACCGGTATGAACATCAGACTTTTTGCTGCCTTCATTTTCCTGTCCTTTTCCGGTATGGCGGCGCAAGCATCCGTATACCATTGCAACTCAAATGGCAAAAGCGTATATACATCAGACCCGTCAGGATCGTGCGCCGATGCGGATTTACCTAAAATCAGCAGCCATCAGGGAGGCGGATACCGCCTGAAAATTAAAAAACTTAGTCAAGAAGCCAAAATACACACAGGAAACAAAAAGAAAAACAAAAAACCTGCCGGGAAAAAGAACAGGTAGGCTGCCAAAGCCCCGAAGGAAAATCAAAAACAAACAACCGAAAAGAAAAGCCCATAAAACGCTAAGAAAACCTTACAAAAAATCTCCAAAAATCAAATCATTATCCGAGTATCAAACACATTATGAAATCAAAACTCCCCTTAATCCTAATCAACCTTTCCCTGATTTCAAGCCCATTGGGTGCGAATGCGGCCAAAATCTACACCTGCACAATCAACGGAGAAACCGTTTACACCACCAAGCCGTCTAAAAGCTGCCACTCAACCGATTTGCCCCCAATCGGCAACTACAGCAGCGAACGCTATATCCCACCCCAAACTCCCGAACCGGCACCATCACCGTCAAACGGCGGACAGGCTGTCAAATATAAAGCCCCGGTCAAAACAGTATCCAAGCCGGCAAAATCCAATACGCCCCCGCCTCAACAAGCACCTGTAAACAACAGCAGACGCTCCATTCTCGAAGCAGAATTAAGCAATGAACGCAAAGCCCTGACTGAAGCCCAAAAAATGTTATCACAAGCACGTCTGGCAAAAGGCGGCAACATCAACCATCAAGAAATCAACGCATTGCAAAGCAATGTATTGGACAGGCAGCAAAACATCCAAGCCCTGCAAAGGGAACTGGGGCGCATGTAAGGCCGTGTTTTCAGATCGACCGTTCCAACGTTCCAAGGATTTGACAGAAGAAATGATGAACAAGCAGGAGAATTTTTGGGATAAGTTGGGCGATTTATTATTTGCGCCCGTTGATATAATGTTTTGGATTAAAGAAAGTATGGGCGGCATATCTGTGTGCCTGCTGCCTGTATATCGTATTGAAGGTCAACTTTCAAAACACATACAGCTTTTTCCGATAGTTCGCATAATGTATATTATGTTAAATTTATGATAGATTGAATAGATGTTTTTACAACCTCCATTCAAAACTCAGTCGCTTAAAAATTTAATCAGAACAAATAAAAGGCAAACAAAGCATCAAGAGTTGTTTGAATTCCGCTATTGAATTCCGCTAAATGAACCTGACACACAAACTTTGAAACTTAAAGGCCGTCTAAATCCTAGACTTCGGGAGATTTTACATTATGTCTTAATCTCTTTGTTTCAAGCTTCAAAAGCAGCCTTGAACGAGGTTTAAGCAACTTGGCATTCAGACGGCATTCACAGCTTCCAGTTTATCGGTTCGATACCGTGCCGACTCAAATAGCTGTTTGCCTGTGAAAAATGGCGGCAGCCGAAAAAACCGCGATATGCCGACAGAGGAGACGGATGCGGTGCGGTCAGTATCAAATGATTTTGACTGTCTATCAGCCTCCCTTTTTGTTGTGCATACCCACCCCACAACATGAAGACAAGGTGCTTGCGGTGTGTCGCAAGCTGCCTGATGACGGTATCGGTAAAGCGTTCCCAGCCTAAAAGGGCGTGCGAATGCGCCTGTCCTGCGCGTACGGTCAAAACCGTGTTCAGAAGCAATACGCCCTGCTCCGCCCAAGCCGTCAGGCAGCCGTGCGCGGGAATGGAAAAGCCTTCGATGTCGGTTTCCAATTCTTTGTAGATATTGAGTAAAGACGGGGGTATGCGGACGCCCTGCCTGACGGAAAATGCCAAACCGTGCGCCTGCCCTGCTCCGTGATACGGGTCTTGTCCGAGAATGACGACTTTGACTCGGTCAAACGCTGTCAGCCGGAATGCGTTGAATACATCCGCCGTCGGCGGATAGATGATTTGTCCCGACAAACGTTCCTGCCTGACCGCATTTAAAATTTCCTGAAAATACGGCTGCTGTTTTTCGCCGCCGAGTGCATCATGCCAAGTGCCCATATCTGCCCTATCCTTTCAAATTCGGCTATACTGCTGATATTGCGTTATTTTGTCAAACGACGCGCTTTGTGGGGAAATGTATGACTGTATGGTTTGTTGCTGCTGTTGCCGTCTTAATCATCGAATTATTGACGGGAACAGTTTATCTTTTGGTTATTAGCGCGGCTTTGGCGGGTTCGGGCATTATCTACGGGCTGACCGGCAGCACGCCTGCCGCCACCTTGGCCGCCGCACTGCTTTCCGCGCTGGGTATTTGGTTCGTACACGCCAAAACCGCCGTAGGAAAAGTTGAAACGGATTCATATCAGGATTTGGATGCCGGACAATATGCCGAAATCCTCCGGCACGCAGGCGGCAACCGTTACGAAGTTTTTTATCGCGGTACGTACTGGCAGGCGCAAAATACGGGGCAGGAAGTGTTTGAACCGGGAACGCGCGTCCTCATCGTCCGCAAGGAAGGCAATCTTCTTATCATCGTAAACCCTTAACACTCGGAGGAATTATGGAATTTTTCATTATCTTGCTGGCAGCCGTCGTTGTTTTCGGCTTCAAATCCTTTGTTGTCATCCCACAGCAGGAAGTCCACGTTGTCGAAAGGCTCGGGCGTTTCCATCGCGCCCTGACGGCCGGTTTGAATATTTTGATTCCCTTTATCGACCGCGTCGCCTACCGTCATTCGCTGAAAGAAATTCCCTTGGATGTACCCAGCCAGGTCTGCATCACGCGCGATAATACGCAGCTGACTGTTGACGGCATCATCTATTTTCAAGTAACCGATCCCAAACTCGCCTCATACGGTTCGAGCAACTACATCATGGCAATTACCCAGCTTGCCCAAACGACGCTGCGTTCCGTTATTGGACGTATGGAGTTGGACAAAACGTTTGAAGAACGCGACGAAATCAACAGCACCGTCGTTTCCGCCCTCGATGAGGCAGCCGGAGCCTGGGGTGTGAAGGTTTTGCGTTATGAGATTAAAGACTTGGTGCCGCCGCAAGAGATTTTGCGCGCGATGCAGGCGCAAATTACCGCCGAACGCGAAAAACGCGCCCGTATCGCCGAATCCGAAGGCCGTAAAATCGAACAAATCAACCTTGCCAGTGGTCAGCGCGAAGCCGAAATCCAACAATCCGAAGGCGAGGCTCAGGCTGCGGTCAATGCGTCAAATGCCGAGAAAATCGCCCGCATCAACCGCGCCAAAGGCGAAGCGGAATCCTTGCGCCTTGTTGCCGAAGCCAATGCCGAAGCCATCCGTCAAATTGCCGCCGCCCTTCAAACCCAAGGCGGCGCGGATGCGGTCAATCTGAAGATTGCGGAACAATACGTCGCCGCGTTCAACAATCTTGCCAAAGAAAGCAATACGCTGATTATGCCTGCCAATGTTGCCGACATTGGTAGCCTGATTTCGGCTGGGATGAAAATTATCGACAGCAGCAAAACCGCCAAATAAGCCGTGATGAAATGCCGTCTGAAGCTCTGTTTTCGGGGTTCAGACGGCATTTTTATTTAAACTCGGGCAGGGTTGTATCCCGCTTCAAATATAGTGGATTAAATTTAAACCAGTACAGCGTTGCCTCGCCTTGCCGTACTATTTGTACTGTCTACGGCTTCGTCGCCTTATCCTGATTTTTGTTAATCCACTATATTTAAACCCGAGCAGGGTTGTATCCTGCTTCAAATATGTTTCGGAGCCGCCTACCTGCCCCGGTAAAAACTGCCGGCAAAATATTTCTGCACGCCCTCGCGAAGCAAGACCAAGGTTACGGCGGCCAAAGGCAATCCTGCCAACATTCCGACAAAGCCCATCAGCTGCCCGAATGCCATCAGGGAAAAGATAACCCAAAACGGCGACAGGCCGATACGGTCTCCCACGATTTTCGGCGTAATGAAAAAACTTTCGAGAAACTGTCCTACGGCAAAAACCGCCCAAACAGCCAAGATGCCGTTCCACGAACCGAACTGGAGCAAGGCGGCAACAGTGGCAAGCAGCAATCCCGTAAACGCCCCGAGATAAGGGACAAACACCAAAATACCGGCAACCATACCGATGGCAAACCCCGAATCCAGCCCGATCAGCACCAACCCCAAGCCGTAAACCAAACCCATAATCAGCATCACCAGAAGCTGCCCGCGCAAAAATTCGCCCAATACCTCGTTCAAATTACCCGTAATGCGCGTATAAGCACCGGCAAAACGCTTCGGAACCAGTTTGGCGATGCCGCACGACCACCGCTGCCAATCCAGCAGGAAATAGTAAAGCAGCAAGGGAAGCAGCAGCAGGTTGCCGATACTGCTGACAATATTGCCTCCCTGCCTCATCAAAACGGGAAACCACGCCTTAAGCGCGTTGCTCAACTCGCCCGTATGCGCCTGAAACCACGCAATAATAGATGCCTGATCGATTTCCACATATCCGCCGATTGTATTTTTCAACCACGGCAGCAGCGTGTTCTGCATAAAACCGATTAATTGGGGCAGGCGCGATGCCAAATTGTTGAACTGCCCGACCAGCATAGGGACAATAATCAACAATAATGCCAACAACAAAATCAAGGAAAACACCATCACAGACATCGAAGCGGATGCACGGTTCAAACCCTTTTTCTGCAACCATTCGACCAAAGGGTCCAATACATACGCCAGCACCGCCGCAACCGCAAACGGAGTCAAAGTATCGCCGAGCGCGAAAACCAGCCAAACCAAGGCGGCAAACGCCGCACCGGCACCCATCCACGGCTTGATGCCCCGCCCTTTCCTCAGATACATAAAAACCACCCTTCTAAAAATAATATTGCGCGCCAGTATAGCAGAACCGCCGCGCCGTCAAAAAAGCCTCCGCCTTCCCGATAGCCTGTTATCGCGGTTTAGGCTAAAATAACGCACATCCGATGCCGTCTGAAAGGCAAACCCGCCTTCAGACGGCATACCGTACACGATAAGGCAGCACATCATGACCGAACAAAAAAACAAAACATCCCTCATCGAATTTCCCTGTACCTTCTCATTAAAAGTAATGGGCGCGGTGCATCCCGAGTTCGAGCAGGCAGTATTGGACACCGTCCGCCTTCACGCCCCCGACACGCAGGCGCACCACATCACCACGCGTCCGAGCAGCAAAGGCAACTATACCGGCGCCACCGTTCAGGTAAAGGTTGAAAACCAAGAACAATTGGACAACATCTACCGCGCGCTGACTTCGCACGAACTGGTCAAAGTGGTACTTTGAGATGAAAATCATACATAAAGGTTTGGTCGAATATCTGCCGACTTTCGAGGCGATGAAAACCTTTAATGCCGGACGGAATGCCGACACCGAAGACGAACTGTGGGTTGTCGAGCACCCTCCCGTGTTCACACAAGGATTGGCGGGCAAACCCGAACACCTGCTGATCCGCGACGACATTCCCGTTATCCAGATTGACCGGGGCGGACAGATTACCTATCACGGACCCGGGCAATTGGTCGTTTATACGATGATTGATTTCAAACGGCGCAAAACCAGTGTTAGAAACATCGTTTCCGCGCTTGAAAACAGCATTATCGCCACATTGGCGGAATACGGCATCGAAGCGGCTGCAGATCCCAAACGCCCTGGCGTTTACGTCGGAGAACGCAAAATCGCCTCGCTGGGGCTGCGTATCAAAGAAGGTTCCGTCTATCACGGCCTTGCGCTCAACGTCAATATGGACCTCTCGCCGTTTACCCATATCAACCCCTGCGGTTATGCCGGTATGGAAATGACACAAATTGCCGACCTCGTCCACCCCTGCCCCACGCTGGACGAAGTCGCCGCCAAGCTGACCACACATCTTAAAACACAACTCACACCGAAAGCAGACAACAATGAGTGAAATCAAAACCGACGACCCCAAACGCGGCATCAAACTCAGAGGCGCGGACAAAACCGCCCGCATCCCCATCAAAGTCGTCCCCCTTCAGGAAAAATTAAAAAAGCCCGAATGGATACGCGCCAAACTCCCATCGCGCAAATTCTTTGAAATCAAAGACATTTTGCGCGAACAAAAAATGCACACCGTTTGCGAGGAAGCCTCCTGCCCCAACATCGGCGAATGCTTCAGCAAAGGCACGGCGACCTTCATGATTATGGGCGACATCTGCACGCGCCGCTGCCCGTTCTGCGACGTGGGACACGGCCGTCCGAATATGCTCGACCCCGACGAACCGAAAAACCTCGCCGAATCCGTCAAAGCCATGAACCTGCGTTACGTCGTCATCACCTCGGTTGACCGCGACGACCTGCGCGACGGCGGCGCACAGCATTTCGCCGACTGCATCAAAGCCATCCGCGAAACCAGCCCGAATACCAAAATCGAAATCCTCGTTCCCGACTTCCGAGGCCGCTTGGACATCGCACTCAAAATCCTTGCCGAAACCCCGCCCGACGTAATGAACCACAACTTGGAAACCCATCCGAGCCTGTACAAGAAAGCCCGTCCCGGTGCCAATTATCAACATTCTTTAGACTTATTAAAACGTTATAAAGAAATGATGCCGCATATCCCGACCAAATCCGGCATCATGGTCGGCTTGGGCGAAACAGACGAAGACGTGCGTGAAATTATGCGCGATATGCGGGCGCACAATATCGAGATGATTACCATCGGACAGTACCTCCAGCCTTCAGACGGCCACTTGCCTGTCTTGCGCTACGTTACGCCCGAACAATTCAAAATATTTGAAAAAGAAGCATACGAACTGGGCTTTACCAATGCCGCCATCGGTGCGATGGTACGTTCAAGTTATCATGCCGACGAACAGGCGGCGGAAGCCTTACGCGAAAACCACGGCGGTTGCGGGCATCATTAAACCAAAAACACCGTTCCGAAGTAAAAAATAATTTCCTGCGCCTGCCGCGCCGTTTGGCGCAAGCCGCACCCGCGTTAGCCGCCTATGCCGTCTGAAAGCCCTTCAGACGGCATAATTTATTCCCAAAATCCGATAATCTCAAAAGAATCTGTCAGTTAATGAGAACGATTCATTATAAATTTTGATAAAAAACCATGCTCTATTTGTTTTTTACTATGGTTAATAAGTGTAAATGTTCTTTATTGATGAGATGGATTCTTAGTTTTAGCAGCAAAAAAAACCGATAAGAAACAGAGCATTGATTTGGAAAGTATCAGCAAATCCACCCTATCTCTTTTGATAATTGTTTGTATTTTAAATAGAAAATTTGTCATATCAAAAACTTTTGCATACAATGCACGCATCCCGAATAGCGATACAAATGCTGTTCAGACATACCGAAAACCAAGTTACGGAAAGAGAGATATTATGCAAGGCAATCAAGCAGTTTTAGATTACATGAACGAATTGCTGTCCGGTGAGCTGGCAGCACGCGACCAATACTTCATCCACTCCCGCCTCTACTCCGAATGGGGCTACAGCAAACTTTTTGAACGTCTCAATCACGAGATGGAAGAAGAAACCACACACGCCGAAGACTTCATCCGCCGCATCCTGATGCTGGGCGGCACGCCGAAAATGGCGCGCGCCGAACTGAATATCGGCACGGACGTGGTTTCCTGCCTCAAAGCCGACCTGCAAACCGAATATGAAGTACGTGATGCGTTGAAAAAAGGCATCAAACTGTGCGAAGAGGCTCAAGACTATGTTACGCGCGACCTGATGGTTGCCCAACTGAAAGATACCGAAGAAGACCACGCACACTGGCTGGAACAGCAGCTTCGCCTGATCGAGTTGATTGGCGAAGGCAACTACTACCAAAGCCAACTGTAATCCGTATTCGGAATAAAAGGAGTCCGTATGAAAGGCGACCGTTTGGTTATCCGCGAGCTGAACAAAAACTTAGGCTTGCTGCTGATAACCATCAACCAATATTTCCTTCACGCCCGTATTTTGAAAAACTGGGGCTTTGAAGAACTGGGCGAACATTTCTTCAAACAGTCCATCGTTGAAATGAAAGCTGCCGACGATTTGATCGAGCGCATTCTGTTCCTCGAAGGCCTGCCGAACCTGCAAGAACTGGGCAAACTGTTGATTGGTGAATCTACCGAAGAAATCATTGCCTGCGATTTGACCAAAGAACAGGAAAAACACGAAGCCCTGCTTGCTGCCATCGCTACAGCAGAAGCGCAACAGGATTACGTCAGCCGTGATTTGTTGGAAAAACAAAAAGACACCAACGAAGAACACATCGACTGGCTTGAAACCCAGCAGGAACTGATCGGCAAAATCGGTTTGCCGAACTACCTGCAAACAGCGGCGCAAGAGGACTAAAACACAAACCACTGCCAAATACAGCAGTCCCCTGCACCATCAGACGGCCTATCCGGGCAATCGGATAGGCCGTTCTTCTTTGCGGTTTGCGAATAAAATCTAAATTGATTTGAATCAATACTTGATAACGGTTTTAGTTTGATAATACCGACATGAAATCTAGATTGCTTGTTTGCTGTTTCCCAATCCGTCTTGATTTTACCTCTTTCCTCTTGATGTGTGTGTGTTTGGGTGTGGCTGCCGCCACCCCTTTTTTTTGGCTTTTATGTGAAGTAAAATCCGTAACAGCAAATGCTTAACTTTAACCATTTATCCGGAAACAAATGATGGGCAACAAATTGACTCTGCCTGCCGAACTGCCTGACGAACAGGATTTGCGGGCGGTATTGGCATACAATATGCGGCTTTTCCGCGTGAACAAGGGCTGGTCGCAAGAAGAATTGGCGCGGCAATGCGGTTTGGACAGGACTTATGTGTCGGCAGTCGAGCGCAAACGCTGGAACATCGCCCTGTCGAATATCGAAAAAATGGCGGCGGCTTTGGGTGTGGCGGCGTATCAGTTGCTGCTGCCGCCGCAGGAACGGTTGAACCTGATAACCAATTCCGCCGATATCCGACAAATGCCGTCTGAAAGCGGTATTTAACCGCTGAACCATCCGCCTCCCTTTTTCCCGCCCATCGAAAGAATAAAAATGCCTGCAAACCTGTCTTCAGCACTGGAAACCTTCAAACGGCAGCGCGATGCCGCCGAAGCGCATTATTTGAAAGCCAACCGCGTGTCGATATTTTTCAGGGAATATACGGCGGCAGTCGAAACCTTACTGGCGGCATTGTGGGTAGAACATTTTCAAAACAGCGCGTTATGCCTGATGGCGGTGGGCGGCTTCGGGCGCGGCGAACTGTATCCCTGTTCGGATGTGGATTTGGCGGTTGTCTCCCCTGCCCCGCTTTCAGACGGCATTCAGGAACAGATTGCCCGGTTTGTCCAAACCCTTTGGGACTGCAAACTGATGCCGTCTGTAAAAAGCGGCGGCATTGACGAACTGTGCGAAAGCGTGCGCAATGATATTACGGGGGACACAGCGTTTTTAGAGGCTAGGTTTTTGTTTGGCAACCGCCAAACGGCGGACGAACTGGCGGAAAAAATGAACGCGCAGCGCAATGTGCCGGCGTTTGTCGAAGCGAAACTGGTGGAGATGGAACACCGCCACGCCAAATCTCAAGGCTCGGGGGCGGTATTGGAACCGAACATCAAAAGCTGCCCGGGCGGTCTGCGCGACATCCACACCCTGCTTTGGATAGCGAAGGCGCAAGGCTTGGCGGCCAATCTGCCCGACCTGCTCAAACAGCGGATTTTGACGCGTGCCGAAGCCGGTATGCTTTCGCACGGCTACCGCCGC
Source organism: Neisseria sp. LACPHL-SPEC-2024-00856 (assembly GCF_047915665.1). NCBI lineage: Bacteria > Pseudomonadati > Pseudomonadota > Betaproteobacteria > Neisseriales > Neisseriaceae > Neisseria > Neisseria sp. LACPHL-SPEC-2024-00856. Next base: position 352,923 of record NZ_JBLRPR010000001.1, read on the forward strand.
CTCGCCCACATCCGCATCCGTCTGCATTTAAACGCCAAGCGCGCCGAAGACCGCCTGCTGTTCGATTTGCAGCCGCAAGTCGCCGAAAGTATGGGTTATCAAGATGAAAACCGCCGCCGTCAAAGCGAAGAACTGATGCGCGTGTTTTACCGTGCGGTCAAAACCGTCAAACAACTGGCCGGCATCCTCACGCCCATGCTGCAAAGCCGCGTTTCCTCCGCGCCGATGCGCGTTACCCTGCGGATTGACGACGACTACATCCAAGTCAACAACCAAATCGCCGCGCGGCACACCGATATTTTTTTGAGGCAGCCCGAACACATTTTCAAAATCGTCGAAATCATGCAGCAGCGCAACGACATTACCGCGCTCGAACCGCAAACCCTGCGCGCCTGGTGGGGCGCGACGCGCAAAATCAACCGCAGCTTTTACCAAAATCCCGAAAACCGCCGCCGCTTCGCCGGTTTTTTCCGCAACGGCAACGGACTGACCCAAACCCTGCGCTTTCTCAACCTCTACGGCGTATTGGGACGCTACCTGCCCGCGTGGGAAAAAATCGTCGGACTGCTCCAACACGACTTGTTCCACATCTATCCTGTGGACGACCACATCCTCGCCGTCGTCCGCAACGTCCGCCGCCTTGCCTTGGATATGCACAGCCACGAGCTGCCCTACGCCTTTGCGCTGATGCAGTCCTTTGAAAAACAAGACATCCTCTATCTCGCCGCCTTCTTCCACGACATCGCCAAAGGACGCGGCGGCGACCACGCCATACAAGGCATCACAGACGCACGCCAATTTGCCGCCGACCACTTCCTGACCGGAGAAGAAAGCGACCTGCTCGCCTGGCTGGTCGAAAACCACCTGCTGATGTCTGCCGTCGCCCAAAAAGAAGACATCCAAGACCCCGACGTACTCGATGCCTTCTGCAAACGCGTACAAACCCACGAACGCCTCAGCGCACTCTACCTCCTGACCATTTCCGACATACGCGGCACCAATCCCAAACTGTGGAACGCTTGGCGCGCCAGCCTGCTGGAAAGCCTGTTCCACGCCGCCGGACGCTGCCTCGCAGGCAACGGCGGCAACCCGCACGCCCTCTTCGGCCGCCGCCGGCAGGAAGCCGCCGAATTGCTCACCCGCGCCGCCGTCCCCGAAAAACAGCAGAAAAAACTATGGAACGCGCTCGGTTCCGCCTATTTCGCCCGCCACCAGTCCCGCGAAATCCTGTGGCACGCCGCCAACCTCGTACACGATTTTGAAACCCCCATCGTCCGCAGCCGCATCCTGCCCCAAAGCGACAGCTTTCAAGTGATGGTCTTTATGCCCAACGGCCCGCGCCTGTTTGCCCGTCTCTGCCGTATCTTCAGCCGCCACGGCTTCAACATTCTCGCCGCCCGCGCTTTTATCACCGAACACGACTACATCCTCGACACCTTCATCGTGCAAATTCCCTCGCAGCACGCTCCCGAAGACTACCCCGACATCCAAAGCGCGCTCGAAGCCGAACTCAACAGCTTTATCCACGGACACACCGTTGCCGAAACCCAAAACTGCAGCCGCCGCATCAGCCGCCGCAGCCGCTACATGCCGATCGCGCCAAGCATCACCATCACCCCCGAAGAAGACTACCCCGACTGGTACTCCGTCGAAATCACCGCTGTCAACCGCCCCTTCCTGCTCGCCGATATGGCGGAAGTCTTTTTCGCCCACAACGTCAGCCTGCGCTATGCCAAAATCTCCACGTTGGATGAACGCGCCGAAGACAGTTTTACCGTTTTTAGCCTAGACCTGAAAAACCCAAAAATCCAGTCCTCATTGAAGCAGACGCTGCTGGAACAATTATCATAACGCCCGCCTTCAGACGGCATTCCGCCGCCACTCCGTATGCCGTCTGAAAGCGGGGGATATTGTAAATAATTTATTAATATAAGGATTTATATGAATATTATTATGGACTCAACAAGAAAATTTGGGATTTTATGGGAAGAAAACTCTGAATGTAATGGTTTTATTTATGGAAAAATTCAGATAATAATAGGAGAGAATATATATCCTAAGATATGCCCATATGGATATTTTACGCTAAATACAGTTTTTAATAGTTTGAAGTCATCCTTTGAAGAGAAGTATTATGCAGGTGGAAACAATGGTTTAGATTTTGGAGAGCAACTATTTGATATAGATAAATATAATTCTCTGGAATTATGCAATATATTTTCTATTGATACTACATATATGAGTGGAGGGGGTAATTGTGAAATAGATTGTTTAGTATTAGAAATGGGATATTCTGGTGAGGAAGAGAGACTTTTTTATAGTTTTGACAATGGGAAAAACTTTAAAGAAATCAGGTATAAGAAAGGTACAGTTGAATCTGTTATTTGTCAATTGAATCTATAATATATGGGGCTGTAACTAGATTAGCAGATATGTTACCCTCGAAACATTAAGATAATATACTGAAAATTAAAGGAAAAAATAAATAAAGAACTACTCCGTTTTTTTGTACTGGAAGTTACCGCCCGATATAGGGCTTCAATAACTGAGCCACTTACCAAAAATTAGAAAAAAGCTTTTCCTGAAATTGAAAGAACGGGAGCAACAGTGGTCGGCAAAGGAAAACCGGGCTATTCAAAGGGGACCAAAATTAAACCTGATAAACTGTCAAGCCGCCGGTAACGTGCTATAATGCCGTGCATCTTGCACAAACTGAAAGACCGAGCATTATGCGTATCGTAGAAAAAGCCTATACTTTCGACGATGTTTTGTTGGTTCCCGCACACTCAACCGTGCTGCCGCGAGACGTTAAACTTCAAACTAAGCTCACCCGCGAAATCACGCTCAACCTCCCCCTGCTTTCCGCCGCGATGGACACCGTTACCGAGGCGCGTCTCGCCATTTCGATGGCACAGGAAGGCGGCATCGGCATCATCCATAAAAACATGCCGACGGAGATGCAGGCGCGCGCCGTTTCCAAAGTGAAACGCCACGAAAGCGGTGTGGTCAAAGACCCCGTAACCGTTGCGCCGACGACGCTCATCCGCGAAGTCTTGGAAATGCGCGCGCAGCGCAAACGCAAAATGTCCGGCCTGCCCGTCGTTGAAAACGGCAAAGTCGTCGGCATCGTAACCAACCGCGACCTGCGTTTTGAAAACCGAGTCGATTTGCCCGTTTCCGCCATTATGACCCCGCGCGAACGCTTGGTTACCGTCCCCGAAGGCACAAGCATAGACGAAGCGCGCGAACTGATGCACACGCACAAAGTCGAACGCGTTTTGGTTCTGAACGAAAAAGACGAACTCAAAGGTCTGATTACCGTCAAAGATATTTTAAAAACCACCGAATTTCCCAATGCCAACAAAGATTCCGAAGGCCGTCTGCGCGTCGGTGCGGCAGTCGGCACCGGCGGCGATACCGAAGAACGCGTCAAAGCCTTGGTCGAAGCAGGCGCGGACGTAATTGTCGTCGATACCGCACACGGACACAGCCAAGGCGTGATCGACCGCGTACGCTGGGTCAAAGAAACCTATCCGCACATCCAAGTCATCGGCGGCAACATCGCCACTGCCAAAGCCGCATTGGATTTGGTCGCCGCCGGTGCGGATGCCGTCAAAGTCGGTATCGGCCCAGGCTCGATTTGCACCACCCGTATCGTGGCAGGCGTGGGCGTGCCGCAACTGACCGCCATTCACAACGTTGCCGAAGCCCTCAAAGGCACGGGCGTTCCGCTGATTGCCGACGGCGGCATCCGCTTCTCCGGCGACATCGCCAAAGCCCTCGCCGCAGGCGCGTACAGCGTCATGCTCGGCGGTATGTTTGCCGGCACGGAAGAAGCACCGGGCGAAATCGAACTCTACCAAGGCCGCTCGTACAAATCCTATCGCGGTATGGGTTCCTTGGGCGCGATGAGCCAAGGTTCTGCCGACCGCTACTTCCAAGACAAAACCGACAGCACCGACAAATACGTCCCTGAAGGCATCGAAGGCCGCGTTCCTTACAAAGGTCCGATTGTGAACATCATCCACCAACTGACCGGCGGTTTGCGTTCCAGTATGGGTTATTTGGGTTGCGCCAATATTGCCGAAATGCACGAAAAAGCCGAATTTGTGGAAATCACTTCCGCAGGTATGAGCGAATCGCACGTTCACGACGTTCAAATTACCAAAGAAGCACCGAACTACCACCGCTGATTTGAACAGCCTTTTCAAGGCAAAATGCCGTCTGAAACCTGATTTCCGTGTTTCAGACGGCATTTTTTATCTGAACGCCTCTAAATTGTTAAAATATATAATAATTAGTAAGAATAGGTTAAATATAGTCTGCAAATCTACCCCCCCCCCGATTTCTTTATTATGTCAACCGTAACAATTGTTTTGTTATGTAAAAGCCAACTACCATACCGACGGGACACACATACGGTTCGATCCTATATGTGCGTCCCAATTTAGAAAGGCTTACCTTTCAAACATACTAATATCCTGACGGGTAGGAGTGAAACAACCAAGAAAATTTTAATGAACATCGCACTACCTTTGTCTGACAAAATACAAAACAGGCTGTTTTTCCTTACCGTCCTTGCAACGGTATGTTTCCTGTTTTATCCGAAATACCTGCCGATGAACGACCTGCCGCAGCACGCCGCGCAGGTTGCCGCCTTGGATGATTTGCTCAAACACCGCAGCCCGTGGGCGGATATGCTGCAAATAAATTGGGATACGCCTTATCTGACCGTTTATGCCCTATGGTTGGCGCTGTATCAGTTTATGGGCATTAATGCTTCTTCTAAGGCTTTGGTCTCCCTCGAATTTTTATTTTTCATTTATACGGCAGTCAAAATGAGAAAGGAAATGGGGGCGGAAAGGATGACCGACTGGGTCGCGCTGACCTGTTTTTTCGGATTTGCCTTTCAATGGGGCTTTGTCGGCTACATTATGGGCATTCCCATCGGCATACTGTTTTTCATTACCAACAAGCGTTGGATTGAAAACCCCTCAGCAAAGATGCTTGCCGCCGTTTCCGCATTGGGGATATGGTCGTACTTCTCCCATATTCTGACCTTTTCGTTTTTCTGCTTGCTTTCATACGGATACTTTCTTTTCAGAATTAAAGAAATCCCTTGGAAACAGCGTTTTTCCCTGACAGCCGCCTATCTTTTTTTCGCCGCCCTTTTGGCACGTTATACCGCAAAACCCAACCCCGTCCCCTATAAGGCATTTGAAGACAACTTTATCCAACATTCCTTTTGGGACAAAATACTGGAAATTGCCTACCTGCCTTGGAATATGTTGGTCCTGTTCTACTACGACATTGCCTGCCTCTTCCTATTTGCCGCCCCCATAGCGGCAAACTGCCGCCCCACTCGGGAAAAAAGCCGGTACGTCCTGCTGCTTGCTTGTCTTGCGGTTTATTTCCTGATGCCTCATTTTACCTTTCAAACCAGCTTCCTTTACGAACGCTTCGCCCTGTTCGTCCCTATTTTTTATTATCTGATTTGGGAAAAGAAACCGGAAACGCCGGGCAGGATTGCAGCAAAAATATCGGAAGCAGCCTGCCTGTTGTCCGCCTTGTGCATCGCCGCGCTGACAGGCAAAGCCTACCTTAACAACATCCTTTTTGACCGCTCGCAGAAGTTGGCTGATTTTATAAAAATTTCCCAAATGATGGAAAACGGCAAAAAAGTCCTGACTGTCAACGACCCCTTGTCCATCAGCGGAGGCAGCCTGACTTCGGGCGGCGAGTTCTTCCATATCGCACAATGGTATCAGGCCGAAAGGCAGGGGTGGGCGGATTACAGCTTTGCCTCGGCGCACGCTATGCCCGTCCGCATGAAAATGAAAGAAATGTATGACGGGTACAGTCAAGTCAGGTTTTTGTCCGAATATAACCTGACTCGGAAAACAGACTGCCGCCGCTATGACTACCTGCTTATCCTGACCGCCAACCATACGTCGGACACATTGGAAAAACTGCTTGCCACCAATCCCTCCTGCTCCCGTGTTTCCCATATCAAGACCATAGGGGAATGGTCGCTTTTCAGACGGCATTGATATGCGGCTCAAACGGTTCGCGCGCTACGGCACGGTTGGTATCATCAACACCCTAATCCATATTGCCGTTTTTACCGTGCTGTCAAGCCGGCAATATCCCGCCGCCGCCGCAAACCTCATAGCCTTTGCCGCAGCCTCAGCATTCGGTTTTGCCGCAAATGCAAGATGGACGTTCGGTACAAAAGCTTCCTTCAAACGCTATGCCTGTTTCGTACTGCTGATGGGTTTTGCGGCATCGGCAAGCGGTTTGGCATCGGATGCCCTTGCTATGCCGCCGCAGGTCGCCGCCGTCGGATTTTCCGCCATCAGTCTGATATATGGCTACCTGTGCTCGAGTTACCTTGTTTTTGCCCAAACAAAAGGAAAACCATGAAAATATCGCTTATCGTCCCGGTGTGGAATGAAGAAGCCGCCATTCCGATTTTCTACCGTGCCGTCAGGGAAAGCAGGGGGCTTCAAAAATACGAAGTCGAAATCGTCTTCTGCAACGACGGGAGCACGGACAATACGGAAACCGTTTTGGAAAACCTCGCCCTTGCAGACCCCTTGGTCAAACCGCTGCACTTTACACGCAATTTCGGCAAGGAAAACGCCCTTTTCGCCGGCTTGGAACACGCATCGGGCAATGCCGCCATTCCGATTGACGTTGACCTTCAAGACCCCATAGAACTGATTCCGACTATGCTCGAAAAATGGCGTGCCGGCGCAAAAACCGTATTGGCAAAACGCATCGGGCGGGCGCAAGACCATCCGCTCAAAAGATGGAGCGCGTCCTTCTTCTATAAACTTTACAATAAAATCAGCCCCGTCAGAATTGAAGAAAATGTCGGCGATTTCCGACTAATTTCACGCGACATCATCGACACCGTTATCAAAATGCCCGAACGAAACCTCTTTATGAAAGGATTACTTTCCTGGCCGGACAGAGGGGAAGTTATCGAATACACCCGTCCGAAACGCATCATCGGCCATACCAAATTCAATGCCTTGAAACTTTGGAATCTCGCTTGGGACGGCATTACCGGATTTTCGACCGTCCCGCTGAAGATATGGACGTATATCGGCTTTTTGTTTGCATTTACCGCATTTTTATGCGGCTCATTGATTATTCTCCGAACGCTCGTCTATGGAAAAGATATTCCCGGTTACCCGTCGCTTTTGGTCTGCATCCTGTTTCTCGGCGGAATCCAGCTCATCGGTATCGGCATACTCGGCGAATATATCGGGCGTATCTATATCGAAACCAAACAGCGTCCCCGATATATTTTAAAAAAACGAAAGAAAGGATAATAAAATGGATGTAAAAGAAAGCGGTATTTTGGGCGACAGCATCAACAGCCATTGGTATTACGCATCCAAAGCACTTGCCGTTGCCAATCTTTTAAAAGGCAGAACCTTCCGCAAAGTGCTGGATGTCGGCGCAGGCTCCGCCTTTTTTTCACACTTCCTGCTGGAAAATTCTGATATACGCGAAGCATTGTGCATCGACACCGCCTACACGGGTGAAAAAGATGAGTCATATTGCGGCAAACCGATTCATTTCCGCCGCACCATCGGCATGAGCGATGCCGACCTGGTGCTGATGATGGATGTTTTGGAACACGTCGAAGACGACAAGGCAATGCTAGAGGACTATATCGCAAAAGTCCCTTCCGGCACGGAATTCCTCATTTCCGTACCCGCCTTCCAGTCCCTGTGGAGCGGGCACGACGAATTTTTGGGGCATTACCGCCGCTACAGCCTGATACAGCTCGAGAACTTAATCCGCAGCACCGGGCTGGCCGTCCTCGGGGGGAACTATTATTTTGGCGCAGTATTCCTCCTTGCCGCAACCGTCCGCCTGCTCGGACGGTTGAGATCCGGACAAAATCCCAAATCCCAACTGATGCGGCATCATCCCGTCATCAACCGCATACTGGCTTCAATATGCCGCCTCGAAATCCGCATACAAAAAAGCAACCGCTGCGCGGGACTGACCGCCTTTTGCCTTGCAAAGAAAAAATAAAACCGATGCCGTCTGAAACTTTTCAGACGGCATTTTTCCAATCGGTTAAAATACACGGTCTATTTTTTTAGGAAATGCACCGTGGTTGCATCTGCCATCGACTTCATCCTCCATATCGACCAACACCTGCTTGCGCTGTCGGCGCAATACGGCATTTGGATTTACTCCATTTTATTTATTATTGTGTTCTGCGAAACCGGCCTGATCGTTACCCCCTTCCTGCCCGGCGATTCGCTGCTATTTGCCGCAGGCGGGATTGCCGCACTAGGCGGTATGGATATTCATCTGATGGTTATGCTGCTATTTGCCGCCGCCATACTCGGCGACGCCCTCAATTTTACCGTCGGCAAGTATTTCGGCGGCAGGCTGTTCGCCAACCCCGATTCTAAAATCTTCCGACGCGAATATCTCGACAAAACCCACCGCTTTTATGAAAAACACGGCGGGAAAACCATCATCATTGCCCGCTTCGTGCCCATCGTCCGTACCTTCGCCCCCTTTGTTGCCGGTATGGGGAAAATGCACTATGCAAAATTTATCCGCTATAACATCATCGGCGGCTTGTTGTGGGTCATCCTGTTTTCTTATGCAGGCTATTTCTTTGCCAACTTCCCCGTCGTAAAAAACAATCTGGGCTTGGTGATGGGCGGTATCATTATTGTTTCCGTCCTGCCCGGCATCATCGAAATTGCCCGCGCCAAACTTGCGGTGAAATCCAAACGGTAACTGTTGAGAATTTGTATCATGAATATATTATCCGTAGAAAACGCTTCCTTTGCCGTCGGCCATGTCGCCCTGCTCGACAAAACTTCCTTCCAACTCGACAGCGGCGAAAAAGTCGGCTTAATCGGCCGCAACGGTGCGGGTAAGTCTTCGTTTTTAAAAATCCTCGCCGGCGTGCAAAAGCTCGACGACGGACAGATTATTGTTCAAAACAACCTCAAAATCGTTTATGTGCCTCAGGAATCGTTTTTCGACAAAGAAGCCACCGTATTTGATACCGTTGCCGAAGGTTTGGGCGAAATCCGCGATTTATTGCGCCGTTATCATCACGTCAGCCATGATTTGGAACACAATTCAGACGGCGTTTTATTAAAAGAACTCAACGAATTGCAACTCGAAATCGAAGCGAAGGACGGCTGGAAACTGGATGCGGCGGTGAAGCAGACTTTGGGCGAACTCGGTTTGCCGGAAAACGAAAAAATCGGCAACCTCTCCGGCGGACAGAAAAAGCGTGTCGCCTTGGCGCAGGCTTGGGTGCAGAAGCCCGATGTATTGCTGCTGGACGAACCGACCAACCATTTGGACATCGACGCGATTATTTGGTTGGAAAACCTGCTCAAAGCGTTTGAAGGCAGCTTGGTTGTGATTACCCACGACCGCCGTTTTTTGGACAATATCGCCACGCGCATCGTCGAACTCGACCGAGGTATTTTGCGTTCCTATCCCGGTTCGTTCTCCAAATACAGCGAAAAAAAAGTGCAAGAGTTGGCAGTCGAGGCGGAACACAACCGCCTGTTTGACAAATTCCACGCGCAGGAAGAAGCGTGGATACGCAAAGGCATCGAGGCGCGCCGCACCCGCAACGAAGGCCGCGTGCGCCGTTTGGAAGAGCTGCGCCGCCAGCGTGCAGAACGCCGCAACGTACAGGGACAAGTCAACTTCAAGCTCGACAGCGGCGAAAAAAGCGGCAAAATCATCGCCGAACTGGAACACGCCTCGTTTGCCTATGGCGATAAAGTTATCATGGACAAATTTTCCACCATTTTGCAGCGCGGCGACAAAATCGGCTTAATCGGCCCAAACGGTATCGGCAAAACCACCTTCCTTAAGCTGATTTTGGGCGAATTGCAGCCGACCTACGGCAGAATCCGTATCGGCAGCAAGCAGGAAGTTGCCTATTTCGACCAGTTCCGCAGCGCGTTGAATGAAAACGACACCGTGTTTTACACGCTCGGACAGGGAAACGATTACGTTGAAGTCAGCGGCAAGAAAAAGCATGTGATGAGCTATTTGGAAGATTTCCTGTTCCATCCAGCCCGCGCACAAAGTCCCGTTTCATCGCTCTCCGGCGGCGAACGCAACCGCCTTTTGCTGGCAAAACTCTTTACCCGTCCTGCCAATATCCTGGTCTTGGATGAGCCGACCAACGACTTGGATATCGACACCCAAGAGCTGCTCGAAGACCTGTTGCGCGATTATCAAGGCACAGTCTTCCTCGTCTCGCACGACCGTATGTTCCTCGATAACGTGATTACCCAAAGCATTATTTTTGAAGGAAATGGAAGGTTAAAAGAATATATCGGCGGCTATCAGGACTACATCGACGCAAAATCACGCGAAGAGAAAATTCAGACGGCATCCGCACCCAAAACAGCCGATGCCGAACCGGTGAAAGAAAAACCCAAAGCCAACCGCACGGTCAAACTGTCCTACAAAGAGCAGCGCGAACTCGATGCCCTGCCCGACGAAATCGCCGCTTTGGAAGCCGAACAGGCTGAAATCAATACCCAACTTTCCGATCCTGAAATTTTCAAAGATTACGAAAAAGCAGGTGCATTGCAAAACCGCGCCGAAGAAATCGAAACACTGCTTTTGGAAAAGCTGGAACGCTGGGAGCTGCTGGAAACCAAACAGAACGGCAATGCCGTCTGAAATCAAATAGGAAGAAAAAAATGTTCAAACGACCTGAAGAAATCATCGTCCTGATACTTGCCGTCCTCTGGATTGCCGGTACGTATTTTCTCGCCGCCCTGTTTGGAGCGGATGCTTATACCGTGTTAAAAATCACTGCCCTTACCCTGCTTTGGTCTGCCGCATCATTCCTCCTTTGGCAGAAAAACCTCAGCCGGCATATCTGGCCGCTGCTGCTCGGCTGCCTGACTGCCTGTTGGTGGCCGTATCTGAATCAATCGGTCGCACCCGGTTCTTTACCTTGGTATGCATCATGGACGTTCAAAACCATCTTAGCCTTGATTCCCGTAACCGCAGGTTATCTGTTTAAATGGAAACAATACCGGCAGCGCAAAACAAAGCCGTAAGCCCGTCTTTTTCAGACGGCATCTCCGGTCAGACTGTCAACAATTCCGATAAAATGCTATACTCGCACCCCTTATCATGCCGTCTGAAACCGCCTTTTGGGAAAGCAGAAATGATCAGCAAACAAGAATACCAAGCCCAAGCCGCCCAAGGCTACAACCGCATCCCGCTCGTGCAAGAACTCCTTGCCGACTTGGATACGCCGCTTTCCCTCTATCTCAAACTTGCCAACCGCCCCTATACCTACCTGCTCGAATCCGTTGTCGGCGGCGAACGTTTCGGCCGCTATTCCTTTATCGGCCTGCCTTGCAGCCACTATCTCAAAGCCAGCGGCAAACACGTCGATGTTTATCAAAACGGCGAAATTGTCGAGCAACACGACGGCAACCCCCTGCCCTTTATCGAAGCCTTCCACAACCGTTTCAAAACGCCCGAAATCCCAAGCCTGCCGCGCTTTACCGGCGGCTTGGTCGGCTACTTCGGTTACGAAACCATCTACAATTTCGAACACTTCGCCCACCGCCTGAAAAACACCGCCAAAGCCGACCCGCTCGGCACGCCCGATATTTTGTTGATGCTGTCGCAAGAGTTGGCGGTTATCGACAATTTGAGCGGAAAAATCCACCTTATCGTTTATGCCGATCCTTCGCAGCCAGATGGCTACGAACGCGCCCGCGAACGCCTTGAAGACATCCGTACCCAGTTGCGCCAAAGCTGCGCTATCCCGCTCTCGCTCGGCAGCAAACACACCGAAGCCGTCAGCGAGTTCGGCGAAGAACCGTTCAAAGCCTGCGTCAACAAAATCAAAGACTACATCTTCGCAGGCGACTGCATGCAGGTCGTCCCCAGCCAGCGCATGAGTATGGAATTCACCGACAGCCCACTCGCCCTCTACCGCGCCTTGCGAACGCTCAACCCTTCACCTTATCTCTTCTACTACGATTTCGGCGATTTCCACATCGTCGGTTCCTCGCCTGAAATCCTCGTCCGCCGCGAACGCGACGACGTCATCGTCCGCCCTATCGCCGGTACGCGCCTGCGCGGCAAAACCCCCGCCGAAGACCTTGCCAACGAACAAGATTTGTTAAGCGATGCCAAAGAAATCGCCGAACACGTCATGTTGATTGACTTAGGACGCAACGACGTCGGCCGCATCAGCAAAACAGGCGAAGTCAAAGTAACCGACAAAATGGTGATTGAAAAATACTCCCATGTGATGCACATCGTTTCCAACGTCGAAGGCCGTCTGAAAGAGGGCATCACCAACATGGACATCCTCGCCGCCACGTTCCCCGCCGGCACACTCTCCGGCGCACCCAAAGTCCGCGCCATGGAAATCATCGAAGAAGTCGAACCGAGCAAACGCGGCATCTACGGCGGCGCCGTCGGCGTATGGAGCTTCAACAACGACATGGACTTGGCGATCGCCATCCGCACCGCCGTGATTAAAAATAATACCCTCTTCGTCCAAAGCGGCGCAGGCGTAGTTGCCGACTCCAATCCTGAATCAGAATGGCAGGAAACGCAAAACAAAGCCCGAGCAGTGGTTCGGGCGGCGCAGATGGTGCAGGAAGGGTTGGATAGGTAAACTTGGCGTTTTTAGACAGCCTTTAAGGAATCAACAGGCCGTCTGAAAATCCAAACAATAAGCAGCAATCGTTTGATTAAAACAACTACCTTTACCGCGTCATTCCCACGCAAGCGGGAATCCAGAAATTTGAAATAACGGGAATCTCTAAATATTTCCAAAAGATTGATGCCTAAATTTCCGCCTGCACAGGAACGACGGATTAACGGTTTCAGACAACCTGAAATAAACAGTAGAACACAGACAAATTAAACCGCTATGAATAAATCCCCCATCCTCCCGCCTGCCATACTCGGCATCCTCGGCGGCGGCCAATTAGGCAGAATGTTTACCGTTGCCGCCAAAACCATGGGCTACAAAGTAACCGTTCTCGACCCTGATCCGAACGCGCCGGCGGCAGAATTTGCCGACCGCCATTTGTGCGCGCCGTTTGACGACCAAGCCGCTTTGGACGAGCTAGCAAAATGCGCGGCGGTGACCACTGAATTTGAAAACGTCAATGCCGACGCGATGCGCTTTCTGGCAAAACACACCAATGTTTCCCCCAGCGGCGACTGCGTTGCCATCGCGCAAAACCGCATTCAGGAAAAGGCATGGATACGCAAAGCAGGTCTGCAAACCGCGCCGTATCAAGCAGTTTGCAAAGCCGAAGACATCACTGAAGCAAGCGCGCAATTCCTGCCCGGTATTCTGAAAACGGCCACTTTGGGCTACGACGGCAAAGGTCAAATCCGCGTCAAAACGGTGGACGAACTCAAAGCCGCGTTTGCCGAACACGGCGGCGTGGATTGCGTTTTGGAAAAAATGGTGGATTTGCGCGGCGAGATTTCCGTAATCGTATGCCGTCTGAACGATGAAAACGTGCAAACCTTCGACCCCGCCGAAAACATCCACGAAAACGGCATCTTGGCTTATTCCATTGTCCCCGCGCGACTAAGTGCCGACGTGCAGCAACAGGCGCGGCAAATGGCGCAGCGTTTGGCCGATGAATTAAACTACGTCGGCGTATTGGCGGTGGAAATGTTTGTTGTCGGCAACACGCATGAATTGGTCGTCAACGAAATCGCCCCGCGTCCGCACAATTCCGGACACCATACGATAGATGCCTGCGCGGCAGACCAGTTCCAGCAGCAGGTACGCATTATGTGCAACCTGCCGCCTGCCGATACCAAGTTGCTTTCTTCATGCTGCATGGCGAATATTTTGGGCGACGTTTGGCAGGAAGACGGCGGCGAACCAGATTGGCTGCCGTTGCAAAGCCGGCCGAATGCACACCTGCACCTATACGGCAAAAAAACCGCGCGCAAAGGGCGGAAAATGGGACACTTTACCGTTTTAACCACTGATTCGGACACCGCATTTCAAGAAGCAAAAAAACTGCATCAGTCCCTATAATCCGACCAACGGCACAGATGCCGTCTGAAGCCGCCGACATACCGCCATGAGCCTGCTGACACTGTTACGCCCCGCCACCGTGCAAGACTGCAAAGACATCTTCAAAGTCCACCTGCACTCCGTCCAATACACCTGCATCCTCAGCTACAACGAACACGCCCTAAAAGTATGGGAGGGCTTGTTAAACACAGAAAGTTACCTGCCGACCATTTCAGATCCCGACAAAGCACTTTGGGTTGCCGAATACAAAGGCAACATACAGGGGTTTTTCCAAATCGACTGCCAAGAAGCACAACTCGATGCGCTTTACGTCCACCCCCTGTTCCACAACCTCGGACTGGGCACTGCCCTACTTCATCAGGCGGAAACCATCGCCCACAAATCCGGTTTGAGCTTTCTGAAACTCTACGCATCGCTCAACTCCGTCCCGTTTTACCTTCTCAACCGCTACGAATCGCTCGGTTCGGCAGTATTGCAGCTTGACCCCAGCATCAAAATCAAATGCGAACTGATGCGCAAACACCTCTAATCCCACCTTGCATGAAAAACTAGGTATAATAATCGCATTGGAAATGAATTTTGGAGAAAATCATGTTGAAGAAAGTTTTCGTTCTTGCTGTTTGTGTGTTGGCTGTGTCCCCTGTCTTTGCCAAACCCAATCATCAAAGACAAGCAGAACCGCAATATAAAGAGTTCCACTTGTGGAGTGACAGGGCAAACAATTATGTAACCCGCCAAGATGGAAAATGGGTCTACTGCACAAGAGGTGTCGGTTGTGTATCTGAACAAACAGTAGCAAGTGGTTATCAGCCGAACGGTGAGCCTTACTTTTTTTCGCCAATGAAAAACAATCTGATGCGCCAACGTATCAGAGAGACTGGCAGATTATTTAGACACTAATTTTAAACCGCCTGTTAAAGGCGGTTTTTTGCTTTCATTTCAATTTAAAAGGAGACCCATCACAGGTCTCCTTTTTCACACCAAATCAATCAGTGTTCTCGAATATCCTCAACCGCACGTTCACGCAGTGTTTGGAAATTGTCTTCCACATAACCAAAACTGATAATCTTCAAATCAAACATTATTTCCACAAGCGCAGACAGCCGTATAAAGTTGCCCCATCTACCAACCGACAGGACAAGCATATGAAAACCTACGCACCGGTACTCTATACCGCAGCCCTGCTCACCGCCTGCAGCCCCACAGCCGATTCAAACCATCCGTCCGGACAAAATGTCCCGGCCAATACCGAATTCGACGGTAAAACCATCGCCCTGCTCAATGCCTCATACGATGTAGCACGGGATTTCTACAAAGAATACAACCCATTATTTATCAAAGAATACCAATCCAAATATCCCGGCACATCCGTCAGCATCCAACAGTCCCACGGAGGCTCCAGCAAACAGGCATTATCCGTAGCCAACGGCCTTCAAGCCGATGTCGTCACCATGAACCAATCCTCCGACATCGACCTGCTCGAAAAAAAAGGGCTGGTAGAAAAAGGCTGGCAACAAGCCCTCCCCGACCACGCCGCGCCCTACACCGGCACTATGGTTTTCCTTGTCCGAAAAAACAACCCCAAACAGATCCGCGATTGGAACGACCTTGCCAAAGACGGCGTTAACATCGTCATCGCCAATCCCAAAACCTCGGGCAACGGACGCTACGCCTTCCTCGGCGCATACGGTTACGGCCTGAAAGCCACCAACGGCAACGAACAGGAAGCCCAAAAACTCGTCGCATCCATCCTCAAAAACACACCCGTTTTTGAAAACGGCGGACGCGCCGCCACCACCACCTTCACACAACGAAACATCGGCGACGTACTCATCACTTTTGAAAACGAAGCCAACTACGTCAGCAAAAAACTGACCCAAGGACAGTTTGAAATCGTCTATCCGAGCTACACCATTTCCGCCGAAAGCCCCGTTGCCGTCGTCAACAGCGTCGTCGCGAAAAAAGGTACGCAAAAAGTCGCCCGCTCCTATCTCGAATACCTTTGGAGCGAACCGGCGCAAGAACTCGCCGCCTCACTCTACCTGCGCCCCCGCAACCCCGAAGTATTGGCACGGCACAAAACCGACTTCCCAGACTTAGACACCTTCTCTCCCGAAGAAAAATTCGGCGGATGGGACAACATCATGAAAACCTACTTCGCCGACGGCGGCGTATTCGACCGCCTGACCGCACAAAAATGACCCCGTCTGAACCACCTTTCAGACGGCATTTCACACATCAAAACAGAAAAACCGCGCCCAAAATCATCATCACAAGACACAACGGCAAACCGGATACAAAACCCAACACCGCCGCCAAAATGCCGTCTGAAGCCGTCGGCGCAGCCATCCTTATCTGGGGCGCGCTTCATCAAAGGGGCGCATAACTTTCCTTAACCATCCCTTTTGATAGCCAAATAAACAGTGCTTTTGCCTGTCAGAAACAAAACCAATATTTTGCGGTTCGTATCGGAACATTTATAAAACATCAGATTTCCGTGTTTCGCGTTTCCGGCAATTCAAGATTGGCAAAACACGTCAGCCTGCTTCGCAAGGCAGGTTTTTAAAACTTTATCAGGCGTTCAGGCATATCGGTTCGGTCGGCCCGCATTTCCGGCAATCAACACTGCCGACGGTTGCCGCATTTCTTTTTGATATACAATCACACTTTCAAAAAACATACGCCGGCAACAAAATCATCCGCCCCCGCTTGGCAAACATTCCGGCAAATTAAAACCCCGCCCGAAACAGCCATCGGACAAATAACAGGAAAAAATATGAATACCGACTTCCAAAACATCCTCAAACAACTGGGCAAACAGGCCAAAAAAGAAGCGGCAGAAAAACAGGAAGCCGAAAAAAACAAGCAAAAACAAGAACAGGATTTGGATTTTTCACAAGCAGTCGGACAAGTCTCCCCATTAAAAAACCGGCAGCAATATTATGCGCAGCCCGACAAAACCCCCATCAAAGTCCGTCCCAAAGACAACCGCGCCGACGAAGAAAACTACTTCTACATCGGCAGCATATACAACGACCCACCCGCCAGCTTCAGCAAAAACGGACAGGGAAAAAACGACATCCAACGCTTGAAAAACGGATACTATCCCGTCGTTACCGATGTCGACCTGCACGGCTACACCCAAGAAGAAGCCCAAAAAGTCCTCAACGAATTCATCGCATTCACCCAAAAACGCGGCGTATGCGGCGAAATCATCCACGGCAGCGGATTAGGTTCCAAAGGCTACAAACCCGTTCTGAAAAACATGACCCGAAACTGGCTGATGCAACACCCCGACGTACTCGCCTACGTCGAACCCCGGGAAGGCAACGACGGCTGCGTCCGCATCCTGCTCAAACGCAAATTAAGGCAGCAAGACTGACAAATTTCTCCGCCAGACTTGGCAGCACCGCACAATATCCGTATAATTTGCAAACCATTTCTGGGGGCGACCTTGGTTTCGACGGGGGTTGCGAAGCAGATGCGGGCATACCGGGGTCTCAGATTCCCGTAAAACACTGAATTCAAATAGTCGCAAACGACGAAACTTACGCTTTGGCCGCTTAAGGCCAGCCGTTGCAGCAGTCGGTCAATGGGCTGTGTGGCGAAAGCCACCGCAACGTCATCTTACATTGACTGGTTTCCTGCCGGGTTACTTGGCAGGAAATAAGACTTAAGGTAACTGGTTTCCAAAAGGCCTGTTGGTCGGCATGATGGAAATAAGATTTTCAAATAGACACAACTAAGTATGTAGAACGCTTTGTAGAGGACTTTCGGACGGGGGTTCGATTCCCCCCGCCTCCACCATACCCTGTTTTCAGCAGTATCCTGCAATACGCATAAAGCCTTGAAATTCAATAGTCTCAAGGCTTTTTTGTTGCCTCGGATACGACGGGCTATACCTGAATTTTCATCATTTATGGGGGAAGCTTGCCACAAGTTACCTTAAAACAGAAGAAAATGCCAAAGCCAACATTACTGCCGACAAATCGGCAATGCAAAAAGCTGCAAGCTTCCAGCCAATTATCAGGCTGTTACACACTTTTGTGCTTACACAAGCTATCCGCAAACACGCGCCCTGTTGCAGTTCCACCCATGTATGCGCCCGCCCGTATGAATTGCGCCTATATATGCCGGGATGAAATCAACCGGGTGGCAGGGTAATACCGCAAAGTCATTGTTGCGGTATGTGTTATCATTGCCGCAAGAACAGTGGGATAAAGTCCGCTTATTGATAAAAATATCGGAGTAGGTCATGCCGTCTGAACTGTATGTCAGCCGAGAAATAAAAGTATTTTTAAGTAGGAAAACCGCTCCGGAAGCAGACCTGGGATTAAAATCCGCATAACTAAAAGGCCGTCTGAAACCGTTTCAGACGGCCTTTAAAACATCTTCAAGGATAAAAAGTGAAACGCGACTGGGATTTGATACGCCATATCCTGACCGAATTGGAAAATGAACCCAACCCCGACCGCTGGCTCGTTTCCACCTGTATCGAAGGTTGGACAAAGGAAGAAGCCGCATATCATCTGTGGCTCTTGATACAGGGCGAACTGATTGCGGGCAAATGCAACCGCGATCAGCAGGGTAATGGGTTTGCCTGTTACAGAATCCGCCTGACGTGGGCGGGGCATGAGTTTCTCGCTTCCATCCGCAGCGATACGGCTTGGCGGTGCATCCGCAGCCTGTTGAAGGAAAAGGCGGTAGATTTGTCTTTTGAAGCCATCAAAGCCGCCGCACTGAAACTGTTGGAGGTGTAAATGCAAGGGTTTGAACGGCGGCATGGCAATGCCGCCCTACGGCTGTCGGAAGCCGACCCAAAATTCAAAGCCGAATAACCAAGCAAATGCCGTCTGAAACCGTTTCAGACGGCATTTCATACACAATCGCTTATGCTTTTTCTTTTTGGCGCATTTTTTCCGCCATCAGTTCGTGCAGGGTTTTCTTCGCCGGTTTCATCGGTACGCGGTTTTGCGTCCAACCCAACTGTTTGCGCGGGGTCAGGTTGCGGAACTTGGTGGCCGCCCAACCGAAGGCGCGGTAGGTTTTGCTGCCGCTGAAAATACCGTTGAATGTGCGCCACGCCATTTGTTCGCCGAAGGTATGCGATGCGCCTTGCCCCCGGATGGGGTGCGGCACGGTTTCGGTCGGCGAACGTTGCGCCTCAACTCGCAAACGCTGCATTTGTTCGGTAATCGGGATGCGTACCGGGCAGACTTCCACGCACGCGCCGCACATCGTGCAGGCGGTCGGCAGGTCGCGGGTGGCATCCAGGCCCAACAGGTGTGGGGAAATAATCTCGCCAATCGGGCCGGGATAAGTTGTGCCGTATGCCGCGCCGCCGATACGGGTATAAACCGGGCAATGGTTCATACACGCGCCGCAACGGATACATTGCAAGGTGCGGCGCATTTGGTCTTCGGCATAGGCTTGGCTGCGGCCGTTGTCGAGCAGAACCAAGTGCATTTCCTGCGGACCATCCAGCTCTTCACTGCGGCGCGGACCGGTAATCATATTGAAATAGGTGGTAATGTTCTGACCAATGGCAGAACGCGGCAGCAGGCTGTACAAGGGTGGGATGTCGGACAATTTCGCCACCACTTTTTCAATACCGGTAATAGCGATATGCACGGGCGGAACGGTGGTACTCAAGCGACCGTTGCCTTCGTTTTCGACCAGACACAGCGTACCCGTTTCGGCAACGGCGAAGTTTACGCCGCTCAAGCCGACATCGGCGGTGCTGTAAATATCGCGCAGGGCTTTGCGGGCGAAGCCGGTCAGTTGATCCACGTCGTCCGTTAAGGAAGTTCCAAGATTTTGGTGGAAAAGTTCGCTAACCTGTTCTTTGGTTTTGTGAATGGCGGGCATCACGATATGGGTCGGTTTTTCGCCTGCCATTTGGACGATGAACTCGCCCAAGTCGCTTTCCACCGCTTTAATGCCTTTTGCTTCAAGATAATGGTTCAGCTCGATTTCTTCGCTGACCATTGATTTGCCTTTGACCATCAGCTTGCCGTTTTTGGCTGTGATGATGTCGTGGATAATTTGGCAGGCTTCGGCAGGGGTTTCCGCCCAGTGCACTTTCACGCCCAGCTTGGTCAGGTTTTCTTCCAACTGCTCCAGCAGCGCAGGCAATTTGGACAGGGAACGCTGACGGATGTGTTCGCACAAATCGCGCAGGCTTTGCAGCTCTTCTTCGTCGGTCAAAACGGCTTTGCGCTTGGTCATCAGCATATCCATCGCGGTACGCAGGCTTTTACGCAAAGGCTTGTCTTGAAGGGAAATTGCGGCATTTTGTTTGAAAGTTTCCGGCTTCATGTGGAACTTGATGGTTTGCGTAGTCATGCGTTTTCCTCCAAATCGGCAGGGGAAATGTGGTCGGGCAGAATGGCGAGGATGACCAAATCGCGCGGACCGTGCGCGCCGTAAGCAAGCGTCAGTTGGATGTCTGCGGTTTTGGACGGGCCGGAAATCAGGAATACATTGGTCGGCATACCGTTTTCCACCAGTTTTTCGCCTTCGACGGCGTTATGAAACTCGTTGTACATCTTGGACGTATCGAACAGGCAGAAATGCACGGGCGGAACGAGGCTTAAAGTACGCGGCTCTTCAGGGCTGGAAAACAGCATCAGCGTACCGGTACGGGCGATGCCGCATTGCGCGCCGCTGAAGCCCGCATCGATGTTTGAGAAGAACTCGGTTTTCCAAGTATCGATTTCGCGCTCGAAAGCAATCGGTTCGATATTGCTGTCCACCAGCGCGGCACGGGCGATTTGTCCGTGTTCGGTCGCCAACGGCAGCAGAATGTTTTTCAAACCTTTGCCTTCGGCTGCTTGACGGAATACTTGCGGCCAGCCGGTTTTGGTCACCCAATAAATTTCGGTTTTTACGGCGCGCATAGCGGCAGCCCAATGTTTCAGACGCTCAACTTCGCTGCTCCAAGAAACACCCATTTCACGGTAATAATCAAAAACCGCAGGCTCTTCCATCGGCAATGCGTCGGCTTTTTTCAGTTTTGCCAAAATATTTTCGCGCGCGCTCATGCTTTGCCTCCGGTACGTTCCAACAAGAAGGATGCAATGTGTTTCGGACGCGGCATATTCGGTTCGTCCTTAGCAATTTTGCCGCCGATGTTCATCATGCAGCCGCAGTCCGCGCTGATGATTTCGGTCGCACCGGTTTCTTTCAGCGCGGCAACTTTGTCTGTTACCATCGCGCCGGAAATATCGGCCTGTTTGACGGAGAATGTGCCACCGAAGCCGCAACATTCGCTTTCGTGGTCGTGAACGATGCGCTCGACGTTTTCCATGCCGTCAATCAACTGCCAGCCTGAAAGATGGACATTCATTTCTCGGCGGGCGGCACAGGAAGTGTGAACGGCGACCTTAACCGGCCCGCCTTTGTCTTCAGGCTTGTAGCCGATAGCCAGCAGAAAATGGGTAAACTCTATGATGCGGCCGGCACAATCAATGGCTTTTTGCTCGTACTCGGTGCCTTTAAACAAAGTCGGCCAGTGGTGTTTCATCATGCCGCCGCACGAGCCGGACGGTACGACAATCGGCCAGTTTTCGGGGAAAAGGTCGAGTTGCGCCTTGGCGACATCAAAGGCTTCGGTCGGATGGCCGGATGAATAGGCGGGCTGGCCGCAGCAGCTTTGCGCCATCGGGAAATGGACGCGTATGCCCTGCTGCTCGATTAGGGCAATGGCATCCATGCCTGCTTCGGGCATAAAAAGATCAAGGACGCAGGTGCCGAAAAAATAGACATCGGTCGGATTGCTGTCGTATCGGATAATTTTTGGGGGAATGGTTGCGCTCATGTTTTTTGATAACGGGAAACCCGTTTTTCTCTGTAGAAAGGTAAGCGTTTACTTTAAGTAATTGACTGTTGCGGGTCAAGTCTAATTTTAAAAAATAATCCGGTTTTTCTTACAAACTGCCCCATAACGCTTACTGTACCTTACTCTGATAATTTTCGATAATAATTATCATTACAATGAAATGCCGATTCGTTTGCTTGTGAACATTCAGGACGCCGACTCTGACGGCATTCAGACGGCATCTGAAAACGATAATGGCACAAGGATGGGGTACAATCGCCCTATGGAAAAAAACACCCTATCCGCCCGCGCACCATCCCCTTGGCTGCCGCTTCTGCTGGCAATTGCCATTTTTATGCAGATGTTGGATGCGACCATTTTAAATACCGCACTGCCTGAAATTGCCGCCGACCTGAATGAGTCGCCATTGAACATGCAGCTGGCGGTTATTTCCTACACGCTAACTGTTGCCCTGCTGATTCCTTTGAGCGGTTATTTGGCGGACAGGTTCGGAACGAAAAAAGTCTTTTTCAGTTCGATTGCCGTTTTTATGCTCGGATCGGCATTGTGCGCCGCATCGGGTTCGCTGTTTGAATTGACGCTTTCCCGTGTCGTTCAGGGCATTGGCGGTTCGATGCTGGTTCCGATACCGCGTCTGACCATCTTGCGTGTGTACGACAAGTCCAAGCTGCTCAATGCCATCAATTATGCGGTTATGCCCGCATTAATCGGGCCGGTTTTAGGGCCTTTGGCGGGCGGTTATCTGGTCGAATACGCTTCGTGGCACTGGATTTTCCTGCTCAACCTGCCCATCGGTCTGCTGGGGTTTATATTGGGACGCAACATCATGCCCGATGTCAAAGGCAACGATACCGCTCTGGATTTCAAAGGCTATCTGACCTTTTCCGCTGCCGCCTGCCTGCTGCTGCTTGCTGCAGAAAGCCTGTCGCACGCGCTGCCTCCGTATTTTGCACTGTTGCCGCTGTGCGGCGGACTGCTGTTTGCACACCGTTATTTCAGACACATGAAAACGGCACCCCATCCGATTTATTCTGCCGACCTGTTTCTGATACGCACTTTCCGTCTGGGATTGGCAGGCAACCTGTTCAGCCGTATCGGCATCAGCTCGATTCCTTTTCTGATGCCCCTGATGTTTCAAGTCGCTTTCGGCTTCAGCGCAAGCCTGTCAGGCTGGCTGGTCGCACCCGTCGCCCTGTCTTCGCTATTAGTCAAGCCGTTAATCTCCACCTTGATGAAGCGTTTCGGCTATCGCAAGGTACTGCTTTGGAATACCAAACTGCTTGCCGCCTTTATCATGCTGCTCGCCCTGCCTGACGGAAACTCGCCACTGTGGATTTGGATTTTCCTCTCACTGGCGATCGGCGCGTGCAACTCCCTACAGTTTTCTGCCATGAACACACTGACCCTCGCCGATTTGCGCCCGCAACAGACCGGCAGCGGCAACAGCCTGATGGCGGTCAACCAACAGCTTGCCATCAGCATGGGCATTGTTGCCGGCGCATTAATCCTTAAAAACTGGACATTTCTGATACCGGCTTCTTCAGGTCTGCATTCCGCCTTCCGTATGACCCTGCTCAGCATCGGCGGCATCACCCTTGCCTCATCGCTGGTATTCAATCGGCTGCACGTTTCAGACGGCACCAACCTGACACGGAACACACCATCCTGAAGCGGTTCGCACGCAAAACTTTTACCCGTTTCAACGTTTGGATTATGATGTCGCACTTCCATGTGCGCCAACCCAAAACACAGGTAATGCCGTCTGAACCGATTTCCTATGAAAACACGCAGCCTCCTTCCCCTGTTGTTCCTCCTGCTCTGCTCGTGCGCCGCATGGCTGCCGCCCTTGGACGAACGCACGGAAAGCCGCCATTTTGACACTGCTTCCCCCGTCCGTTTGGATAAAGTCCTGCACATCCGCCATTTCCCGTCCGACAGCCGCCTGTCCGACATTTACCTGCTCGACGACCCCCACGAAGCCTTTGCCGCCCGCGCCGCCCTTATCGAATCTGCCGAACACAGCCTCGATTTGCAATACTACATCTGGCGCAACGACATTTCCGGTCGGCTGCTGTTCAACCTGATGTACCTTGCCGCAGAACGCGGCGTGCGCGTACGCCTGCTGTTGGACGACAACAACACGCGCGGATTGGACGACCTCCTGCTTGCCCTCGACAGCCATCCCAATATCGAAGTGCGCCTGTTCAACCCCTTCGTCCTACGCAAATGGCGCGCACTCGGCTACCTGACCGACTTCCCCCGCCTCAACCGCCGCATGCACAACAAATCCTTTACCGCCGACAACCGCGCCACCATACTCGGCGGACGCAATATCGGCGACGAATACTTCAAAGTCGGTGAGGACACCGTTTTCGCCGACCTGGACATCCTCGCCACCGGCAGCGTCGTCGGCGAAGTATCGCACGACTTCGACCGCTACTGGGCAAGCCATTCCGCCCACAACGCCACGCGTATCATCCGCAGCGGCGACATCGGCAAGGGTCTTCAAGCACTCGGATACAACGACGAAACGTCCAGACACGCACTCCTGCGCTACCGCGAAACCGTCGAACAGTCGCCCCTCTACAAAAAAATACAGACAGGACGCATCGACTGGCAGAGCGTCCAAACCCGCCTAATCAGCGACGATCCCGACAAAGGGCTGGACCGGGACAGCCGCAAACCGCCGATTGCCGGGCGGCTGCAAGACGCGCTCAAACAGCCCGAAAAAAGCGTCTATCTGGTTTCACCTTATTTCGTCCCCACAAAATCCGGCACAGACGCACTGGCAAAACTGGTGCAGGACGGCATAGACGTTACCGTCCTGACCAACTCGCTACAGGCGACCGACGTTGCCGCCGTCCATTCCGGCTACGTCAAATACCGAAAACCGCTGCTCAAAGCCGGCATCAAACTCTACGAGCTGCAACCCAACCATGCCGTCCCCGCCACAAAAGACAAAGGCCTGACCGGCAGCTCCGTAACCAGCCTGCACGCCAAAACCTTCATCGTGGACGGCAAACGCATCTTCATCGGCTCATTTAACCTCGACCCCCGTTCCGCACGCCTCAATACCGAAATGGGCGTTGTCATCGAAAGCCCCAAAATCGCAGAACAGATGGAGCGCACCCTTGCCGATACCACACCCGAATACGCCTACCGCGTTACCCTCGACAGGCACAACCGCCTGCAATGGCACGATCCCGCCACCCGAAAAACCTACCCGAACGAACCCGAAGCCAAACTTTGGAAACGCATCGCCGCAAAAATCCTATCCCTGCTGCCCATAGAAGGTTTATTATAGAAATGCCGTCTGAAACACCTTCAGACGGCATATCCGAACCCGCAAAGGAAAAACCATGTTTCCCCTCGACAAAACCCTTTTCCTCTGTCTCAGCGCACTGCTCCTCGCCTCATGTGGCACGACCTCCGACAAACACCGCCAACCGAAACCCAAACAGACAGTCCGGCAAATCCAACCCGTCCGCATCAGCCACATCGACCGCACACAAGGCTCGCAGGAACTCATGCTCCACAGCCTCGGACTCATCGGTACGCCCTACAAATGGGGCGGAAGCAGCACCGCAACCGGCTTCGACTGCAGCGGCATGATTCAATTCGTTTACAAAAACGCCCTTAACGTCAACCTTCCCCGCACCGCCCGCGACATGGCGGCAGCCAGCCGCAAAATCCCCGACAGCCGCCTCAAAGCAGGCGACCTGGTATTCTTTAATACGGGCGGCGCGCACCGCTACTCACACGTCGGACTCTACATCGGCAACGGCGAATTCATCCATGCCCCCAGCAGCGGTAAAACCATCAAAACCGAAAAACTCTCCACACCGTTTTACGCCAAAAACTACCTTGGAGCGCATACGTTTTTTACAGAATAAACAAAGCCGTTATCCAAAAGGCCAGCAGCAAAAATGCCGTCTGAAACACAAAAGTATTTCAGACGGCATCTTCAAATCGAAGGTCAGTTGATCAGATAACCTTGGATTTCTTTGGTTTTCGCATTGATTTCTCTGGTACGGCAGTCGGATTGTGCCACGCCGTATTCGTCGCCATCGGCGCATTTGGCATTCAAACCGTTTTGCCAGTTGCGGTATTCGGGCATAACGGTTTCGGCAATATCGGCGGGCAATGCCTGAACCGCACCATCCAATGCCGCCTTGGCAGTCCTTTCTTTTTTATCTGCTTCCCTGATAATTTCGTCAATCACTGCTTTCTTGCGGTTGTGCAGCTCTTCCAAGCGTGCTTCGGTTTCCGCCGTTTTGCATGCCAATTCGCTGATTTTTATGCCGTTTGGCGTTTCACTTTCGGCTTTTGCCTTGCTGGCACAGATTTTATCCATCCCGCTTTTCCATGTTTTCTGCGAAGCTTGCAGCTTATTCTGTACAGTTTGCGGCAATCCTTTCCAGAACTGCTCGAACTCGCTGCGCGACAGCTTGTAGCGTTCTTCCCATTCGGATACGCGGGCGGCTTCCTGCTCCCGACCCAATGCCTCCTGCGCCGCCGCTTCTTCTGCCTCCCTCGCTTCCTGCGCGGCGGCTTCTGCCGCTTCAAGTTCTTCGTTCCTTTGTTTCGCTTTGTCCAACGGCTCTTTAATCAGTGCCATAGACACCAGCTCGCTGAGCGGATGGATGATATCGTGTGCCTGATTCAGTTCGGCAAAGATTTTGCTTTTGTCGTCTGTCGGCTGGACGCTGTAAGAAATAGTTTTGACGTAATACGCGCCTTCTTTGCGGTAGTAGCGTTCAAAAAAGTCGGGCGTTTTCTTATAGCTGTTACCTATGGATTGGTTGGCGGCTACGGCATAACCGACAACATCGTCGGGCACGTCCAGTTTCAACGTAGCTTCACATTTGAGTTTGCTGGACGTGTCGGTTTTTTCGATGGTTCGGACTTCATCGACGGTTATCCCCAAACGTTCGACCATGCTGCGGATATGCGATATGCCGATGTCGGCAAATGCCTGGTCTTTGAATGCGTCGTCGTCAAAGGTTTTGACGGTTTCACCCTCGACATTGTCGCGGACGAGTTTGACCAAAATCTCTTTAGCCTCTTCGCTTCCGCAGGAAATTTCCTTTCCGGAAAACGGGTTGCCTATTCCCAAACGGTCGCAGCCCGACAAAATCAGCATACTTGCCAATGCCAGTGCGGGTAAGTTTTTTTTCATCGGATTTCCTTTGCCGTCCAAACACGGACTGTCTGTTGCGTATTTCCACACACGCTACGGCACTTGAAGTACATGGCTGCGGAACATACATGTTTAAATTTATGCGAACCATCATATCGGGATTGCACACGCTCTGCAAGTTTACCGACGGTTTTCCTGTTCGATAAAAATGCCGTCTGAAACGGTCGGCGTTCAGACGGCATTTTGCCCGGGGATTTTATGATTTGCGGTTGGTTTGCAGGTAAAGCCTGATCAGGCGTTCGGTCGAACTGTCGTGCTTTTGCGGCACGGTTTCGCCGGTCAGTTCGCCCAAAATAGTTTTAGCCAGTTGTTTGCCGAGTTCCACGCCCCACTGGTCGAAGCTGTTGATGCCCCAAATGATGCCTTGTACGAAGGTTTTGTGTTCGTACATTGCAATCAGGCTGCCCATATTGCGCGGGTTGACCTTGTCCATGAGAATGAGGTTGGTCGGGCGGTTGCCGGAGAAGGTTTTGTGCGGGACCAGCTCTTCGATGCGCGCCTCATCCATACCCTGCGCTTTGAGTTCGGCACGGACTTCGTCGGGGGTTTTGCCGCGCATAAAGGCTTCTGCTTGTGCAAAGACGTTGGCAAGCAGGATTTCGTGGTGTCCGGGCAGGTTGCTGCGTTTTTCAAGCGAGGCAATCAGGTCGATGGGGGTAATGTGCGTGCCTTGGTGCAGCAGTTGGAAGAAGGCGTGCTGGCCGTTAATGCCCGTTTCGCCCCAGATAATCGGCGAGGTTTCGTGTCCGACTGCTTTGCCGTCCAACGTAACCTGTTTGCCGTTGCTTTCCATATCGAGCTGCTGGATGAATTTGGGCAGGCGGTGCAAATGTTGGTCGTAAGGCGCGATGACGTGGCTGCCGCCGCCGTAGTAGTTGATATACCAGATGCCGATGAGGGCGAGGATGACGGGCAGGTTGCGCTCGAGCGGTGTGTTGATGAAGTGTTGGTCCATCAGGTGCGCGCCGTTGAGCATTTCGATGAAGTTTTCTTCGCCGAGATACAGCATAATCGGCAATCCGATGGCGGACCACAGGCTGTACCGACCGCCGACCCAATCCCAAAATTCAAACATATTGGCGGTGTCGATGCCGAATTCGGCGACGGCTTTTTGATTGGTGGAAACGGCGGCGAAGTGTTTGGCAACGGCTTCTTCGTCGCCCGCATGATTCAAAAACCATTCGCGCGCGGTCAGCGCGTTGGTCAGCGTTTCCTGCGTGGTAAATGTTTTGGAGGCGATGATGAACAGCGTGGTTTCGGGGTGGACTTTGGACAATACGTCGCGCAGTTGCGAGCCGTCCACGTTGGAGACGAAGTGCATATTGAGGCGCGGATGACCGAAAGGTTTGAGCGCGGTACACATCATCAGCGGGCCCAAATCCGATCCGCCGATGCCGATGTTGACAACGTCGGTAATGACTTGGTTGGTATAGCCCAGCCAGCTTCCGCTGCGGACTTCGTGTGCAAATTCGCCCATACGTTGCAAAACGCGGTTGACTTTGGGCATAACATCTTCACCGTCAACCACAATCGGCGAATTGGTGCGGTTGCGAAGGGCGACGTGGAGGACGGCGCGGTTTTCGGTGGTATTGATTTTTTCGCCGTGGAACATCTGCCGCATCCGCTCCGGCACGCCTGCTTCACGCGCCAACTCGAACAAAAGCGACATGGTTTCGTCGTTGATGCGGTTTTTGGAGTAGTCCAGCGTCAGTCCGCCGACTTGCAGCCAGTAGCGTTCCGCACGCTGCGGGTCTTGCTCGAACATTTCACGCATATGCAATGTTTTGCTGTCGTCAAAGTGGTTCCACAATTTCGACCATGCGGGTAAGTCGTGAAGGTGTTTCATCTGTATGCTCCTGAATGAGGTTTTTTGTTGTGGGATGAAAAGGCTGCCGGAAACTGCCGCAAGCCGCCGACGACCGTTGTTCGGCATTTCAGACGGCATTTGTAGGATGCCGTCTGAAGGTCAATCTTTGTCGTAATCGATGTGCTTGTTGTGTATGCTTTTTTTGCTTTTCTGCAATTGCAGGCTGGCAGCATCGCCCAAGCGCAGGGCAAGTCCGATGGCGAGAATGTCGATGACGGCAAGCTGCAAGAGGCGGGAAACCATGGGCGTGTAGAGTTCTGCATTTTCCTGTGTGGCAACGCTCAACACGCAGTCGGCAAGTTGCGCCAGAGGCGAATCGTTGCGGGTCAGTGCGATGACAGACGCGCCGTTTTCTTTGGCGATGCTGACCGCATCCAAAAGTTCGATAGACGAACCCGTGTTGGAAATGGCAACCAAAACATCCTGATCGCTCAAAACGGATGCCGCCATCAGCTGCGTGTGCGTATCGACATAGGCGACCGTGGACATTCCGAAACGGAAAAACTTGTGCTGCGCGTCCTGCGCGACGATACCGGAATTGCCGACACCGTAAAACTCGACGCGGCGGGCGTGCATCAGCGTGGCAATGGCGTTTTCCAGCTCCGACTCTTTCAGGAAGCGGCGTTCGCCCAACAGCGAGGCGGCGGCATTGCCCAATACTTTCTCGACCACGCTTGCCATATCGTCGTCGGCGTTGAGTTCTTCGTGGACATAGGGCATACCCTCATGACCGATGCTGGCGGACAAGGCGAGCTTGAACTCGGGCAGCCCTTTATAACCCAAGCTGCGGCAGAATCGGATGACGGTCGGCTGGCTGACGGACGCACGTTCGGCAATTTCGGCAACGGCGGCATGGACGAACCATTTGGGTTCCGCCAATGCACATTCGGCGACTTTGCGTTCCGCACCGGAAAGGTTTGCCAGTGATTCGCTGATTTTGCTTAACATAATGATATGCCCTTCGATAATGCAGCCCCGCTGCAAGGAGCCGCTGTGGTTAAACGTTTCTCAAATGGTTGTCGAGAGCCGCAGCCGCACCGGAAATTCCGGGAAACTCGCTCAAGACGACATACACGGGAATCGCGGCAAGATATGCTTCAAACCTGCCCTTGTTCTCGAAACGACTGCGGAACGGGGAAGTTTTGAAGTATTCCAACACGCGGGGAATAATGCCGCCGCACAGGTACACGCCGCCGCGCGCGCCCAGCGTCAGGGCGAGGTTGGAAGTAACCGTGCCGAGCATGGCGCAGAAGATGTCCAAAGTCTGACGGCACAAAGGCGACGCGCCGCTCAAAGCCTTTTCCGTGATTTCAGACGGCATCAGTTTGGCGGGTTTGGCTTTCTGTTTTGCAGCCAAAGCCTCGTAAACCAAGCTCAAGCCCGCGCCGCTCAAAAAGCGTTCGGCGGAAACATGGCCGTATTTGTTTTTGGCGTACTGCCAAATCAGCACTTCCATATCGTCAAACGGCGGGAAACTGGTATGCCCGCCCTCGCCTGCCAAAGCCACCCAGCCTGCGGGGCTGTGCACCAATCCGCTCACGCCCAAGCCGGTACCGGGACCGATAACGGCTTTGGGGGCAAATTCGACAGGCTCTTGCCCGCCTACCTGCATCAGGTCTTTACTTGAAGTCTGCGTTACCGCCAATGCCTGCGCGGTAAAGTCGTTCAAAAGGATGAGGGTGTCCAGCCCCAAAGCCTGACGGGTGGTTTCGATGGAAAACGCCCAATGGTGGTTGGTCATCTGCACCCAGTCACCCAAAATCGGGTTGGCGATGGCAAATGCCGCGTGCCGTACGCCTGTTGCACCGCTTTGGTTCAGATAGACACGCACCGCATCGGTAACCGTATCGTAGTCCTTACACGGAAGCACGGCGGTTTTTTCGATGACGCGCGGCGCGGTTTCCAGAGCAAAACGTGCATTCGTACCGCCGATGTCGGCGACCAGTCGGGGATATCCGGCTTGTTTATTCGGCGTAAAAGACATGGCAGTTCACTCCTTGGCAGCTCAATACGAAGCTGATCGGATATTCGCGGTTTTCGCCTTGTGCGGCTTGGTCGAACACGGCTTTTTTCTCTTCGCCCTGTATCGCCAAAAACACATGCCCCGTATGGGCAATCGCATCCACGGTCATGCTGATGCGCTCGTGCGGCGCGGTAACGGGCGTGGTATGCACCAGCGCGACACCTGCCGAACCGTCGATTGCCGTCTGAAACTGCGGAGCTTTCGGGAAAATCGAAGCCGTATGCCCGTCGTTTCCCATACCCAAAATCAAAACATCGGGCTGCTTGTAATGTTTCAGTGCATAATCGACAACAGCATCGGGATGTAATTCGGTTTCAGTTTTTCCGTCTTCCACCATAGGAATCCACATTGCCGCTTCCGCTTTGTTCTTCAACAGGTATTCGCGCACCAGACCGGTATTGCTGTCGGCGTGGACGGTCGGAACGATGCGCTCGTCTGCCAAGGTGATGCCGACGTTTTTCCAATCCAAATCTTTTTGCGACAGGGCGTTGAAAAATGCAATCGGCGAACGTCCGCCGGAAACTGCCAACACCGCACCGCCCTTCTCGTCCAGTGCGCCCTGCAAAGCATCCGCCACTGCGTCAGCCAAAGACTGCGCCGCTTCTGCCGCATTTTCGTATTCGTGCCAAACAAACATATTTGTGTCCTTTTTTTATTTCAGACGGCATATTCCGTTATGGAAACGGGTTGAGCAATATGCCGGCCGAACAGTTGTTTATGCTTTTGATACCAAATATCGGGACTGCTTTTTATAGTGGATTAAATTTAAACCAGTACAGCGTTGCCTCGCCTTGCCGTACTATTTGTACTGTCTGCGGCTTCGTCGCCTTGTCCTGATTTTTGTTAATCCACTATACTGCTTTACTTGCGTTCAGACGGCATTTCAAACCCCATGCCGTCTGAACGCATTATTGTATTACTGCTCTTCGTGCCACTTGTGTCCGTTGCGCGCCAACAGTTCGCGCGCGGCTTCAGGCCCCCACGAGTGTGCGCCGTAACCGTGCGGCGGCGTGGTGTTATTTGCCCAGTTTTCCAAAATCGGCATCACATATTCCCATGCGGCTTCGAGTTCGTCGCGGCGGTTGAACAAAGCGAGTTTGCCGTTAATCACATCCAACAGCAGGCGCTCGTAAGCTTCCGCGCGGCGGCCTTCCAATGCTTTGCCCAAATCGGTTGCCAGCGGCACGGTTTCGACCTTATTGTCTGCACCCGGGGTTTTCATCTGCGTATAGAGGCGCACGGATTCATGCGGTTGCAACTCGATAACGAGCCGGTTGGGCGCGGTGCGGCTGCCTTCAAAAATATGACTGTTCAAATCTTTGAAGTTCAAAACGATTTCCGCCACTTTGCCCGCCATGCGTTTGCCGGTACGCAGGTAGAAAGGAACGCCCTTCCAGCGTTCATTTTCGATTTCGGCTTTAATGGCGACGTAGGTTTCGGTAAAGCTGTCTTGCGGAACGTTGATTTCTTCAAGATAGCCGTTCATGCCTTTGGCGGCGGTATATTGTCCGCGCACGACATTTTCATTGACAGATTCGACGGTCAGCGGCTTCAATGACTTGATGACTTTGACTTTTTCATCGCGCACCGCGTCGGCATCCAAGCTGGCGGGGGCTTCCATCGCAGTCATGCACAGCATCTGCATCAAATGGTTTTGCACCATATCGCGCAACGCGCCGGTAATGTCGTAAAACTCGCCGCGCTCTTCTACACCGAGCTGTTCGGCGATGGTCAACTGCACGCTTTCGATGTATTTATTGTTCCACAGCGGCTCGAACATTACATTGGCAAAACGCAGCGCAAGCAGGTTTTGTAGGCTTTCTTTGCCAAGGTAGTGGTCGATGCGGTAAATTTGCCCTTCTTTGAAATAACGCGCAACATCGGTATTGATTTGTTGGGAAGAAGCCAAGTCCGTACCCAACGGTTTTTCCAAAACCACGCGCACGTTGTCGGCATTCAAACCGATCGCAGCAAGGTTCTCGCAGGCTTGCGCGAAGAATTTGGGCGCGGTGGACAGATAGATGACGACGTTGTCGGTTTCTTTACGCGCTTTGACCAAATCGCCCAAAGCGGCAAAATCGGCTGCTTCGGTAACATCAACCTTCAGGTATTCGATGCGTTTGACGAACGAAGCCCACGCTTCATCTGAAAAATTTTGTTTGATATGGATTTTAGAATTCGTTTCCGCTTTTGCCAAAAAACCGGCGGTATCCAATTCGCTGCGGCTCACACCCAAAATACGACCTTCGGGATGAAGCAAACCGGCCACGTGCGCCTGATACAGGCAGGGCAAAAGTTTGCGCATTGCCAAATCGCCGGTCGCACCGAACAACACCAAATCAAAATTTGTCTGTGTACTCATCGCATTATCTCGTCAGGAAAGAATTTTTCGATGCCGTCTGAACCTGTTTCCCCCATCACGCTGCATCGCAATATCGGAAACAAAGGCAGGCGGCATAACGAGTAGTAATACTACACACCGCTACACTTTTTGTCTATTCCCATTTTTACAATTTATTTGACCTAGTCCAAAAATCGGACAGGTTTCCCCTATTCCGTTACAACAATCGAAAGATTCTACGATTTAAATCAAATTTCTTTTCAATGCCTGATTTTTTTGTAACAAAATTACAAATTTTGTACTATAATAGCACCCGCTTCCCACTTTCAGACGGCATACCTTTTAAAACACTCACCGTCTGAATACCCGATACAAAAATCAGAAACGCACAAACAAAATCCCTATCATATCGTTTAGCCAGGAGACCGCACATGAACCCCACTCCTATTCACCCGAAACTCGCCGAAATTACCGAGCGCATCATCGAGCGCAGCCGCCCGACGCGTGAAAAGTATCTGGCGAAAATCCGCAGCGCCAAACAGATGGGACGCTTAGAGCGCAACCAGCTCGGCTGCAGCAACTTGGCACACGGCTATGCCTCCATGCCTAAGAGCATCAAAATCGAAATGCTTCAGGAAACCGTCCCCAACTTAGGCATCATCACTGCCTACAATGACATGGTTTCCGCACACCAGCCGTTTAAAGACTTCCCTGATCAAATCAAAGACGAAGCACAGAAAAACGGTGCGACCGCACAAGTCGCCGGCGGCACACCCGCCATGTGCGACGGCATCACGCAAGGTTATGCCGGCATGGAATTGTCGCTGTTTTCCCGCGACGTGATTGCCATGAGTACCGCCATCGGTCTGTCGCATCAAATGTTTGACGGCAGCCTGTTTATGGGCGTATGCGACAAAATCGTGCCGGGTTTGATGATAGGTGCGCTTTCGTTCGGTCATATTCCGGGTATCTTCGTCCCCGCAGGCCCGATGTCCAGCGGCATCGGCAACAAAGAAAAAGCTCGCACCCGCCAGCTTTTCGCCGAAGGCAAAGTCGGACGCGACGAACTTTTGAAAAGCGAAATGGGTTCTTACCACAGCCCGGGCACCTGCACTTTCTACGGCACGGCAAACTCCAACCAAATGATGATGGAAATGATGGGCGTACACCTGCCTGCCGCCGCTTTCGTCCATCCCTATACCGACCTGCGCGAAGCCCTGACCCGCTACGCGGCCGGACACCTCGCGCGCGGCATCAAAAACGGCACGATTAAACCATTGGGCGAAATGTTGACCGAGAAATCCTTCATTAACGCCCTAATCGGCCTGATGGCAACCGGCGGCTCAACCAACCACACCATGCACCTCGTTGCCATGGCACGCGCCGCCGGCGTGATTTTGAACTGGGACGACTTTGACGAAATTTCTTCCATCATCCCATTGCTGATCCGTGTGTACCCCAACGGCAAAGCCGACGTAAACCACTTTACCGCTGCCGGCGGCCTACCTTTCGTTATCCGCGAATTGCTGGACGCAGGCCTGTTGCATGACGATGTCGATACCGTTGTCGGACACGGTATGCGCCACTACACCAAAGAGCCTTTCCTTATCGACGGCAAACTCGAATGGCGCGAAGCCCCCGAAACCAGCGGCAACGATGACATCCTGCGCAAAGCCGACAATCCGTTCTCCCCAGACGGTGGTCTGCGCCTGATGAAAGGCAACATCGGTCGCGGCGTAATTAAAGTATCTGCCGTGCGTGAAGGTTGCCGCATCATTGAAGCGCCCGCCATCGTATTCAACGACCAACGCGAAGTGTTGGCTGCGTTTGAGCGCGGCGAATTGGAACGCGATTTTATCTGCGTCGTCCGCTACCAAGGCCCGCGTGCCAACGGTATGCCCGAGTTGCACAAACTGACCCCGCCTTTGGGCATCCTGCAAGACCGCGGCTTCAAAGTGGCGCTGCTGACCGACGGCCGTATGTCCGGCGCGTCCGGCAAAGTTCCGGCCTCCATCCACATGACCCCCGAAGCCCTGATGAGCGGCAACATCGCCAAAATCCGTACCGGCGACCTGATCCGCTTCGATTCCGTGACCGGCGAACTCAACGTCCTGATTGACGAAGCCGAATGGAATGCCCGCGAAGTCGAACACATCGACTTGGGCGCGAACCAACAAGGCTGCGGCCGCGAACTCTTCGCCGGCTTTCGCAGTTTGACCGGCGGCGCGGAAACCGGCGCGATGAGCTTCGGCGGCGAATTTGCCTGATGTGCGTTTCAGACGGCCTTTTCATAAAACGAGAGGTCGTCTGAAAAATTATTGAAGCGTTTTAAGATAGACGTAGGTCGGATTCTCGAATCCGACGTTATCAGAGTATTTGTCGGATACGAGAGCCTCTAAAGGTCGTCTGAAAACCGCCCCCCATCCCGTTTGACCGCATCAAAAACAACACCCCATCCCACCCGGAGAACCGAAATGTCCAAACTGACCCCCCGCGAAATCCTGACCGCCGGCGCAGTTGTACCGGTAATGGCGATTGACGACTTGAGTACTGCCGTCGATTTGTCCCACGCCCTTGTCGAAGGCGGCATCCCCACCCTCGAAATCACCCTGCGCACCCCTGTCGGCCTCGATGCCATCCGCCTGATTGCCAAAGAAGTGCCCAACGCCATCGTCGGCGCGGGTACGGTTACCAACCCTGAACAGCTCAAAGCCGTCGAAGACGCAGGCGCGGTTTTCGCCATCAGCCCGGGGCTGCACGAATCCCTCGCCAAAGCCGGACACAACAGCGGCATTCCTCTGATTCCCGGCGTTGCTACTCCGGGCGAAGTCCAACTGGCTTTGGAACACGGTATCGACACCCTCAAACTCTTCCCCGCCGAAGTCGTTGGCGGCAAAGCGATGCTCAAAGCCCTCTACGGTCCTTATGCCGACGTGCGCTTCTGCCCGACCGGCGGCATCAGCCTCGCCACCGCACCCGATTACTTGGCACTGCCCAACGTCTTGTGCATCGGCGGCTCTTGGCTGACCCCGAAAGAAGCTGTGAAAAACAAAGACTGGGACACCATCACCCGCCTCGCCAAAGAAGCGGCGGCGTTGAAACCCAAAGCCTGAACCGCATCGTAAAAATGCCGTCTGAAACCCTTTCCTGCTTCAGACGGCATTTTGCCGATTGGCGGCGCAGTCGGCATACACGGCAGCACCGCTCCGACATACCGCCCCTAAAATACCCATCCATCTTCCGCATAATAAAAATAACGGTCAGTCTATTCGACAAATACAGCAGCCGGACAGCCCGTTTTACACGGCTGAAAAAATGCCGTCTGAAACGCATTCAGACGGCATCCGGTTAAAAAACAACTGATTCAACGCCGATTAATCCGCTTCCAAAACCACTTTCATGGCTTGGTTTTCGGCGGCGTGTTTGAACACGTCGTAGGCTTCTTCCAATTCGCTGAATTTGAAGCGGTGGGTCAGCATTTTGGTGTAATCGACGGAGCTGCTGGAAATCGCCTTCATCAGCATTTCGGTGGTATTGGCGTTTACCAGACCGGTTGTGATGGCAAGGTTTTTAATCCAGAGTTTTTCGAGTTTGAAATCGACGGATTGACCGTGTACGCCGACAACGGCGATATGACCGCCCGGTTTCACGATGTCTTGGCACATATTCCAAGTTGCGGGGATGCCGACGGCCTCAATCGCGCAATCCACGCCGTCTTCGCCGACGATGGCAAAAACTTGTTTGGATACATTGCCGGAAGCAGGGTTGACGGTATGGGTTGCGCCCAGTTCTTTCGCCAGTTTCAAACGGTTTTCGTCCATATCGCAAACGATGATGGCGGCAGGGCTGTACAGTTGCGCGGTCAGCAAGGCAGACATACCGACAGGGCCGGCACCGGCGATAAAGACGGTATCGCCGGGTTTTACATCACCATATTGCACGCCGATTTCGTGGGCGGTCGGCAAGGCATCGCTCAACAACAGGGCGACTTCTTCGTTGACGTTATCGGGCAGCGGAACAAGGCTGTTGTCGGCATAAGGCGTGCGGACGTATTCGGCCTGCGTGCCGTCGATCATATAGCCCAAAATCCAACCGCCGTTGCGGCAGTGTGAATAAAGTTGGATTTTACAGTTGTCGCAAGTGCAGCATTTGCTGACGCATGAAATAATGACTTTATCACCGACTTTAATGTTTTTTACAGCATCGCCGACTTCTTCTACAATACCGATGCCTTCATGGCCGAGAATACGGCCGTCGGCGACTTCGGGGTTTTTGCCTTTCCAAATACCCAAATCGGTACCGCAAATCGTGGTTTTGACGATTTTCACCACCGCATCGGTCGGATCGATAATCTGCGGACGAGGTTTTTCTTCAAAACGGATGTCGTTTGCGCCGTGATAAACCATTGCTTTCATGCTGATACTCCTTGCTTGTTGATAAATAATTTCAATACCGCAATAAAGTCTCTTTGTATGAGTTATATACCCCTATAATCTGTATGTCAATAAGAATTACTTTCACAATGTTATACCATAACATTCTGTTTTAAATATAAATAAAACCACAGATTGATATTAATGAACACACCCATCCCCTTCTCCGAACGGCTCATCCGCTGGCAAAAACAACACGGTCGCCACCATCTCCCTTGGCAGGTCAAAAACCCTTATTGCGTCTGGCTTTCCGAAATCATGCTCCAGCAAACGCAGGTCGCCACCGTGTTGGACTACTATCCGCGTTTCTTAGAAAAATTCCCGACCGTTCAGACGCTTGCGGCCGCGCCGCAAGACGAAGTGTTATCGCTGTGGGCGGGCTTGGGTTATTACAGCCGCGCGCGCAATCTGCACAAAGCCGCTCAACAAGTCGTCGAACAATTCGGCGGCACATTTCCGTCGGAGCGCAAAGACTTGGAAACCCTCTGCGGCGTAGGCAGAAGTACCTCCGCCGCCATTTGCGCCTTTGCCTTCAACCGCCGCGAAACCATTTTGGACGGCAACGTCAAACGCGTACTCTGCCGCGTGTTCGCCCGCGACGGCAATCCGCAGGACAAAAAATTTGAAAACTCGCTCTGGACACTTGCCGAAAGTCTGATGCCGTCTGAAAACACCGATATGCCCACCTACACGCAGGGCTTGATGGATTTGGGCGCAACCGTGTGCAAAGGGACGAAACCCTTGTGCCACCAATGCCCGATGGCAGACATCTGCGAAGCAAAAAAGCAAAACCGCATTGCCGAGCTGCCGCGTAAAAAAACTGCCCCCGAAGTGCAAACCCTGCCGCTTTACTGGCTGATTGTCCGCAACCGAAACGGCGCAATCTTATTGGAGAAACGCCCCGCCAAAGGCATTTGGGGCGGTCTGTATTGCGTACCGTGTTTTGAAAGTTTGAACGGGCTTTCCGACTTTGCCGCCAAACTCTCCCTGACGATGGCAGATATGGACGAACAAACCGCCCTGACCCACCGCCTGACGCACCGGTTGCTGATGATTACGCCGTTTGAAGGGCAAATACCGTCTGAAAGCCCTTCAGACGGCATTTGGATAAAGCCGGCGCATTTGAAAGATTACGGCCTGCCCAAGCCTTTGGAAATTTATTTAAACAGTAAAAAGTTTGGGGCTGTATTAGATAGAGAAAGTTAAGCCTGATGGCATTGTGTACACGGATACCTTTCATAGTTATGATGCGATTGATGTCAGTGAATTTAGACATTTACGCAAGTTGAACGGTATTTCCAAAGAACATTTGGGACCGTATTTAAAGGAATGTGAACGGCGTTTTAACAACAGTGAAATAGAATCTCAAATTCAGATTTGAAGACGATTAGTTAATAGAAATTTGGTCTGGTTATCTAGCACAGCCCCTTCTTTTTTACACAGGCAACACATAAGCCATCATCTCCGCAATAGACACTTGGCGATGCTTAGGCGACTGATACCACAACCAAGTGATAGCACCGGGTGCTTCGCTTTCGTTATATGGCTCACTGGGATAGAGCTTGGGTGAGAGGATGTTTAGGGGGGAGTGGGCATAGTTTAGAGTTACGATTAGTTAAAGTAAAAAGGAAAGGTAAGTGGTTTTAAGGCAGCCTGAAACCGAGTTCAGAGAAACCAAAACCGCGTGTGCATGAATACACATCCTACCATTTCACTTTTTTGCTTGGTTACACAGGCTATACTGGTTAGTAGTGCCAGTTAATCTACATCTTGATAAAGTTTATCTATAAAACTATCAAAATCAGGTGCGATGGGAACTGTAATCATCTTGGTATTACCTAGTTCATCTTCGTAAAATTCATCATGATACATAAGTACGATGGATGGATTACTTGAATTTTTACGATAATCAAAACAAATATAATCGCCATTTGCACTTATTCCAAATGCAACAACTTGGTTTCCATAGCCATATTCATCATCAATGCATGAATAGGTATAGATATTTTCATGACAGGAGGCATCTTTTTTATATCCTAAAAATAAAATATTTCTGTCATCTGTATTCTTATTATTATCAATAAAAATAAAACAATCTTCTTCGGGATATAAATAATCATGTTCACTTATCAAATATATATACGATCTAGGGAATGTTACACCTAAATTTTCTGCAAATTTTTCAATGATTAAAGCAGAAACTTTTCCTTCATCTCTCCAGATATTTAATTTTTTCATTATTCATTTCCTTGATTAACGTCCTTTTTTTAATACATTTTGACCAGTATGTCTAACTGCATCATGTATTTCCAACGGTACTAGCTGCATGTTATTTGGTGCACTTTTTAGTTTGGTTACACGGGATATGCTGGTTGGTTATTGTTAAATAGTAACAACATACCTAATCTCGTATGAGTCACTTAACTCAACTTTTAATTGAGAAAAAAGCTTTGCCCCCATTTGTATGAAGTATTTTTCTTCTTCTTTACTATTAAAAACAAAGCTTGCTGGATCAGCCATGTTTAGAATATTGTCATACAATTCTGCCCAATGATAGAGTTTCATTTTTAATTCATTGGAAATTGGTAAACTGGCAGGGTCAATATCTCCCATATTAATACCATCATCATGCCATAATGGATAACAAAAATAGTCAGCCATTAATCTAATTTTAATTTTCATTTTACAAATCCTCGAGGGTTTGCCCCCACAATGTAACCATTATCACCAATGGTAATTGCCACCTTAACTTCCCTATCATTATGGTTCACTTGATAAATTGGTCTACCTAGACCTTTTTCTTGATAGCCAATTATTTTCCCATCTCTTATGTAAGGCGGCGGCAGCTTTTGCACGAATTGGCGGCAACTTTTGCACCGCCGAAGCGTAGGAAATTGTATTAGCTTTTGCACAAATTTATCCCCGTTTAATGGTCTGTTAAACGGGGATTATCTTATGCCTTTAAAAGCAGTACGCTACTTGCGGTCAGAACTTATAAATCAGGTGGTCGTCGTAGCTTGAATTGCTGTTGATGTGCTGCTCACAGTCAAGGTTTGGCTGCCTGCAAAACGCTCCCATCCGGTCAGGCGCAGTTCTGCCACGAGGTCAAGATAAGCAGGCAGTTCGCTGCGGGTGCCGGAGAAGAAGACAAATGGCGGCCGCACCATTGCCATCAGGCGCAGAAACTCTACCATGCCGAAGTAGTTCATCGCGTCCCCTTTTCCCCGGCGGCGCGGCTTTGGTTGAACCGCGCGTCGTGCTGCCTGCCTTTCAGTTCGCTGATATACGCCTGCCGGCAGTGTTGGCGGTCGAAAAACAAGCCGTTGATCAGGGTGTATAAAATCTTCCAGCGGGTTTTGGGCTGTTGGGCGAGCCGCGCGCCGCGATAGGTGCGGCTTGACAGGGTTTCGTCC
This sequence comes from Neisseria sp. LACPHL-SPEC-2024-00856, assembly GCF_047915665.1. Classification (NCBI taxonomy): domain Bacteria; kingdom Pseudomonadati; phylum Pseudomonadota; class Betaproteobacteria; order Neisseriales; family Neisseriaceae; genus Neisseria; species Neisseria sp. LACPHL-SPEC-2024-00856. The sequence continues at coordinate 394,117 of NZ_JBLRPR010000001.1, forward strand.
GCCGCGTCGCCGGTTAGGGCGTTGAACAGTTGGTCGATGGCTACCAACAGGTGGTAACCGTATTTTTTTAGCCGATTTTTAGTGTCCATTCTTCGATTTCCTTTTCCAGCGCGTCCAATCCGGGCGCGGTTTCGATGGTGTTCAATTTGTCTTCGAGCTGCTGCCGCTTTCCGATAATTGCGCCGACGGCAACGGCCAGGCGGGCAGATTTTTCGACAACCTTTTTAATCAAAACGTCCAATTCCACGCCCCTTGCGGCGGCGATTTGCGCCAGCATCGGGGTCGGGGCGTTGTTGTCCGCCTGCCGGGCGAGGGCTTCTTTTTCCTGCCTGTAAAAGCTGTCGATTTCCACTTGGGGATAGCCCGCCAAGAGACTGTTTTTGAGTTCGTCCGCCTTTGCCGCGAGGCGGAATGCCAAGGCGTTTTTTTGTTCGGCGAAACGGGCTGCTGCTGCTGCTTTGCTGATTTTCCATTTTTTGCCGTCCCATTCGTGGTAATCGGACGGGCGCGGCGGGGTTAAAACGGGGCGGCCGTCGGAATCG